>NZ_CP022188.1:1527166-1832599 GCF_003111665.1 Parazoarcus communis | reverse complement strand
GGCTGCAGTCGATGCCCGGTGCCGGCCGTTTCCGCGCGACAGCTCCTCGACCGAAAACGCTTCCAGCAACTGCAGGCGGCGGACATCGCCCAGCCGTGACGGCACCCCCAGCCCCTCGGCCACCGGCTCCAGCAGCACCAGCGCACACGCACGCACCGCCAGGCAGTCGGCCATGTCCTCGAGCAGTGAGTTCAGCCAGGGTGCGCTCGCGCTGTGTTCGGCAAGGCAGAGGCTGGCCTGACAGATGAATTCGAGTGTCCGGGTGGCGAAGCGCTCATGCTCGGACGCCTGCCGCGACAGCCGTTCGCCCTCCGCAAGGTGGCAGGCGAGCTGGGTCGACACCCCATCCAGCGCCCGGTGCAGCCGGTCCACCTCATCCACGCCCTCGTCCCACGCCACCGTGGCACCAAAGACGTGCCGGTTGAGCCGCTCGAGGGCGAAATCGGTGCGCACCACGAGCATCTTGCGCGCGATCCGCAGCGTGGCCCCGCACCCCAGAAGGAACATCAGCGCGAGCAGGACCTGCAGCAGTTGCAGGACCGCAAGACGGGACGAAAGCGTCGGGTCCGAGGCGGTTCTGAGCGTCGCCTGCAGCCCGGCGGCAATGCCGGCGCTGACGAACAGGGTCGCGCACAGGCAGGCGAGACACACCAGAACGAGCACAAGACGCGAGAACAGCGGGTGTTTTTTCAAGATGGGCGGTCAGCAGGATGCAATGATCAGGCGTTAAATCGTTTAACCTGAAGCAACTTTTGCGCCCAGCAGGAATCAAGCATCACAGCATATCCCTGCGTGCCAGCCCACGTGCTGGAGTGAATCCTGCTTTGAGTAGCGCACCCGCCACCCACCTACAGCCCTGAACACTGCACCGATGACGCTTTACCTGATCGCCACCCTCCTTGCCTGCTCGACGGCCTTGCTCGTGCTCGGCGATGGCAGCGACACCTCACCCCTGCTGTGGATGCTGGCCATGATTCCACTGCTGACCTGGATCGCGCTGCGCCACGGCGCCCGCCACGGGCGCAGCAGCCCGACGACCGACGCGCTCTCCGCGCTGCAGTCGCTGAGCCGCTTCGCCGAACACAGCGGCCAGCCCGCCCTGCTGCTTGAAGGCGGGAACATCGCCAACGCCAACCGCGCCCTGCTCAAGCTCATCGGACTGGAGGATCGCGGCGACGAACTGGTCGGCATGCCGCTGGACAACATCGTGCATCCGAAGCATCACCGCCGGCTGGCCGCCCTCTTTTCACCCGGGGCGGACAACAGCGACGCCGGCACGCTGTCGCTGATGCGTGCCGACGGCACGCCGTGGCCTGCCCGTGTCAGCGTGTTCCAGGGGCACAGCTCACAGCTCACCCTGCTGCAGTTCTCCGCACCCCAGGATGGCCCGGTCAACAGCGGACATGAGTATCTGCAGGCGACCCGGCTGACCCATTTCTCGCGCGAGATCCTGTTCTCTCTCGACGCGCAGATGCAGCTCAGCTATGCCAATGCGCAATGGGAGCACAGCACCGGGCGCAGCGTTGCCGAGAGCCTGCAGCAACCCCTGCTGTCGATCTTCCACAGCGATGACCGCGCCGCCCTCGGCACCGGACTGCGGCAGCTGCAGGCGGGCAAGCGCGACAACCTCACGCTGGAGGTGCGCATCCGCGCCACCCGCGCCCACGCCGCACGCTGGGTCGAGCTGCGCGCGTGGCCGATGCCTCTCCCGGCGCTCGGCGAAACCGGGGTGAGCGGCATTCTGCTCGACATCGACCAGCGCCGCCGCGGCGAAGAGGCTCTGCGCGCACAGCGCCGCGGCCTGCACACCATGCTGGATAACCTCCCGGGGATGATTTACCGCGGCCAGAACGATCGCAACTGGACGATGGAGTTCGTCAGCGAGGGCTGCTTCGAACTCACCGGCTACACCCCGCTGGAACTGGTGGATAACCACTCGGCCTGCTTTGCCGAAATGATCCATGAGGAGGACCGCGATTTCGTGTGGAATTTCGTGCAGATGCGGCTCGACCGCCGTGAGCGCTACGAACTGAGCTACCGCATCGTGGACCGCGACGGTCAGACCCGCTGGGTATGGGAACAGGGGCGCGGCATCTATTCCAGCCGGGGCGAATTCCTCGGTCTGGAGGGCTTCATCACCGACGTCAGCGCCAGCCGGGGCGCGCAGGAGGAAGCGCGCCGGCGCCTGTTCTTCGACAACGCCACCGGTCTGATGAATCTGAGCCTGTTCCTTGACCGTCTGCAGCATCTGTACCGCCACGCGGCGATTGCCGATTACCCGTTTGCGCTGATCCACATCGAGATCGAAACGATCACCGAGATTGCCGAGCACTACGGGCCGGCAATGAGCGAACGCGTCAGCGTCGAGATCGGCAAGCGCCTGCGGCTTGCGCAGAGCGACTGCAACGGGGTTGCGCGTCACGCCGGCGGCTTTGCGGTGCTGATTTCGGACTTCCGCCCGCAGACGCTGAGCTGGGCCGGGCCGCCGAGTGCCGAACCGTCCTCGGCAGCCGGCCTGCTGCATCTCGCCCATGCACTCGCGGCGGAGATCAGCCGCCCGCTTCGCATCGATGCCCATAGCCTCAGCCTGAGCGCGCGCTTCGGCATCGCGACCGAGCGCGAAGCCCACGCCGATGCGAACGCCATGCTCGAGCAGGCAGCGCGCCACGACCATCCCGGCGCGCTGACGCCGCCGCCCGAGCAGGCTCACTGAGCAGGCAGGCTGAAAACCGGCCTAGCTGCGCACCCTGGACTTGGTCGGATCGTAGTGCGGGAAGGCCACGACGCGTGCATCGAGGCGCTTGCGGTGGCCGTCGAGCTGACCCACCTGCAGCGCCGTATCGAGCTCGGAACAGGCGACATCCACCCGCGCCAGCGCGACCTGTGCATTGAGCACCGGAGAGCGCACCGCGCTGGTGATCTCGCCCACCCTGGCGCGACCGATATAGACGCCGTCGCCGTGATGCACCGCTTCGTTGCTGTCGATCGCGAGCCCGACCAGCTTGCGCCGCGGGTGTGCCTTGCGTTCTTCGAGCGCCGCCCGGCCGATGAAGTCGTCGGGTTTGGACAGTGCCACGGTAAAGCCGATGCCGGCTTCGAAGGGATCGGTCTGGTCGCAGAATTCATGACCCGCGAACGCCAGCCCGGCCTCGATGCGCAGCATGTCGAGCGCATCGAACCCGAGCGGCACCAGACCGAGAGGGGCTCCGGCCTCGGCCACGACATTCCACAGCTCGAGGCCATCGCCGGGGTGACACCACAGCTCGAAACCGAGCTCGCCGGTGTAGCCGGTGCGGGAGACCACCAGCGGACGGCCGGTGGGTCCGCCCAGACGCGCTGCCATGAAGCGGAACCAGCCGAGTTCGGCAATGCCCGGCTGTGCCGGTGCGGTCCACAGGATCTTTGCCAGCAGCTCGCGGCTGCGCGGCCCCTGCACCGCAATGTTGTGCAGGCTGTCGGTGGCGTCACGGACATGCACCTTGAAGCCCCCCGCCGCAGCCTGCTCCTTCAGCCACAGGCCGGTCGTGTCCTCACCGCACACGAAGCGGAATACATCGCGCCCGAGGCGGAACACCGTGCCGTCGTCCATCATGCCGCCGTGGGCATGGCACACCGCGGTATAGACCACCTGCCCCACGGCCAGCTTGCGCATGTCACGGGTCACCACCTTCTGCAGCAGCGCCTCGGCGTCGGGCCCGGTGATGTCGAACTTGCGCAGCGCGGTCAGATCCATCACCGCGACCTTCTCCCGGCACGCCCAGTATTCGGCAATCGTGCCGTGGCCGACGAAGCTGCGCGGCAGCCAGAAGCCGTGATAGTCGATGAAGTCCCGCGTCAGTGTTTCGGTCACGCCGGCAAAGGCCGTGGGGCGGGTCAGGCGTACAGGAGCGTCGGGAGTCATTCGGTGGGCCATCGCGCGAGGGAATGAATGGGCCGCGTCATAGATGCGAACCTCGATGTCGGTCGGCTGCCAGGCGTTGGCGGGGTCGATGTCGTCGGCGCAGGACGACACCGCCACCACCAGATCCTTGAGCGCCCTGAGCAGCACGTAGTCACCCGGCTTCGACCACGGCTCGGCAAAGCCGAGGCTGCCGCAGGGCTGGATGAAGGTGTTGTAGAAAAAGTTGATCGCCGGCCAGCCTGCGCGGGGACGAACGCCCATCGGTTCGAGCACGGCGTTGAAGTTGTCGCTGCAGTTGGCGTGACCGGGAAAGCCCTGGTCCTCGTAATACTTCGCGGTGCAGGCAAGGGCAAAGGCATCGTGCCGCCCCACGGTGTCCTGCACGGTCTCAAGCAGGGGCTGCATGCGCGCATCGAAATACTTCGCGTGCAGACCGGGCATGGGATAGGACGAACCCGCCAGGGTGCGGGTCACCGTCGGGTCCAGCCCCCACTCTTCACCGGCGGCAAGCGCTGCGGCATCGAAGGCGAGGACATCCGAGCACTGACGCCCCTCCACATCGATGACCTGAATGAACTGCCCGGCCTTCAGCTCGAAGGCCCGGGCGCTCGCTGCCCCGACCCGGATCACCGTCAGCGGCTCGGGAAAGACCTGCTGCAAAGCGGGCTGTGCGTCCGCCTGCAGCAGGAAGGGGTCCTCTTCGATGAACGGCGGTGCCTTGTCGTTCATGCGCAGGCGTCCTTCGCAACCAGCTTGCGATAGCCACCGGCGCAGAACACCAGCGGTTCGCCATCGCGGAAACGCAGGTTGTCGACTTCGGCGACGAAGATGATGTGATCGCCGCCCGGATACTGTGCGAACAGGCTGCACTCGAAACTGGCGAGGGTGTCGTCCAGCAAGGGGGCGCCGAGCTCGCCCGGCGCATAGTTCAGATCGACCCACTTGTCCCCGCCGCCGCGGGCAAAGCGCGACGACAGCTCGCTCTGCTCGTGGCCGAGCACATGGATCGCCAGCGCCCCGCCGGCGGCGAACGCCTCGCAGCAGGCGCTGTTCCGCGCCAGGCTGAAGAGCACCAGCGGCGGATCGAGCGACACGGTATTGAAGGAGCTCACGGTCGCCCCCACCGGCCGTCCCTGATCGTCCCATGTGGTAACGATGGTGACCCCGGTGGGAAACAGGCCGAGGACCTGACGAAACAGCCGGCCATCGAACGGTGCGTGATGGGCGGCAAGGGGTTCCGGCCCGGGGGCCGGAACCTGCTTGAGTGCAACAGCGTGCATGGCAGGCTCCGTGGGTTGGCTCAGGCCTGAGCGTCTTCGAGCAGCTTGGCGGCGAACGCAGCCTTTTCCGGTTTGCTCATCTTCTTCAGTTCGTTGTTCAGCACGCGCTGATTCACCGACTGATTCCAGTAGTCGAGCACCTCAAAACCGAGCAGCGCCGACTTGCCGACGAACTGGCGCAGCACCTCGTTGGTGGGGCCCATCACCCAGCCCGCCTTGCCGTCACGCAGCAGGCGCTCGATGCCCAGTGCCGGCTTGTAACCGGTGCCACCGCAGGCGTGGAGCATCTTGTCGACCACGTTGGAGACGTTCTTGGAGGAGAAGAACTTGACCTGCCACAGCCAGTTCAGCAGGCCGGTGCGCGGCAGGTAAGTAACGTCGGCATGGCCGGACCAGTCGCAGCCACCGGTCTGATCGTCAAGCGCCTTGGCGGCCAGATAGACATAGCTGCGGCTTGCATTGGTGTCGATCAGGCATTCGCCCACGTAGTCCTGGATCGTCGGGTAGTCGGCGACGCGCATGCCGACGTCGTTGTGCACCTTGCGCGTGGTGTGGTTCTTGGCGATGTCCATGGCGGCCAGGCTGATGCCGTTCCAGCATGCGGACGAGCACACCAGGAAGAAGGGGTCGACCACCTCGTCGTTGGACTTGGCGCCGTCGCCGACCGGGCCGACCAGCGCATCGGGGGCGATATCAACCCCATCGACCGAGATCGGGCCGGACTGGTTGCCGCGCATGCCCAGGCCATCCCAGTTGGCGGGGTCGGCCTGGATCTGGTCCTTGGTCACCAGGAAGCAGGACAGGTCGGAGTAATTGCCGCCGAAGTCAGGCGAGGTGGTCTGGATGATGTACCAGTCGGCGAAGCCGCCGGAGGTGGTCCAGGATGCCTTCTTGAAGACCTTCCAGCCGTTCTCGGTGCGCTCGGCACGCGACGACATCGGATACCAGAAGTGCGAGCCGGTCTCCGGGTCGGAGAAGGACAGGGTGCCGATCAGCACGTCCTTGTCGACGCGCTTCAGGATGGCCTTGAGGCGTTCGTTGTCGTGGTGGCGCAGCAGCGCGGCGGCACATGCGCCGAGGTGCATGGTGTAGCACATTGCGGTGGAGGGGCAGCCGTAGCGGGCAATGGTCTCGACCACCATGGCGGCGCACAGGTGGCTCTCGCCCCGGCCACCCAGCTCCTTCGGCACGGTCAGGCCCAGCAGCCCCATGGCCGCGAGCGCCTCGAAGTTCTTGCGCGGGTAGATGTACTTCTTGTCGCTCTCGATCGCGTTCGGGCGCATGGTGCTCATGCACACGGCGATCAGTTCGGCCTGCAGGGCCAGCTGTTCGGGGCTGAGCATCCACTGCGGGCTCCATTCCGAGCTGATACCGGTGGGGGCGAGTTCATTGATGGCGTTCATGTCAGTGTCCTTTGTGGAAAGTGATGAATGGGCTGAAGTCGGATCAAAGGGGTGCGAGTTCGGTGATGTCCGGGCCGATGCCGGTGGCAAGCTCGGCGCCGTCATCGAGCGGTGCTAGCCAGGCCAGCGTGGCCGGCAGGTAACGGGTCAGGCCCTTGTACTCGACCAGTTCGGGCGGCAGCGAAGACAGCACCCGGTGCAGGCGCTTGCCCCACTTGGGCACACGCGCCAGCTCTTCGACCGAGATCAGGAAGCAGCGGATCGGGAACAGGATTGCGTTGCTGCGCGGCAGGCGCCACAGGGTCTGCAGTTCGACCCGCAGGTGCACCTTGCCGCCGGCGTTCTCAACGGTGACCGAGGCGCGGTCCGGGCCCCACTCCGGGTAACTCTCGGGCGAAGTGTCGAGTCGCGGATTGATGCTCATGGTCCAGTTCAGGCGACGCACCGGCTGGCCGAGGCGCAGCATGAGCAGATACTTGAGCGCACGCTCGAACACGCCGGCCTGATGCGCGAGCGGCACCGGACCGTGCCACTCCATGAAGTTCATGCCGACGTTGAACGCCAGCGACCAGTCGGCCTGCGAGGTGACCATGCCGGCGTCGAGGTAGAGGTTGTCCTCGCGCTGATCGCAGATCGCGAAGTCACCTTGGGCCTGACGGGTGATGTATTCGAAGGGCTCGCAGGGCAGCGTGTCGGGGTCGCCGAAAATGAAGCTCTGCTCGATACCCAGCGGGCGGTTGATCCAGGTCCAGCGGCTGCCGAACACGTCGCCTTCCTTGGTCAGCGAGAACTGCTCCGGATAGTCCGCTGCCATGTTCTCCATCAGCAGCTCGAGCGTGTCCCACTGCGCCGTCATCATGTGCGGCAGCGCCTGACAGCGGCCGGGGTCCTGCTCCAGCGTCAGCGCACGGTCGCGGCACTCGGCAACGTAGTGCTCGTCGATATCGAAGGGGCGGTGAAAAACGTCGGTCGGGCCACTGCGGACATGGGGCTCGATGTTGACGCTGTACATGTAGCGGTCTTCCGGAAACGGAAACGGGAAGCGCAGGATGGCTGCATCGCTGTTGCGGTAGGTGTAGTCGCCGCGGAAGGTTTCTTCGGGCTTGAATACCAGGCTCATGATTGCCTCCGGCTGATTGGGTTGTATGGGTTCAAAGATCGAGGACGAGACGGGCCGAGCGTGCCCGCGACACGCAGGGCATGATCAGTTGTCCGCCCTCACGCTCGTCCGCGCCGAGATAGTGGTCGCGATGCTCCGGCTCGCCCTCGAGCACGCCGGTGACGCACACGCCGCAGGCGCCACCACGACACAGGCAGGGCGCGCTCGCCCCGATACGCTCGATGGCTTCGAGCAGGCTTTCGCTCTCGCCCACCTCGACCTCGATGCCGGAGCGGCTGAGGAAGGCGGTGAAGGGCGTGCCGCCCGACAGCGCGGCACCGAAGTGCTCGCAATGCACATGGCTGGCAGGCCAGCCTGCATCGGCTGCGGCCTGAATGACCTGGTCGTTCAGTGCAGCGGGGCCGCACACATACAGGTGGGTCCCTGCGGGCTGCTGTGCGAGCAGTGCCGGGATGTCCAGACGATGACCGTCGGCGTCCCAGTAGTAGTTCAGGTCGCCGCAATCCTGCAGCCAGGGCGCGAAGGTGGCGGTCTCGGATTCGCGGCAGCACACGTGCAGCGCATGGCTCGCGCCGTTGTGGGCAAAGTCCGCGACATACGACAGAAAGGGCGTGATGCCGATACCGCCGGCGATCATCAGGTGATGACGTGCCGTGCGCTGCGGCGCGAACAGGTTGCTCGGCCAGCTCGCAACCAGGCGGTCGCCCGGCTTGAGCACTTCATGCACGAAGGCGGAGCCGCCACGCGATTCCGGCACCCGGCGCACGATGATTTCATACACATCGCGCCGACCCGGCTGACTGATCAGCGAGTACGCGTTGCGCCAGGTGCGCGCTTCACCCTGCAGCCGCAGCTGGATGTTGGCACCGGCCGAAGCTGGCGGCAGCTGCCCGCCGTCTGCCGCAGCCAGGCGCACGTGACGCAGGCTGGGTGCGATGTCGTCGACGCCGACGACGGTGAGTTCGAGGGTTTCGCCGATCATGGAAATACCTCCTCGCGCTGCGGCACTTCGCCGGGCGCTTCCGCATCCACCATCACGCCCATGAAGGCACCGAGGCGGCGCGAGAAGTGATCGCGAACCAGCAGCTCACGCCCGCAACCGGCACAGGTCGCGATGTTGGTGGTGACGTTCTCGGTGGTCTGGTGACAGTGGGTGCACCACACCCGGCGCTTCAGACTGCCGGCGTGCTGCATGCGGATCTGGGTCGGGCTCAGCCCGGCGCGGGTCGCAGCCGCCGCCAGCATCCACATGAAGGGCTCGGTGCCCTGCAGGTAGAGCCGGTCGGCAATGCCGAAACCTTCATCCATGTGCTCGAGCGTTGCAGCAGCCTCTTCGACGGTCTGCAGCTTGCGCACCCTGCCGGGTGCGAGCGCGGTGGCCGGTGCGCTCACCAGCCAGGTCTGCATGCGCTCCGCGACCGGGGCAAAGGCCGCCGCAAGCGCGGCCATCTGTCTGGGCGTGAGGGTGTCGCCCTCCACGATCAGCAGATGGGCACCCGCAGTGTCTTCGGCCACCAGCTCGCGATAGCGCGGACGGCTTGTAATCTGCGATTGCATCATGTCCGCCACCCTCAGAGCACGGCCACGGAGTGGGCGATGTAGACCACCGCGGCACCGGCAGCAAGCGTCACGTAGGGCAGGATGCCGGCCCGGCTGCGCACGCCTTCCTCTGCGCCGAGGTGCATGTCTTCGAGCATCGCCGCAGGGAACTTGCCCTTGTCGGTGATGTAGTGACGGAACATGAAGACCGGCACGATGCTCGCAGCCATCACCAGGCCGGACACCAGCGTGCCTGCGCCCCAGATGTCGGCGCCGATGCCCATCAGCCCCATGTTGCAGAAGGCCAGCACGGTGCCGACTGCGAGCAGCCAGTTCGGTGCCTTGAACGGACGCGTCCAGGTCGGACGGTCGAGGCGGTGAATCCAGGCGGCGTTGAGGTTGAGGAAGTTGAACAGGACGTAGCAGACGTTGGAGATGGCGAGGACGAAGATGTAGTCCGACATCATCAGCAGCAGCAGGTTGAAGCCGAGGTCGGTCCACATTGCCGGGGTCGGCGCACCGTTGCGATTGACGTGGGAGAGGTACTTCGGCAGCCAGCCATCGACCGAGGCCTGGTACAGGGTGCGCGAGGAGCCCGCCATCGAGGTCATGATCGACAGCACCAGTGCCAGCACCAGCATCGCCATCAGCACGCGCTCGACCATCGCACCGCCACCGATCATGTGCGCCATGGCCTGTGCAACGCCCATGCCGCTGTAGATCTCAGGCGCGAGGATTCCGTCATACACGGCGGCGCTCACCACGTTGCCGGCGGCATCGGTCACTTCCGGCGTCACCAGCTGACCGAGGCCCAGCGTGCCCTGGAAGGCAAGCGGCACCACGGTGAACACGAAGATGCACAGCAGACCCGAATACAGGATCGCCTTGAAGGTATCGGTGCGCGGGTTCTTGAATTCGCGGGTGTAGCACACTGCCGTCTCGAAGCCGTAGGTCGACCAGGCGGCGATGAAAAGGCCACCGGCGATCAGGGTCAGGCCACCCATGTCCCAGGCACCGTCGATCACCGCACCGGAAGCGTCATGGGCCAGCGGATACATCGGCGCCAGATTGGCGGTCGATACATCACCTGAGAGCAGCGGCCACAGGCCGACGAGCATCAGCGGTGCGAGTGCGGCAATGCCGAGCACCATCTGCATCCGTGCAGCCTGCAGGATGCCCCGGTGCTGGATCGCAAACGCGCCGAGCAGAACCGCTGCGCCCAGCACGAAGGTGGCGTTGATGCGCAGCGCCAGATCCGCACGAATCCAGCTCAGATCCAGCAGCGTGAGTTGCCAGGTGTTGATCGCCGCATCGGGTGCAAACAGGATGCTCAGGATGTAGCCCGCAGCCAGGCCGGAGCCGATGGCCAGCACCGGCGACCAGGCCAGCCAGTTGCACCACACCGAGAGCGGCGCGAGGATCTTGCTGTAGCGCACCCAGGCCACGGCGCCATACACCGACGCACCGCCCGACTTGTGCGGAAACAGGCCGGCGATCTCGGCATAGGAAAATGCCTGCAGAAAGCCGAAAGCGATCGACACGATCCAGATCGCCCACGATGGCTTGCCCACCGTTGCGGCAATCGAGCCAATTGAAAAAAGCACCAGGGCAGGTACGCCACTGGCCACCCAGAACGCCCCCGCCCATCCGATCTTGCGGTGGAGCGTCGCGCTCTGCTGGCTGCCCCCTGCGAAACCGGCGGCAAGCGGGTCAAGCACCGTTGTGTTCATCCGAGTTCTCCTGAAGGTCGAAACAAAATCGCAAACCGCTTGAATGCGATACGGCCTTCAATGTCCGCTTTGGTGCTGCGACGCACAATCCGACTTTGGGAGTAGCCCGGGGGAGTAAGCCAGGGGAGTAAGTCCGCATGTGGAGGCAGGCGCTCTCGACACATGCAGACAGAAAATGGACGAAACAGGCAGCTGCAGGGGCGGCCGCTGCGGGGCGGAAGAACGGAAGGAAGACGCCTGCCCGCACAGGGCGGGCAGGCCTCAGCGGGCCGGCAGCAAGATCAGGCCGCGGCCCTGACGGCCGACACCTGTGCCGGCCATTGCGCCATGCGGCTCACCGATACCCGGCGCGCGCCCGGCACCGCCGCCGGCTTGGCGATCGTTACCTCCAGCCGCCGGATGGCGAAGCGTTCGCCCAGGGTGTCGAGCATCACCTGGCTCAGGTGTTCGAGCAGGTTGAAGTGGCGCGCCGCGATCAAAGCTTCGAGACACGCCACCACTTCGTCGTAATCCACCGTGTGGCGGATGTCGTCGCTGCGCCCGGATGCGGCGCCGTCGATGCACAGGGTCAGATCCACCAGCAGGGTCTGGCGCGCGGCCAGTTCGTGCGGGTAGATGCCGATCGATGCTTCAAGCGCCAGCCCTTCGAGACGGATCACGCACTCGTCGGCGCCCATCTCAGACCGCCTTCAGCACCGGGGCTTCCCAGTCCTGATAGTCGTCGGCGGGGGTCGCCTGCAGGCTGCGTTCGGCCGAGCGCAGCGTGTTCTCGATCAGCATGGTCACCGTCATCGGCCCCACGCCACCGGGCACCGGCGTGATCCACGAGGCTTTCTCCTTCACCCCGTCGAAGTCCACGTCGCCGACGATGCGGTTGTCCGGCAGGCGGTTGATGCCGACGTCGATGACGATGGCGCCTTGCTTGACCATCTGCGGCACGATCAGCCCCGGCTTGCCTGCGGCCACGATCAGGATGTCGGCCAGAATGGTGTGCTGAGCGAGATCGCGCGTTTTCGCGTGGCAGATCGTCACCGTGGCTTCGCGCTGCAGCAGCATCAGCGCCATCGGCTTGCCCACGATGTTGCTCGCCCCCACCACCACCACGTTCTTGCCCGCGACCTCGGTGCCGGTGGTGTCGAGCAGCAGCTGCACGCCGTAGGGCGTGCATGGCGGGAAGATGGTGTTGCCCACCACCAGCCCGCCGACGTTGTAGAGATGAAAGCCGTCGACGTCCTTGTGCACCGAGATCGCTTCGAGCACCCGGCGCACATCGATGTGGCCGGGCAGCGGCAGCTGGATCAGGATGCCGTGCACCGTCGGGTCGGCGTTGAGCTGGGCGATGCGTGCCAGCATCTCCACTTCCGGCGTATCGGCCGGCAGCGCCACGTGCAGCGAACGCACGCCGCACTCCTCGCACGCCTTCACCTTGTTGCCCACGTACACCCGCGAGGCCGGGTTGTCCCCGACCAGGATGACCGCCAGCCCGGGGCGCACGCCCTGCTCCACCAGCCGTCCCACGCGCTCGCGAAAGCCCACGCGAAGCTGCTTCGACAGCGCCTTGCCGTCGATGATCTGTGCCGTCATGGCGATCGAATCTCCCTGAAAAAAAGGGCCGGCCCGGTAGCTCCGGACCGGCCCGATATCGCCTCATCGAGGCGATGGCGGAAATGCGCGAATCAGAAGCCCTGACCCGGAATCCAGTTGGTGCCAGCCAGCGGCAGACCGGCCATGGCGGCCGCCTCGATGGTGAGGGCAACCAGGTCCTCGCGTTCGAGGTGATGCACGTTCTGCTTGCCGCAAGCCCGGGCGATGGTGGTGAGTTCCATGTTCAGGGTCTTGAGGTAGTTCCTGAGGTGCTTGGCGCCAACTTCCGGCGACAGGCGCTGCTCAAGAATCGCATCCTGCGTGGTGATGCCAACCGGGCACTTGCCGGTGTGGCAGTGATGGCAGAAGCCGGGTGCTGCACCAATGGCGGTGTAGTCGGCTTCGGCACCATGCAGGGCGCCATTCTGATAGTAGGTCTCGCCGTTACAGCCCAGCGCAACCAGCACGCCCTGACCGATGGCCACTGCGTCCGCGCCCATGGCCAGCGCCTTGGCGACGTCGGCACCGGTGCGGATGCCGCCGGACACCACCAGCTGAACCTTGCCGATCATGTCGAGGTCTTCGAGCGCATTCACCGCCTGACGCACTGCAGCCAGGGTCGGGATGCCGATGTGTTCGATGAAGCAGGTCTGGGTGGCAGCGGTGCCGCCCTGCATGCCGTCAACCACGATCACGTCGGCACCGGAATGCACTGCCAGCTTGACGTCGTGGAAGGTACGGGTCGCGCCCACCTTCACATAGATCGGCTTCTCCCAGTCGGTGATCTCGCGCAGTTCCTGGATCTTGATCGCGAGATCGTCCGGACCGGTCCAGTCCGGGTGACGGCAGGCCGAACGCTGGTCGATGCCTTCCGGCAGGGTGCGCATCTTGGCCACACGCGGGGACACTTTCTGCCCCAGCAGCATGCCGCCACCGCCGGGCTTGGCGCCCTGCCCGATCACCACTTCGATCGCATCGGCGCGACGCACGTCGTCCGGGTTGAAGCCGTAACGCGACGGCAGGCACTGATAGATCAGGGTCTTGGAAGACTGGCGCTCTTCGGACGTCATGCCGCCATCACCGGTGGTGGTGGAGGTGCCCATCTCGGTCGCCGCTCGGCCGAGCGCTTCCTTCACGTTGGCCGAGAGCGAGCCGAAGCTCATGCCGGCGATCGTGATCGGGATGTCGAGTTCGATCGGCTTCTTGGCAAAGCGGGTGCCGAGCAGGGTCTTGGTGACACACTTTTCGCGATAGCCTTCGAGCGGGTAACGCGACATCGACGCACCGAGGAAGACCAGGTCGTCGAAGTTGGGCAGCTTGCGCTTGGCGCCCATGCCACGGATCTCGTACAGACCATGGGCGGCAGCGTTGCGGATGTAGTCGAGCGTCTTGCGGTCGTAGCCGTGGGACTCTTCGCGCGATACGTTCTTGAAATGCACGGGTTTGGTTTCCATCATCGAGCTCCTCTTGATTCCTGCTCAATATTCCTGGTTCGCGTCAGCGTTCCAGTGGTAGAGGGAACGCTGCGAGGCGATCCGCTTGAATGCCTTGGGGTCGTGATCCAGGCCAGCCTTGTCCAGCATGCCGGCCACGGTGGCGATGTCGGCGTCGGTCATCGGCTCGTACTGCGCATCGGCGCCGAGCGATTTCACCGAGCCCTTCACGTACAGCACCGCCTCGTACAGCGAGTCGCCGAGCGCGTCGCCCGCGTCGCCGCAGATCACCATGGTGCCGGCCTGGGCCATGAAGGCCGAGAAGCTGCCGACCGAGCCGCCAACCACGATGTTGCCGCCCTTGAGCGAGATGCCGCAGCGCAGCCCGGCATCGCCTTCGATCACCAGCAGTCCGCCCTGGGCGGAGGCGCCGGCGCCGTTCGAGGCAAAGCCCTTCACGTGCACCTTGCCGCTCATCATGTTCTCGCCCACACCGGTACCGGCGCTGCCGTTAATGGTGATGGTGGCCGACTTGTTCATGCCGCCCGCGTAGTAGCCGGCGTGGCCGACCACCTCGACGTTGATCGGGCAGTCGAGCCCGACTGCGATGTTGTGGGCGCCGTCCGGATTGACGACGGTAACCGCCTCCACCTTGCCTTCCTTGGCATCCGTGTGCAGGAAGGTGTTGAGCTCCCGCAGCGAAGTGGTGGCGAGATCGAAAGTCAGGCGTTCCATACGTACATCTCCTCGGGCGCAGGTTCAAACACATGGGCGTGCTTCACGCCCGGCAGGTGGGCCAGCGAACGGAATTCGGAGGCAATGGCCACGTAGTCATCGGTTTCCGCCACGACGGCGGGCTTGCAGGCAAAGGGATCGCGGATCAGCGCGAGCTTGTCCGGGGTGCCCATGAGGAAGGTGTAGAAGCCGTCGAGCTCCTCGAAGCCCTTCTGCAGCGCGGTTTCGAGGTCGTCGCCTTCGCGCAGGCGCCATTCCAGAAAGCGGCACGCAGCCTCGGTGTCGTTGTCGGTCTCGAAGCTGATACCGCGCGGCTCCAGCATGCGGCGGATGCCGTTGGGGTTCGACAGCGAGCCGTTATGCACCAGGCAGAAATCCTCGCCTGCGGTGAAAGGGTGGGCGCGATCCGGGGTCACTGCCGATTCGGTCGCCATCCGCGTGTGACCGACCAGGTGCGAACCCTTGAGACCGGCAAAACCGTAGCGCGCAGCGACTTCAGCCGGCGTGCCGATGTCCTTGTACAGGTCGATGCTGCGACCGGTCGAGAGGATGTGCAGCTTGGGGTAATGCTCCTTCACCCAGCGCTTCACCACCTCCGGCGCGAGGCCGAAGCTGAGGACCGCATGGTTGCCCTTGGCCTCGACCTGGGCGCTCACACCCAGGTGCGACTTCAGTTCGTGACTGAGGCCGAGCCAGTTGAAGTCCGCGCCGTCTTCGGTGAGGCCGGAATACAGGCTGATCTTGCGCTCGCTCTCGGGCAAGGGCTGGCCGAATACCGCGAGGCCGGCCGAGTCGGGTCCGCGCTCGGTCATGCCGATCAGCATCGGGACCATCAACTCGCCCAGTCTTTCACGCAATGCCGGTGTCTTGACCAGCAATCCGACGATTCCACACATGTTTGCTTCTCCTTGTTTCCAATCTTTTTGCGTCAGGCCGAATCAGAAGAATTCGAGGTAGTTTTTGACTTCCCAGTCCGACACGTGACGCATGTATTCCACCCACTCCATGTGCTTGAGGCGCAGGAATTCGTCGGCCACGGGGCCGAGTGCCTTGCACAGCACGGTGTCCTGCTCGAGTGCGATCAGCGCTTCATGCAGGTTCTGCGGCAGGATGCCGATCCCGGCTTCCTTCAGCTGCGCCGGGCTCATCTCGTACAGGTTCTGGTTGTGCGGCTCACCCGGGTCGAGGTTGCGCTCGATGCCATCCAGGCCGGCGGCGATCACCGCTGCAGTGGCCAGATAGGGGTTGCAGGCGCCGTCCGGCAGGCGCAGTTCGAGACGGCCGCCGGGGATACGCACCATCGACGAACGGTTGTTGTCGCCGTAGCTGATGTAGGCCGGTGCCCAGGTGGCGCCGGTCAGCGAACGACCCACCACCAGACGCTTGTAGGAGTTGACCGTGGGCGCGCAGATCGCGGCCAGCGCCGGGGCGTGAGCGAGGATGCCGGCGAGGAACTGGTAGGCCAGCTTCGACAGCCCGAGGCCGTACTTGTCGGTCTTGTCGGCGAACAGGTTGGCGTTGCCTTCCTTGTCACCGATCGACATGTGGATGTGCATGCCGTTGCCCGGCCGGTTGGCGAAGGGCTTGGGCATGAAGGAGCAGATCATGCCGAGGTCGTTGGCGATCTCGGAGGCCGCCATCTTGAACAGCAGATAGTGGTCGGCCGAGGTCAGGCAGTCGGCGTAGGTGTAGTTGATCTCGAACTGGCCGTTGGCGTCCTCGTGGTCGATCTGATAGACGTCAACATCGACCTCGCGCAGGCTCTCGACCAGTTTTTCGAGGAACTCGCGATTGCGCGACAGACCCTTGTAGTCGTAACAGGGCTTGGGCAGGGTGTCGGTCGGATCGGTCGGGATGATGTTGCCCGCGGCATCCTTCTTGAGCAGTGAGAACTCCGGCTCGAGCCCGGTGAAGAAGGTATAGCCCTTGGCATCGAGGCGCTTGATCTGATTCTTCAGCACCACACGGGTATCCAGCGGCCAGGGTTCGCGCTTGACGTGGCCGTCGCAGGCGATGCGGGCATAGCCCGGCTGCCAGGGCACCAGCGACAGGGTGTCGAGGTCGCCCACCGCCATGAAGTCGGGGCCGTTGGGTTCGATACCCAGACCCGTCACCGCGAAGCCGGCAAAGCCGGCGCCGTTGGTGATGTTCTCGTCGAAATGGGAGACAGGAACGGACTTGGTCTTGGCAGTGCCGTGAATATCGACAAACTGGGCCAGGATGTACTTGACCTTGTTGTCGGCGAGGAACTGCTTGGCTTCGATGGGCGTCATTGACACTCTCCGGATAGGAATGTTGGGATTGGGTTATGCGTATAGATGCTGGGGTAATACCGTGCCGCCACCGAGCTCGTGCGCGATGTCGTGAAGCGTTTCAAACAGATACCGGCCATAGCTGCCGTCACACCAGATGCGGTAAATCAGTCCCTTTGCGCTCTGCTCCGGGAGCACCGTCACGCCGACGCCGACCAGACTGGTGAGCACCACCGGACGGTCGGCGGGCTTGAGCGCGGCGAAGTTCACGTTGCAGGTCTGGCGCAGCAATTCATTCACCCGTTCGCCGCCGAGGATCAGCGCGGCATCTTCGTGCTGCACCGGATACACACCGGCGGCCCGCGGCGTCGTGGTGAGGCGCTCGACCACGGCCGCGTCGCCCTCGACCAGAAACTCCGTCATTCCCAGACGTGCGATGCGTCCGCCCTCGCCCAGCGGCAGCCAGGTATTGGGCTTCTCGGGCACCGGCACCGCCAGGCTGTCGAGCCAGGCGATGGTGCCGGGGCCCTTGCAGCCACAGCGCACATCCAGCGACACATCGGCAATGCCAAGGACTGCGGCGGCCTCGGCCTGCCGCGCTACGTCGGTCAGCAGTTCGGCAACGATCTCCGCCACCGGGCTGCTTGCTAGCGCCTGACTCATACCGCCTCCTTCTGCTTCATGTTTTCAGGGTCGTAGAACGGGGTTGCGCTGACCTCGACCTCGACCATGCTGCCGTCGGTCAGGCGGACGCTGACCTTGGTGCCCACGGTGGCGAGGTCAGGACGCAGGAAAACCAGTCCGATGTGGCGACCAAGGGCCGCGCTCCAGGCAATGCTGGTGACGCGACCGGCGATGTCGCCGTCGGCGATGACCAGGTTGCATTCCAGCGGCACGCCACCGCTGTAGCCCGGCGGCAGCGTGAAGCCTGCCAGCTGCTGCTTCAGCTTCTTCGAGGCGATGGCCTTGAGGCTGCGCTGACCGACGAAGAAGGGCTTGGCCATCTTCACCGCCCAGCCCATGCCGACTTCGAGCGGCGTGGTGAGGCCGTCGGTATCCTGGCCGATGATGATGTGGCCCTTCTCCAGCCGCAGCAGACGCTGGGCTTCGACACCGAAGGGGCGAACACCATGCGCAGCGCCAGCCGCCATCAGCGCATCCCACAACGCGCCGCCGAAGCGCGCCGGAACGTGAATCTCGTAGCCCCATTCGCCGACGAAGCCCACCCGCATCAGCCGGGCGGGGATGTCGGCCACGGTGCATTCACGTACCGCGAGGTAGGGGAAGGCAGCGGCCGAGAGATCGGTCGTGGTCAGTGTGGCCAGCACCTCGCGGGAGCGCGGACCGGCCAGGTTCATCGCAGCAAAGGCGCCGGTGTGATTGACGATGCCGCAATCCAGCCCCCACATCGTGTTGAGGCGCGACAGTTCGCGGTAGATCGTCGCCGCACCCGAGGTCGTAGTGGTGAAGTAGAAGTGGTCCTCTGCCAGTCGTGCGACCACACCGTCGTCGATGACCACACCCGACTCGTCGCACATCACCGCGTAGCGGGTCATGCCGACCTTGAGGTTGGCGTAGTTGGAGGTATAGACGCGCTCAAGGAACTCGGCGGCCTGCGGCCCGATCACTTCGAGCTTGCCCAGCGTGCCGACATCGATCAGGCCAAGGCCGCCACGCACGGCTGCGACCTCTTCGCGAATGCAGTCCAGCCTTGCCTTGCCTGCCACCTGGTAGAACTCGGGACGCTGCCACACGCCGGCCGGCATCCACTTCGCGCCCAGCGCATCATGGCGCGAGTGCAGCGGGGTGCGGCGCTCGGGGTTGAAGCCGCGTCCGGCCAGGATCGCCATCGGTACCGGGTGGTAGAAGGGACGCGCCGTCGTGGTGCCGACCTGCTGCGGCTCCTTGCCCGAGAGCCGGGCCAGAATGCGCAGGCCGTTCATGTTGGAGTGCTTGCCCTGGCTGGGGCCCATGCCCACGGTGGAGTAACGCTTGAGCAGCTCGATGTTGTCGAAGCCTTCCTGCACCGCGTTGTGGAAATCCTTGAGCTGCAGGTCCTCGTCGAAATCGACGAAGTTCTTGCCCTCGGGGTGGGCCACGATCGGCCACGGATGGCTGGGCGATTCCACTTCCGGCGCAAGCGCGCTGCCGACGGCCTCGCCGAAGCCTGCAGCCGCTGCGGCGTGACTGCCGGCACGGGTGCCATCGGCCATGCGCCGCGAGAGCTCATGCACACCGTTGACGCGGCCGCAGGCGAACACGCCGTCGGGCAGCACATCGGGTACGAACTGCTCGACCGCGCGGTCGAAGCGCATCCTGGTGCCAGCCTGATACAGCAGGTTGGCAGCCGGCGCCCAGCCCACACTCATCAGGATGCCGTCACAGGCGATGTCACGCAGGCTGGCGGCAGGCGAGCCGTCCGCCTGCACCGCGCCGACGCGCGCTGCGGCCACGCTCGCACCATCTGCACCCGGCACCGCCTCGACGACGCAGCTCGACATCAGCACCTCGACCTTGGCATCGCGCAACTGCTGCGCCAGCGGAGCCGCCATGCCCGCATCCGCACGCAGATCGACCACGGCCGCCACGGCCACGCCACGCGCCAGCAGATCGAGTGCCGCACGGTAGCCGTCGGCGTTGGCCGTCAGCACCACCGCACGCTGCATCGGCTTGACCCCGTAACGATGCATCAGGCGCTGCGCCGCCGAAGCCAGCATGATCCCGGGCAAGTCGTTGTAGCGGAACACCGCCGGCTGTTCGAAACCGCCGCTGGCCACCACCACGCTGCCGGCGCGCATCTTGAGCATGCGCTCGGCGCTGACCAGGGGCAGCCAGTGGTCCTTGTAGTAGCCCGCCGCATAGGTGCTGGTAAGCACCCGGATCCTCGGGTTGGCAGACACTTGGGCCATCAGGCCGGTGAGGAGCTCGACCCGCGCCGGATCGTTGCCGATCTGATAGCCGGCACTGCCGCCTGCGCGTGCGTTCTCATCCACCACCACGACCTCAGCACCCTGGGCAGCGGCGGCGAGCGCAGCGGACAGACCGGAGGGGCCGGCACCGATCACCAGCACGTCGCAGAAATCGTAAGCCTTGGGGGTACGACGGGTGGGACTGTTGAGATCGACCTTGCCCAGGCCGGTCATCGCACGGAACATGCGCTCCCACATCGGGAACAGACGCTTGGTATGAAAGGCCTTGTAGTAGAAGCCCACCGGCAGGAAGCGGGCAAAGCGGCCAAGTACCCGACCCTTGTCGCCGTCGAGGCCGCCGAAGGTGTTGACCGCGGTGAGATCCATGCCGGCCTGCAGCGGCACCACGTCGGCACGCACGTTGGGCTGGTCGCCCCACTGATGCAGCGCGTTGGTGTCGTGGTTGGCGAGCGAGAGCACGCCACGCGGGCGGTGATACTTGAAGCTGCGGCCGAGCACGCGGACATCCGCGCCCCACAGGGCAGAGCTCACCGTGTCGCCGGCGTAGCCGGTGTAGGTGCGGCCTTCAAACTTGAATTCGATGGGTGCGGAGCGGTCAATCCACTCGCCGCTGGTGGCGGGCAATCGCATCACGCATCTCCCTGATAGAAGTAGGTCTTGAGCACGATGTCCTTCTCGGTGTCGCGCTCGGCGATGAACCAGGTGTTGCTCGGGGTGTGGCACCACCACTCGCGCTTCACGCCGGGGGCGCCGTTGCGGTTGAATACGTAGTCGGCCCACTCGACGTCCGTGCAGGCGTCGGGGTCCGGCATCGGGCGCACTTCGCCCCAGTAAAAGAACTCGGAGACCGGGCGCGGGCCGTTCAGGGGACAGGTCATGATCTTCATGGCGTGATTCCTTTAGTGGCCGACCGAAGCCGCACCCTTTTCACCGGTCAGCGCGTAGTTGCTGAAGCGGTCGAGGGAGAAGCCGGTGATCAGGGGGTGCGGCGTGTCATTGACGAGGGTGTGGGCCATGGTCTTGCCGCACACCGGCGTCGCCTTGAAGCCCCAGGTGCCCCAGCCCGAATCGAGGTAGAAGCCTTCCACCGGCGTCTTGCCCATGATTGGCGCGAAGTCCGGCGTCATGTCGGCCATGCCGGCCCACTGCCGCATCACCTTCACGTTGGACATGAAGGGGAACATGTCGAGCATGTGCGAGGTGAGGCCCTCGACGAAGTCCAGCGTCGAGCGCGTCGCGTGCAACTCGTACGGATCGAGCGAGGCGCCCATCACCAGTTCGCCGCGTGCCGACTGGCTGATGTACACGTGCAGGCTGCCGGACACCAGGATCGGATCGAGCCAGGGCTTGACCGGCTCGCTGACCATGGCCTGCAGCGGATGGATGTAGATCGGTGTACGCACGTCGACCATCTTCAGGATGCGCGGGGTCGAACCGGCGACCGCACACAGCACCTTGTTGGTGGAGATGTAGCCGCGCGAGGTGTTGACCCCCTTCACCTTTCCGCCCTGCACATCGATGCCGAGCACTTCGGTCTGCTGGTGGATTTCCACCCCGCGCTGGTCGGCACCGCGGCCGTAACCCCAGGCCACCGCGTCGTGACGCGCAACCGAACCCGGTGCGTGATAGAGCGCACCGAGGATGGGCGAATGACCGGCGCACGAGAGGTCGATCATCGGCGCAGCTTCTTTCACCGCTTCCGGCCCGACCACTTCGGAATCGACGCCGTAGTGCTTGTTGACCTCGGCACGCCAGCGCATGGTGCGCAGCGCCGAATCCGTGTGCGCCAGCGTGAAGTGGCCGCGATTGGCGTAGAACAGGTTGAGGTCGAAGTCGCGCGACAGGTCCTGCCACAGGTTCACCGACTCGTCGTAGAACTTCACGCCCTCGGGCGTGAGGTAGTTGGAGCGGATGATGGTGGTGTTGCGGCCGGTGTTGCCACCGCCGATATAGCCCTTCTCGAGCACGCACACGTTCTTGATGCCGTGCTCGGTGGCCAGGTAGTAGGCCGCGGCGAGGCCGTGACCGCCGGCACCGATGATCACGACGTCGTAGCTCGACTTGAGCTTGTCGTGGGTGGTGAACATCCGGGGCTCCGGATGCTTCTTGTTCAGGGCGAAGCGCAATAGACGCCAGGGCATGGCTGTTCCTTAGCGGAAAACGACGGTTTTATTGCCATGCACCAGCACCCGGTCTTCCAGGTGGTAGCGCAGGCCGCGGGCGAGGACCGCTTTCTCGATGTCCTTGCCGTAGCGCACCAGATCTTCCGGTGCGTCCGAGTGGTCGATGCGGATCACGTCCTGCTCGATGATCGGGCCCTGATCGAGCTCCGAGGTCACGTAGTGGCAGGTCGCGCCGATCAGCTTCACCCCGCGCACATAGGCCTGGTGGTAGGGCTTGGCGCCGACGAAGCTGGGCAGGAAGCTGTGGTGGATGTTGATGATCTGGCCCGGGTAGCGCTCGCACAGCCCCGGCGACAGGATCTGCATGTAGCGCGCCAGCACCATCACGTCGCCCCGCGCCTCGCGGTACAGGTCCTCCACACTGGCATAGGCCTCGGCCTTGGTCTCGGGCGTGACCGGCACGTGATGGAAGGGAATGCCGTGCCACTCCACCAGCCCGCGGAAGGTCTCGTGGTTGGAGATCACGCACGGGATCTCGATGTTCAGCTCATCGGCATGCCAGCGCGACAGCAGGTCGTACAGGCAGTGCTCCTGCTTGCTCACCATCACCACCACGCGCTTCTTGCGCGCGCTGTCGCTGATCTTCCAGTCCATGTCGAACTCACGGGCGATCGGCGCGAACTTCTCGCGCAGCACATCGATGTCGAAGGGCAGCGAGTCGGCCAGGATCTCCTGGCGCATGAAGAAGCGCTTGCCGTCCACGTCCGCGTGGTGGTTCGCCTCGGTGATCCAGCCCTCGTGGCCGGCGAGAAAGCTGCTGACAGCGGCGACGACCCCCACCCGATCCGGGCAGGAAAGCGACAAGGTGTAGCGACGCGGTGGTGACATGCAAGGCCTCTGAAGTTTCATGTGACGAACTAATGATTCACATTCTGCACAGCAGCATTTTCTAAGTCAACTTTATTTCTTTACAGGAAACCCGAGTTTCCGGACCTTATGCAATAATTCTCGAAACGCCTGTTTTTCAAAGGAGAAAACATGTCCGAGTCGACCTCGACGGGGAGTCTCGAGCGCTATCTGGGCAACACGCTGCGCGAGATCCGGCTCAAGCACGGACTCACGATTGCCGACGTCGCCACGCTCGCCAACATCAGCCGCGGCATGCTGTCCAAGATCGAGAACGCCCAGACTGCGACCAGCCTGGAAACCCTGTCCCGCCTTGCGCAGGCGCTGGGTGTTTCACTCGCCACGCTGTTCAAGAGCTATGACGTTCCGTCCGGCAGCGCCCAGCTGGTGCCGAAGGGCGACGGCATGGAAGTGGTGCGGCGCGGCACGAAGCGTGGCCACACCTACCATTTGCTGTCTTACGGCCAGGGGCCGACAAAGACCTTCGAACCCTTCCTGATCACGATTGATCACGAATCCGAAACCTTTCCGATCTTCGAGCACCCGGGCACCGAGTTCATCTACATGCTCGAGGGCAGCATCGAATACCGTCATGGCCAGCACACCTATGTGCTCAACCCGGGCGACGCCCTCACCTTCGATGGCGAGGTTCCGCATGGGCCGGAAAAAATGATCCAGTGCCCGATCCGCTTTCTGAGCATCCTGATGTACCCGAACCCGGCCTGACCCTGAATGCCTGTGGCCTGCCGCCGATACCGGCGGCAGGCCACGAACACCCTTCCAATCAGGAGTGATAGGCGGTTTCGCCGTGCGAGCTGATGTCCAGGCCTTCGCGCTCTTCTTCTTCAGAGACACGCAGACCGATGGTCAGATCGACCAGCTTCAGAGCAATGAAGGACACCACGGCAGACCACACCACGGCTGTACCCACACCCCAGGCCTGGGCGATCACCTGCGACACCATGTCGTACTCGGCGACCGAGTCGGTCACGTAGTCCCACACCCCGGTACCGCCAAGCGCAGGCGCGGCAAACACGCCCGTCAGCAGCGCGCCGACGATGCCGCCAATGCCATGCACACCGAACACGTCGAGCGAGTCATCCACGCCGAGCGCACGCTTGAGGCCATTGACGCCCCAGTAGCAGATCACGCCGACCAGACCGCCCATGATCAGGCTGCCCATCGGGCCAACGAAGCCGCACGCGGGGGTGATGACCACCAGACCGGCGATCGCACCCGAGATCGCGCCAAGCATTGAAGGCTTGCCCTTGCGCGCCCACTCGGTCAGCGTCCACGCGAAGGTGGCGGCGCAGGTTGCGAGCATGGTGTTGATGACCGCCAGCGTGGCGACACCGGTGGCTTCCATGTTGGAGCCGACGTTGAAGCCGAACCATCCCACCCACAGCAGCGAGCCGCCGACCATCGTCATCGGCAGGTTGTGCGGAGCCATGGTTTCGCGGCCGTAACCAAGGCGCTTGCCCACCATGATCGCGGCGACCAGCGCGGCGATACCGGCATTGATGTGCACCACCGTGCCACCGGCAAAGTCGAGCGCACCCTTCTGGAACAGGAAGCCTGCCGTCGCGGTTGCGGCATCGGCAGCCTCGGCGCTGGTATAGGCGTCAGGACCGGCCCAGAACCACACCATGTGTGCCAGCGGCAGATAGGAGAAGGTGAACCACAGCGCCATGAATACCAGCACTGCCGAGAACTTGATGCGCTCGGCGAAGGCACCCACGATCAGTGCCGGGGTAATGGCAGCGAAGGTGAGCTGGAAGGCGATGTAGATGAACTCGGGCACAACCACGCCCTTGCTGAAGGTGCCGGTCAGCGAATCCGCCGTCACACCCTGCAGGAAGAGCTTGTCGAAGCCGCCAATGAAGGCATTGCCTTCAGTGAAGGCGAGCGAGTAGCCGTAGATCGCCCACAGGATGCCGAGCATGCAGAACACCACCAGGGTCTGCATCAGCACCGAAAGCATGTTCTTGGCGCGAACCATGCCGCCGTAGAACAGCCCCAGGCCAGGTGCAGCCATCATCACCACGAGCAGGGTCGACACGATCAGCCAGGTGACGTCGCCCTTGTCGGGTACCGGTGCAGCAACCGTGTCCGCCCAGGCGGGCGACATGAACAGCATGGCGAACAGCATCGCCAGCGGCGCGAAAATTCTTTGCATCATGTTCTCCTTACAGGGCCTGCGCACCGGACT
Organism: Parazoarcus communis; assembly: GCF_003111665.1. Classification (NCBI taxonomy): domain Bacteria; kingdom Pseudomonadati; phylum Pseudomonadota; class Betaproteobacteria; order Rhodocyclales; family Zoogloeaceae; genus Parazoarcus; species Parazoarcus communis. The sequence goes on along the minus strand of NZ_CP022188.1, from coordinate 1,807,454 downwards.
CACCGGTGCGGATTCGTACGGCATTGAGAAGATCGAAAACGAAGATCTTTCCGTCGCCGATCTTGCCGGTGACGGCAGACTTCTCGATCGCGGCGACGGCGGCATCGACCAGCGCATCGTCCACCGCGACCTCAAGCTTGGTCTTGGGCAGAAAATCCACCACGTACTCAGCCCCGCGGTAGAGCTCGGTGTGCCCCTTCTGGCGTCCGAAACCCTTGACGTCGGTGACGGTGAGCCCCTGCACACCCACCTCTGCCAGTGCCATACGCACTTCGTCGAGCTTGAACGGCTTGATGATTGCGCTGATGAATTTCATTGCGCACGCCTTTGCGCCGGCATCGGCACCGCTGCTGTCCTGTTCATGTTCATGTTTTAGAAACTCCCTGTATTACGCTTGACGAAAAAATGTTTCCTCACATGAAAAGCAGGAGCCGTGCCAAGTGCGTGCCACCAGAAAAATCAACGATTTACCTGTATGAATATTTGATTCATGCACAAGAATGCGGCCTGAGGCCTGAATGCGCACCACGATGGACCGCGAATGCGCCGTGGCGCGGCAGTGACGGGAGGTCCGGGTGTCGGGTGCGGCGGGCACGTGCGCGGCGGAATGCCGACCGGCGCGGCGATGCCTGCTTCGCCAGCAGGATGGGTCGGCGCTGATTCTTTCAGACTGAAAGCAGATCGAAAGCAGTGCCTCGTATCTTCCGTCACGCGTCGTCAGCGCCCTTTGCGCGACGGCTGGATGAGATTACATAACGGAGGAGACCCGAGATGTTGAACAAGACCCTTATTGCCATTGCTGCCACCCTTGCCCTGGGCAGCGCCCACGCCGCCGCGCCGGAGAAGCCCGAGTGCATCGCGCCCGCCAAGCCCGGCGGCGGTTTCGACCTGACCTGCAAGCTCGTGCAGGGTGGCCTGCAGAACGGCAAGTTCATCGATGCCCCGATGCGCGTGACCTACATGCCGGGTGGTATCGGCGCAGTTGCCTACAACACCGTGATCGCACAGCGTCCCGATGAAGGCGGCACCATCGTGGCCTTCTCCGGTGGCTCGCTGCTCAACCTGGCCATCGGCAAGTTCGGCCGCTACAGCGTCGACGACGTGAAGTGGCTCGGTTCGGCCGGTGCCGACTACGGCGCCATCATCGTTCGTGCCGACTCGCCCTTCACCAACCTCAAGGAACTGATGGCCGCGATCAAGGCCGACCCGAGCAAGGTCGTGTTCGGTGCCGGTGGTTCGGTCGGCAGCCAGGACTGGATGAAGTCCGCGCTGGTCGCCAAAGCGGCCGGCATCGACTTCAAGACCATGCGTTACGTTGCCTTCGAGGGCGGCGGCGAGGCCATGACCGCGCTGCAGGGCGGTCACGTCCAGGTGTATTCGGGCGACGCTTCGGAAGTGGCAGCGCAAATGAAGGGCGGGCGCATCCGTGTGCTGGGCGTGCTGGCCGCAGACCGTCTGCCGGGCGAGCTGAGCGGCGTGGCCACGGCCAAGGAGCAGGGTTACGACGTCGAGTGGCCGATCATCCGCGGCTACTACATGGGCCCGAAGGTCTCCGACGCCGACTACAAGTGGTGGGTTGGCACTTTCGACAAGATGCTCGCCTCCCCCGAGTTCGCCAAGCTGCGTGAAACCCAGGGTCTGTTCCCGCTCAACCTCACCGGCGCCAAGCTCGACGCCTACGTGAAGGAACGCGTCAAGCACTACGCCGAACTCGCCAAGGAGTTCGGGATGGTCGCGCAGTGAGCATCTCTGTACCGGTTCCGGTGTGCTGAGCAGACGGGTACCGCCACGGCGGTGCCCGCGACTGTACACGGGCCCATTTCACGCGACTGGAGGACACCATGAGCGAACGCATTTTCGGCGTTTTTCTGCTCCTGCTCTCTGCAGGCGGCATCTATTCCGGTTGGGACCTCAAGGCCCCGATCTCGTATGAACCGGTGGGCCCCCGTGCCTTCCCGCTGCTGGTCTTCGCCCTGCTGGGCGTGTGCTCGCTCGGCCTGATGCTGAGCAAGCGCCCCGCCACCGAATGGGCGCCATCGCCCACGCTGGTGCGCGTTGGCGGCATGTTTGCAGTGATCCTGGCCTACGCATTCCTGTTCGACAAGCTGGGCTTCGTCATTTCCACCGCGCTCATGAGCATTCCGCTGGCACGCTTTTTCGGCGGCACCTGGAAGCAGTCGCTGATCGCGGGCGCCGGGCTCGGCGTATCGCTGTTCCTGATCTTCGACCGGCTGCTGGACGTCGTATTGCCGACGGGCCTCTGGCTCAAGCCACTACTGGGGTAAGTCATGGAAGTCATTTCACATCTGCTTGACGGCTTCGCCGTCGCCGGGACCCCGACCAATCTCCTGATCTGCCTGATCGGCGCCTTTCTGGGCACGATCATCGGCATGCTGCCGGGACTGGGGCCGATCAACGGGGTCGCCATCCTGCTGCCCATCGCCTACGCCATGAAACTGCCGCCCGAGTCGGCGCTGATCCTGCTCGCCGCAGTGTATTCGGGCTGCGAGTTCGGCGGCCGCATCTCGGCCATCCTGATCAACGTACCGGGTGATGCCGGCGCGGTCATGACCACGCTCGACGGCTATCCGATGGCCAAGATGGGACTGGCCGGACCGGCGCTGTCGATCTCGGCCGTCGCCTCGTTCACCGGCGCCATCATCGCCACCTTCGGCATCGTCGCCTTCGCCCCGCTGCTCGCCAACTGGGCGCTGGCGTTCGGACCCGCGGAGTATTTCGCGCTGATGGTGCTGGCCCTGTCCTGCCTCGGCGGCCTGGTGGGCGACTCGCTGCTCAAGGCCATGGTCGGCGTGCTGATCGGCCTGATGCTGTCATGCGTGGGTATTGACGCCAACAGCGGCGTCTATCGCTACACCTTCGATCTGCTCCATCTGTCGGACGGCATTCCCTTCATCGTGGTCGTGATCGGCCTGTTTGCGGTCAGCGAACTGATGCTGATGCTGCAAAGCCATCATGGCGGCGTGCAGCCGGTCGAGGTGACCGGGCGCACGATGTTCAACACGCAGGAATTCATGCGTGCCAAGTGGACCATCCTGCGTTCATCGGTGGTGGGTTTCTTCGTTGGCGTGCTGCCCGGCGCGGGCGCCTCGATCGCATCCGCGATGACCTACTCGATGGAGCGTCGCATGGCCGGCAAGGATCACAGCTTTGGCGAAGGCGACGTCCGCGGCGTGGCTGCGCCGGAAGCGGCGAACAATGCCTCGGCCTACGGTTCGCTGATCCCGATGCTGACCCTGGGCGTGCCCGGCTCGGGCACCACCGCGGTGATGATCGGCGCACTCACGCTGTACAACATCACGCCGGGCCCGACCCTGTTCCAGGACCAGCCGGTGATCGTGTGGGGCCTGATCGCCTCGCTCGCCATCTGCAGCGTGATGCTGGTGCTGATGAACATCCCGCTGGTAAAGCTGTTCGTGAAGTTCCTGCAGATCCCGAACTGGGTCCTGGTACCCGGCGTTGCTGCAGTGTCGATGGTCGGCGTGTATGCGGTGCATGGCACCACCTTCGACCTCATCGTCGGCACCCTGCTGGGCGGCTTCGGCTTCCTGCTGCGGGCGATGAACTTCCCGATGGCGCCCTTCATCCTCGGCTTCGTGCTCGGCGACATGATGGAGCAGAACCTGCGCCGGGCGCTGTCGATCAGCAATGGCGAGCTCGACATCCTGGTCTCGAGCCCGATCTCGATCGGTCTGTGGGTGGCCGCAATCGCGATGCTCGTCGGCCCCCGTCTGGCCAAGGCGATCGATGCACGCCGCAACCCGCAGGCTGCCGCGTAGTTCAAGGGCCTGGCGGACCTCCTCCCCGTCAGGCCTGCAACGATGTGTCGTGTCCAAATTCGCGACATATCCTTTTTTCGGGGCGCTTCGGCGCCCCGATTTTTTTGCCCGCGCTCAGGCCGCTGACTGCGCGCGCGGGAACTCCACCAGCACCATCAGGCCACGGCCATCGGCTCCTGCGTCGAGGGTGATGCTGCCGCCATGCGCAAGGACGATTTCGCGCACGATCGCGAGCCCCAGGCCACTGCCCGGCGCCTTGTCCTGCCCAAGAATGCGGTAGAAACGCTGGAACACCTTGCCCCGCTCCGCAGGCGGAATCCCCGGTCCCTGATCACTGACGCACAGTGCCACGCGGTCAGGCGTGACCCCGGTGGCAATCACCACCTGGGTATCGGGGGGGCTGTAGCGAATCGCGTTATCGAGCAGATTCGCGGCCAGCTCGCGCAACATCTGCAGGTTGCCGGCGACCATGGCTTCGCCACCGTCCTCGAAGGCGAGGTCGATGCGCTTGCGCAGCGCCACGGGCACCAGCTCGCCAGCCACCTCCCGCGCAAGCCGGCTGACATCCACCGCCTGCAGCCCCTCGACCGAGCGATCCACCGACTCGGCGTGCGACAGCGCCAGCATCTGGTCCGCCATCCGGCGGGTGCTGCGAATGGTACCGAGCTGACTCTTGAAGGCATGGCGAATCTCGGTCAGGTCGTCCAGGCGCAGACCATACTCGGCCTGGGTGCTGAGCACGGCCAGCGGCGTGCGGATCTGGTGCGCGGCATCGGCGAGAAAGCGCCGGCGCGCGGCGAGCATGCCCGACAGGCGCTCGGTGTGGTGATTGATGGCGTCGATCAGGGGCCGCACCTCGCTCGGCGCCCCGTCAGCCACGATTGGCGTCAGATCCTCTTCGTCCCGCCGGCGAATGGCTTCGCGCAATTCGAGCAGCGGCCTGAACGCAGAGGTCATCACGAACACCAGCACCACCGCGCCCAGCACCACCAGCAGCAACTGACGGCGCAGGCTGTCGAAGAACAGCTCCCGCGCCAGGGTCACGCGGGATTCGGTCGTTTCGGCAAAGACGATTGTTGCTGCATCGCCGCCCTCGAGGGCGGGGTCGTACAGGCGCTTCTTGATGGCACCGACGCGCACGCCCTCGCCGCGGTATTGACTGTCGACGATGCGCAGCGGACCGTCGTCGACCAGACCGTCGGGCGGCACGAGATCGTCGTAACCGGTCACCAGGCTGCCGTTGGGGCCGAGCACCGCATAGAAGATGCGCTCCTGCATGCCCTCGTCGAACACCTCGAACGCCGAATACGGGACATTCACCGAGATCGTGCCCTCCAGCGAATGCACCTGCTCGGCGATCGACTGGATCGAGGCCGTCAGCGAGCGGTCGTAGGCGCGATTGACCGCAGCGAGCGCGCCCAGATAGGAGAGCACGGCATTGATGAGCAGCAGCACGAGCAGCGAGGGCAGCAACCAGACCGCAACCCGTCGCCGCAGGCTGACGCTGCGCTTTACCGCCACGGTGCGTCAGTCCTCGACGGCTTCATCGATCAGGTAACCCAGACCGCGCAGCGTGGTCACCACCGCACCGGAGCCTTCAAGCTTCTTGCGCAAGCGGTGAACATAGATCTCGATCGCTTCGGCGCGCGCCTCCTCGTCGAAGGCGAAGATCTTTTCGAACAGGGTTTCGCGCGCGACCGGCCGCCCCTGGCGCGATATCAGCACTTCAAGCACCGCCAGTTCGCGCGGCGTCAGGGCCAGCGGCTTGCGCTCCACACTCGCAAGGCGGGAGGTGACGTCGAACTCAAGCCTGCCGATGCGCACGGTCGGCACCAGGTTGCCCGCACGTCGCAACAAGGCCTTGATGCGGGCCTCGAGCTCCGAAAGGTCGAAGGGCTTGGGCAGGTAATCGTCCGCCCCGAGGTTGAGGCCACGCACCTTGTCCTCGGTGCTGCTGCGTGCGGTCAGCACCAGCACCGGGATCTGCGCGGTCGCCTCGCGCTCGCGCATCCGCCGCAGCACCTCAAGGCCATCCAGGCCGGGCAGCGACAGGTCGAGGATGACCGCATCGTAGGGCTGCGTCACCAGCGCATGGTCGGCATGGTCGCCGCGGGTCATCACGTCGACCGCGTAACCGGCCTGAATCAGGGCCTTCGACACCCACTCGGCCAGGTCCGCATGATCTTCAACGAGAAGCAGACGCATGGTAATGAAAGTGGATCGAAAGGTTGATGGCCGATTATCCTGCCGGAAAAAATATTTCGTGCAAAGCTTCGCCCATGAAAACAGGAGGAAGCTCGTGATTCGACTGCCACCCGCCCTGACCCGGCTGCTGCTCCTCGCATGCGCATTGTTCGGTGCAGCGCAGACGACGCTCGCCGCAACCACGTCCGACATCGAGGCTGCAGCAAGGCGCGAAGGCGTTGTGGTGATCTACGCCGCCACCGACATCAGCGTCGCCCGGCCCCTGATCGAGGACTTCGGCAAGCTCTACCCCGATGTCCGCGTCGACTATCGCGACATGAGCTCCACCGATCTCTACCGCCAGTTTGTATCCGAGGCCAGGACAGGCGGGGGTGCCGATCTGGTGTGGAGTTCGGCCATGGACCTGCAGGTGAAGCTGGTCAACGACGGCTATGCTCAGGTCTACCATTCCGACGAGACTGCGGCGCTGCCGAAGTGGGCGGTGTGGAAGGACGAAGCCTTCGGCACCAGCCTCGAGCCGGTCGCCATGGTGTACAACCGCGAGCTCATGCATGCCGACGATGTGCCCCGCAGTCATGCGGAGCTGCTGCGCCTGCTGGCCCGCGCCCCGGCGCAGTTGCGGGGCAAGCTGATTACCTACGACCCTGCACGCTCGGGCCTCGGCTTTCTGCTCCACAGTCAGGACGTGCTCGCCAATCCGGTCGTGTTCTGGCGCCTCGCCGAAGCGTTCGGACGCCTCGGCGTGCAGACCGAACCCTCGACCGCGGACATGCTCGACCGCATCGCGGCAGGCCAGGCCACGCTGGGTTACAACCTGCTCGGCTCCTATGCCCAGCTCCGCGCGGAACAGGACCCGAGACTGGGGGTGGTGCTGCCGAGCGACTACACCCTGGTAATGAGCCGCGTGGCCTTCATCTCGCGCCAGGCGAAGCATCCGAATGCGGCGCGCCTGTGGCTCGACTACCTGCTGTCGATGCGCGGCCAGCGCTTGCTGTCGCGCAGCCCCGGATTCTACTCGGTGCGCACCGACGTACCCGCCGACGAAGCCGCAGACAACCTCAACAGGGAGCTCGGCAGCGCCTTCCGCCCGATTCGCATCGGTGCCGGCCTGCTCACCTACCTAGACCAACTCAAGGGCCGTGACTTCCTGATCCAGTGGCGCGACACCATCGCGCCACAGCCGTGAAGCACCGCATCGAACCGAAATCATTCCATGGCTCAACGTCCGCTCGCCGGCCATCTCCGCGCGCCTGCCCTCATCTGTCTGACGCTGGTCCTCGCCACCGCCGCCGGCGCCGCCGCACAGGCCGTTCATAGCCCCCTGCCGTGGATGATCGGGCCGCTGTTCGCGATCGCGCTGCTGCGCATTCTCGGCGCCCCGCTGCAAGGGCCACCGGGCGGACGGCACGCGGGCCAGTGGGCCATTGGCACCGCGCTCGGGCTGTACTTCACCCCGGAGGTCATCCGCCTGCTGCTCGACAACCTGTTGCTGGTCACCATCATCTCGGGGGGCGCGCTGGTGGTAGGTCTGCTGTGTGCCCTGCTCACCGCCCGCCTGGCAGCGGTGGACAAGCCCACGGCCTTCTTTGCGTCGCTGCCCGGCGGCGCCTCCGAAATGGCGGTGGTCGCCGAACGCTTCGGCGGCGCCATCGACCGCATCGCCGCCGCCCACGCCCTGCGGGTGATGGTGGTGGTGGCCGTGGTGCCGTTCGGCCTGAGCTGGTTCGGCGCACACGGCTCCGACCTGTACACGCCGCTGTCGACCGCGGTGCTGCCGGAACAACTGCCTGCGCTGGTCGGGGCCAGCCTGTGCGGGGTGGGCCTGCTGACAGCGCTGCGCATCGGCAATGCATGGGTGCTGGGGCCGCTGATCGGGGTGGGGCTGGTGACCGCACTCGGCATCAGCCTGTCGGCGCTGCCCTGGTGGGTGATCAACGGCGGCCAACTGCTGATTGGCTGCGCGCTGGGTTGCCGCTTCTCCCCCTCGTTCTTTCGTGCAACACCGCATTTTCTGGCGGTCGCCACCCTTTCCGCGCTGTTCGCCGTCGCCCTTGGCTGCGTGCTCGCCTACGTTGCCACCAGCGTGTCGGACACCCCGTTTGCCACCCTGGTGCTGTCTGCTGCACCGGGTGGCGTGGCGGAGATGTGCATCACCGCAAAGGTACTGCACCTCGGCGTGCCGATGGTGACCGTGTGCCATGCCTTGCGGGTCATGGTGCTCACGGTCGGCGCCCCATCGCTGTACAAGGTCTTCCTGCGCATCACCGGCTGACAGGCGCCGGGGCGCCGGCAGGCATTCGGCGCACCATCGTCGTCATGCGCCTCGACTGCCCGACACCGGCCTGGCAGCGGAGACGGACCATGCCGCTGCAGTTTGCGACAGCAGGGCGACCTCTTCTTCCGTACTGATGCCGTCCGCTTCGACGATGTCGTGCATCGTGCGCAGGATCAGCTGCTGGAACGCCGGGTCGCGAATTTCATCAAGCAGTCCGCGCAGCACCTCTGGTGCCAGGCGCAAGGCGATGCCGTCCAGATAGTCGGCGCCCTGCAGCAGGTCCTGGCAATATTCCTGCAACACCTGCTCGAAATCCGCCTCGGCGATCTGCAGCCGTCTGGCGGCCTCCGAGCGGGTGACGGAATTCAGCTCTGCCTGATCCAGGCCACCATCGGCCAGGATGGTGAGGGCCAGGATACGGGCGGCGGCCTGGGTGCTATCGGTTGCATATTGACGCATGTCTGTTTCTCCATGATCGAATTGGGCCACGCAGTCGGCTGCGATTGCTGCCGAGCGCTGCGGGCCCATCGACGGTCAGGCGAAATGCGCTGACTACGTAATCAAGATAGGCGATGGGCAACGCACGATAAAGTCGAATATATTGACGTCTGCCATCGATTTTTTGGATGTATTCGCACGATGACGCTCAACTACAAACATTTGCGCTACTTCTGGACCGTGGCGCGCGCGGGCAGCATTGCGCAGGCCGCCAGGCTGCTGCACCTGACGCCGCACTCGATCAGCGCCCAGCTCACGACCCTGGAAACCAGCCTGGGCGCCAGCCTGTTCCGCCGCGTCGGGCGGCGCCTCGAGCTCACCGATGCCGGGCGACGCATCCTGGGGCACGCCGATGAGATCTTTGCGCTCGGAGACCAGATCGTCGATCTGATGCGCGACGAATCCCTGAGCATCCCGTTGCCATTTCGCATCGGCATCGCGGACGCCATGCCGAAATCGGTCGTGTATCAGCTGATCGAGCCCGCGCTTCAGCTCGACAACGCGCCGCGCCTGGTGTGCCGCGAAGGCCGGCTGGAGAACCTGCTCGGAGAGCTTGCCGTGCATCGGCTCGACATCGTCATCGCCGACCGTCCCCTGCCCCCCGGTGTCAGCGTGCGAGGCTTCAGTCATCTGCTGGGCGAGAGTCCGTTATCGGTTTTTGCCAGCGCGGGCCTCGCTGCCCGCCTGCCGGCCAGCTTTCCCGCACTGCTCGACCGCGCGCCCTTCCTGTTGCCGGGCGAAGACGTTGCTTTCCGGCCAGCCTTGATGCAATGGCTTGAGCGCAGCAAGGTACAACCCCGGATCGTGGCCGAGTTCGACGACAGCGCGCTCATGAAGGCATTCGGCCAGGCGGGCGCCGGGCTGTTCGTGGGGCCACGCGCAATTGCGCCTTATATCTGCGAGCAATACAAGGTGCAGGTCATGGGTGAAATCGACAAGGTCAGGGAGCAGATCTTCGCCATTACAACCGAACGCAAACTCTCCCATCCCGCCATGCAGGCGATCAGTCAGCGCGCACGCGAGGCCATGCCCTGACCGGGCGCACCGGTCCGCAACCGCAACAGCGGACCGGATGCGCTTCAGATGGCATTGCGCCTGCGAGCAAGGCCTGGTAACGCCTGACAGGCGAAGGCCTCATGAGCCGGCACCGGCAATGACTGGCGGCAGGTTCTTGGGCACGAACTCGATGTACGGGGAGCTCACCGCCTGTCCGGGCGGCACGTATTCGGGCGCCGGGACGCCCGTCCCGCCAAGCTTGCGGATGTAGCGGTAGATGGCCTTGAGGTCTCCGTCACTCATCGCGATCAGGCTGGGCGACGGCATCGGCGGTCGCATCACGGTACGTGCATGGGCAATCCACTGCGCCTCGGTCATCTTCTGTACCGACAGGCGCAGATTGGATGGGTAGGTCACGCCCCACGGCCCCTGGAACCCCACCGGGCTCCCGACCAGCCATTGCTTTTCGGGCAACTTGCCCCCGGCCTCGGGATAGCCGGGTGTGTGACAATCGTTACAGCCACTGATCACGACCAGATAGCGCCCCCGGTCGTGTGCCTGCGGTGCCGCACCGTCTGCAGCCCGGGCCGGCATGCCGCAGAAAAGTCCCAGTGCCAGCAGCGCGCCCCAGGACATGTAAGGTATTTTCATCGTCTTCCTCGCCATACGTTACGTGGACGAAATTCCACGCCGCAAGCGTAATCCGGCGACATACCCCGGCTTGCTAAAAGAGCCCTATGCGAATCCTAAATTTTTCCTAGCCCGACGGGGACAGCAAACTGCAGCGTCTGCGCCAGTCGGATAGACTCGGGCATCGCCACCACGCTCCGACGCCATTTCGTGCCTCGTTCATCGCTCCCCCGCAACCTCGCCTTCGCATACGCCCTGCTGGTGGCCTACGCCTGCCTGCACCCGTTTGCCGGCTGGCGCGAGAGCGGTTTGCCGCTGTTCGACTACCTGATTGCGCCGTGGCCGAAATACTTCCAGATCGAAGACCTGGTGTTCAATGTGCTCGGCTACATCCCGCTGGGCTTCATTGTCGCTGCCGCGCTGCCTGTGAGCTGGCCGCTGCTGCGCATCATTGCCGTGGCGGCGCTGGGTGCGAGCCTGTTCAGCTTCGGGCTCGAGACCGTTCAGCACTTTCTGCCATCGCGGGTATCGAGCAACATCGACCTCGGTGCCAACAGCGCGGGCGGTCTGATCGGCGCGGCACTGGGCGCGTGCTGCGGCAGGCGACTGTTCGCGCCCCACGCCGGACTGGCACGCTGGCGCAGCGAACATTTCATCGGCGGCCATACCGGCGATGCCGGCCTGATTCTGCTCGGACTATGGCTGCTCACCCAGCTCACCCCGGACAGCCTGCTGTTCGGCAGCGGCGACATCCGCCGCATGCTGTTGATTCCGCCGCCACTGCCTTTCCGCCCCGAGCGCTTCATCGCCTTCGAAACCGCACTGACCGCCTGCACCATCGTCGCCATCGGCCTCTTTGCCCGCTGCATGATGCGCACGGCCGCCCCCTGGCCGATCCTGGTCCTGCTCGCGCTCGGCGTCGGCGCCAAGACCCTGGCTGCCGCCACCTTCTTCATGCCCACCGACCCCCTGGCCTGGGTCACGCCCGGCGCAGAAAGCGGGCTGCTCGTCGGTGCGGCCCTGCTTGCCGCCGCCTTGCTGCTGCCGCGGGTGGTCCAGCACGCCCTTGCCGGCACCATGCTGCTCGCCGCCACCGCACTGGTGAACCTGATGCCCGAGAACCCTTACCTCAGCAGCGGCCATACGATCCTGAGCCGTGGCAACTTTCTCAATTTCCACGGTCTGACCCAGCTCGTCGCCAGCATCTGGCCCTTCGTCGCCCTGGCCTACCTTTCGGCTCTGGGCCTGTGGCGGGGCGAACACCTCGACAACCCACGGCGCCTATAATCCGCACACCAACGGAGACCTGAATGAGCTACTTCAAACACCACGTCTTCTTCTGCTGCAATCAGCGCGCAGCCGGAGAAGACTGCTGCAACAACTTCAAGGCCAGTGAGTTGCAGACCTACGCCAAGGAGCGCAGCGCCCAGCTCGGCCTCAAGGGCAAAGGCAGCGTGCGCATCAACAAGGCCGGCTGTCTGGGCCGGTGCGACGACGGCCCGGTGCTGGTGGTGTACCCGGACAACGTCTGGTACACCTATCTGGACAAGGACGATGTCGACGAGATCATCGACCAGCATCTGGTGCATGGCCGCATCGTCGAGCGCCTGCGCCTGCCTGATGGAGGAAACGCATGACCCGGGCCCTACCCACGGAATCCGCCCTGCTGCGCGGCGCAGCGGGCAATATCGAAGTCCTCATCGACGCCCCGCAAACCGTTCGCGGCGTTGCCCTGATCTGCCACCCGCACCCGCTGTTCGGTGGCGCCAATACCAACAAGGTGGCGCACACCCTGGCGCGCAGCTATCGCGACCTGGGCTACGCGGCCATCCGCCCCAACTTTCGCGGCGTAGGCAAGAGCGAAGGCGAGCATGACCACGGCGAGGGCGAAACCGAAGACATGCTGTCTGTGATTGCCTGGGCACAATCGCGCTGGGGCAGTCTGCCGCTGGCACTGGGTGGCTTCTCTTTCGGCGGCTTCGTGCAGACGCGTATCGCCAATCGCCTCGCCGGCGACATCAACCCGCCGCGGCAGCTGATCCTCGTCGGCATGGCCGCAGGTGTGGCCGCAGATGGCGCACGCAGCTACGACACCCCGCCGGTGCCCGACACCATCCCCACGCTGATCATCCACGGGGAAGTCGACGACACCGTCGCGCTGAGCAACGTGCTCGACTGGGCACGTCCGCAGGAGCTGCCGATCATCGTCATTCCGGGCGCCGACCACTTCTTCCATGGCAAGCTGCATCTGATCCGGGACCTGATCGCCCGCAACGTTGCGCCGGCCGCCGGCCGCGCCTGACCCAGGAGAGAACAATGAAACTGCTCGCCTCGCTCACCAGCCCCTACGCGCGCAAGATCCGCATCCTGCTCGCGGAAAAGTCACTGCCCTTCGAGCTGGTCGTGGACTCTCCGTGGGAGACCAACACCCGCGTACCCGACGTCAACCCGCTGGGCAAGGTGCCTGCGCTGGTGCTCGACAGCGGCGAAGTCTTCTTCGACTCGCCCGTGGTTGCCGGCTATCTCGAAACCCTGAATGCCGCACCCGCCCTGCTCCCGGCTGGCGGCATCGAGCGCGTGCGAGTGCGCCAGACCGAAGCCCTCGCCGACGGCATTCTCGATGCCGCCGTTGTGGCCTTCCTCGAAAGCAAGCGCCCGCCCGAGCAACAGAGCGCCGTCAGCATCGAGCGTCAGCTGGACAAGATCCGGCGCTGCCTCGACGAACTGGAGAAGCACGCGAGCGGTCGTGAATGGCTCAGCGGCAAGACCATACAGCTCGACGACATCAGCGTCGGCGTGGCCCTTGGCTACCTTGACCTGCGCCTGCCGCAAACCGACTGGCAGACGGGCCGCCCCGCACTGGTCGCCCTCAGCAAACGGCTGTTCGCACGTCCGAGCTTCGCCGACACCGTGCCGCCCGCCGGCTGATGACGGCAGCGCTCGCCGGCACAGCCCTGGCAACACCCGCGGTATCGTCCACCCGTCCATCGCCGCTGCTGATCCACGGCCTGGTGAAGCGCTATGACGACACCGAGGTGGTTCGCGGCATCGACCTCGAGCTGCGCGCCGGCGAATGCTTTACCCTGCTCGGCCCCAACGGCGCCGGCAAGACCACCACGCTGCGCTGCGCACTCGGCCTCACTGCGCCCAGCGCAGGCAGCATCCGCCTGTGCGGCGAAGCGGTGCCCGAGCGCGCCCGCGAGGCGCGCATGCGGGTGGGCATCGTGCCGCAGATCGACAACCTCGACCCCGACTTCACCTGCGCCGAGAACCTGCTCGTCTATGGCCGCTACTTCGGTCTTGCCGATGCTGCGATCAAGGCCCGCATCCCGGAGCTGCTGGCCTTTGCCGGACTCGAGAACAAACGCGACGCCCGCATCCAGTCGCTGTCGGGCGGCATGAAGCGGCGCCTCACGCTGGCGCGCGCGCTGGTCAACCGGCCCGAGCTGCTGGTGCTGGACGAGCCAACCACCGGGCTGGACCCGCAGGCCCGCCATCTGATCTGGGAGCGCCTGAAGCAGCTCATCCGCAGCGGCACCACGGTGCTGCTGACCACCCATTTCATGGACGAGGCCGAGCGCCTGTCCGACCACCTGGCCATTCTCGACAATGGTCGCGTGCTCGCAGGCGGCAGCCCGCGCGAAGTCATCGCCGAGCATATCGAACCGCAGGTGGTGGAAGTCTTCGGCGACTGGACCGGCCACGCGCTGCCTGCGGGCGGTGGCGCCGCAGCCTGGGCCGATGCGCACGCGGCTGCGCTTTCCGACCGTTTCGAGATCAGTGGGGAAACCGCCTTCTGCTACCTGCACGATGCCGCGCCCCTGCTCACCCACCTCGCCACCCAGCCCGGCCTGCGCTACCTGCACCGCCCGGCAAACCTGGAAGACGTCTTCCTCAAGCTCACAGGTCGCGACCTTCGCGACTGAGACTGAGGCACGAAAAGAATGCATTCAATCTTACGGCTCACGCGCGCACGAACCTGGAGTGCGACCATCAGCCTCGCCCTGCTTGCCGGCTGTTCGGGCACGATTCGCGACTTCGAACCCGCCCCTGCAAGCCCGGCCGAGATACGCGCACACGTCGCGCGCCTGCTGCCACCCGGCACCAAGGACCGCGACGGCTGGGCCACCGACGTGCAGGTCGCGTTCACGAGCCTGGAGCTCACCCCAAGCGTGTCGAACCTGTGTGCCGCACTGGCCGTTGCGGAGCAGGAATCAGGCATCACTGCGGACCCACCGGTTGCCGGTCTGCCGAAGATCGCGTGGAGCGAAATCGAGCGGCGCGCCGACAAACTCGGCATCCCCATGCTCGCGGTGCGCATTGCGCTGAAACTCCCCTCGCCCAATGGCGACTCGTATGGCGAACGGCTCGACACGGTCCGGACCGAGCGCGAACTGAGCCTGATCTTCGAGGACTTCATCAGCATGGTGCCGCTGGGCAAGCGTCTGTTCGGCGACCTCAACCCGGTACGCACCGCAGGCGCGATGCAGGTGAGCGTCGCCTTTGCCGAGCAGCATGCGAAACGGCGGACCTATCCCTATCTGGTGCCCGACTCCATCCGCCGCGAGGTGTTCACCCGCCACGGCGGCATGTACTTCGGCATCGCTCATCTGCTCGATTACCCAGCAAACTACGACAGCCCGCTATACCGCTTTGCTGACTTCAATGCGGGGCGCTATGCCAGCCGCAATGCGGCTTTCCAGAAAGCGGTGAGCGCAGCGTCGGGGATCAAGCTGGCGCTCGACGGCGACCTGATCATCCACGGGAAAGCGGCATCCGATCCAGGTGCCACCGAACGCGCAGTACGCACGCTGGGCAAGTCGATCGACATGGACGAGCGCGCCATTCGCCGCGCACTCGAGGAAGGCGATACCGAAGGGTTTGAAGACACCCGCTTGTACAAACGCGTATTCGAACTGGCAGAACAGCGCGAGGGGCGCCCGCTGGCACGCGCCGTGCTGCCGCAGATTGCACTCGCCGGCCCCAAGATCAGCCGCAAGCTGACGACGGGGTGGTTCGCCAAGCGTGTCGAAACGCGCTATCGGCGCTGCCTTGCGCGCGGCGGGGAATCTGCCGATGCATAGGCATGTCCCCGTCCCCGGCGTGCCGGGCGCCGGCGAACGTAACGGACTCCCCAGATGACGCCCAATCACTGGCGCCTGCCGCAACTCTCGCTGCGTTTCGTCCCCGTATGGCAGCGCAACTTCCTGGTGTGGCGCAAGCTTGCGCTGCCCTCCGTGCTGGGCAATCTGGCCGACCCGGTCATCTACCTGTTCGGGCTGGGGTTCGGCATTGGCATGCTGGTGCCCGAGGTGGGCGGCGTGTCCTACATCAGCTTTCTGGCTGCGGGCATGGTGTGCTACTCGACGATGAACAGCGCCACCTTCGAGGTGCTGTATTCGAGCTTCTCGCGCATGCATGTGCAGCGTACCTGGGATGCAATCCTCAACGCGCCGGTGTCGCTGGACGACGTGGTGTTCGCCGAGCTGATGTGGGCGGCATCCAAGGCCTTGCTGTCGGGCGCGGCCATTCTGCTGGTGATCAGCCTGTTCGGGCTGGTCGACACGCGCTACGTGCTGTGGCTGCTGCCGCTGATCTTTCTGGTCGGGCTCACCTTTGGCGCACTCGGGCTGATCGTCACCGCGCTGGCGCCAAGCTACGACTTCTTCATGTACTACTTCACCCTGTTCATCACCCCGATGATGCTGGTGTCGGGGGTGTTCTTTCCAGCGGACCAGTTGCCACCCATCATCCGTGCGGCGACCACACTGCTGCCGCTGTCCCACGCCATCGAGCTCGCGAGGCCACTGCTGCTCGGCCGCATGCCCGAGCAGACCATCCTGCATCTGCTCGTGCTGATGGGCTATTGCAGCGTCGCGTTCTGGCTCGCCCTCTCCCTCACCCGGCGACGCCTGCTCAAGTAGGGCGCGGCCTGACTAGCTGCCGTTCTTGAGCTTGGCGATGCCGATGGCGCTCATCACCACCCGCTCGTAGACCGGCTCGGTCGTGCCCTTGCGCATCTTGCGCAGGAAGTACTTCTCGAAGCCGATCTTGGCCAAGTGCACCCACTTGCCCTGGCCGAACCAGTTCATGTTGCGCGGCGGGATCTGCGGGATCGCCACGAAAGCCGCGCCGGTGTCGCCGAAGTCGGCCAGACACACCGCGTTCCAGGTCGCCTTCTCGGTCGCCGGCTCGCCGTCGAGCAGCGAGCGGATGTTCATCGCCGTGGCGGTCACCATCGATTCGATCATGTAGCCCGTCTTCGGCGTGCCGGTCGGCACCGGTGTCGCCTCGACCGGCGGGATTGCCACACACACGCCAACGGAGAACACGTTGCGGAAGGTCGGGTTGCGCTGATGCTCGTCGATCATCACGAAGCCGCGCGGATTGACCAGCCCCTCGATGCCGAACACTGCCTCGACGCCCTTGAACGCAGGCAGCATCATCGAGTACTTGAACGGCAGTTCGTGGCGGCGCTTTTCCTTGCCCTCGTCGTCATGCTCGATGACATGCATCTTGCCGTCCTCGATACGCTCCACCTTGGCGTTGCAGATCCACTTGACGTGACGCTCGCGGAAGGCCGACTCCATGATGCCCTTGGAATCACCGACCCCCGCCAGGCCCAGGTGACCGATATAGGGCTCGGAGGTGACGAAGGTCATCGGCACGCGGTCGCGCAGCTTGCGCTTGCGCAGATCGGCGTCGAGGATCATCGCAAACTCGTAGGCCGGCCCGAAGCACGAGGCGCCCTGCACCGCGCCGACGACGATCGGCCCCGGATCGGCAACGAAGGCCTGCCATGCCTTCTCCGACGTGACGGCATGATCGACATGACACACCGACTGCGTGAAACCGCCGTGCGGCCCGAGGCCGGGCACTTCGTCGAAGGCCAGCCGGGGGCCGGTGGCGATGACGAGATAGTCGTACTCGATGCGGCGCCCATCCTCGAGTTCGAGTGCATTCTCGCCCGGTTCGACGCGCTTTGCCGCGACCGGGATGAAGTCGATATTGCGCCGGGCGAGCACTTCGGCCGGATCGACCTCAATGTCTTCGCGCGAGCGCCAGTTCACCGCAACCCAGGGGTTCGACGGCACGAAATGAAACTTCGCGTCCTTTGAAACGACGGTGATGCGATCCTCCGGGCGCGCGTGGTCGCGCATCTCGTAGGCCATCGGCAAGCCGCCGATTCCGGCGCCAATGATGACGATATGGGCCATGCTGTGCTCCTCCTCGTTATAGTTTGTTGATGCATGCATCACGGCCGAACGGATGCCGGAAACTGTCGAAGTGCACATTCGACCGCCGTCATCGAACCGAACGGCCATGCGAGCGACCTTGAAGCGCTCCTGAGCTCGGGCATCACCACGGGAATACGCCTGTATATTAGTAAGCGCTTATTTTATTGACAACAACTGTGTACGCGGCGTCGCAACAGAGGTTGCGTCTCATCCGGGGTCTATCTCAATAAAGGGGGCTCTCGACGCTGCTGCGGCACAGCAGCGATTGCTTGGCTCGGCACCGGCGCCAAGGCCACTCAGGGCGAAATGAAGTGGTCATTCGCTGAGTTGTTACGCGCAGCGCCCAAGGTACGACGGCAAACCGATCAGACCCGGGATCTCATCCGGGCGTCTTCGGCGGCAGCGCTTGCACGAATCGATGGCTGCGCTCGATCCAGCATGACAAATCCGGATCTCTCCTCCAATCCCGGGGGTCTGCATAGACACAGCCCCTCATGGGATATTCCTGTGGCCTGCGCCATCAGGAGGCAGCCGTCGAAGCGGAGGACGTGCTGCCCGCCAGGCACCTGCGCAAGGAGCCTGGCGCCGGTCAGTCCGGACTCAGGACTCAGGACTCAGGACTCAGGACTCAGGACTCAGGACTCAGGACTTCTCCAGCATCTTCCGCACCGCATCCAGATGCTCGGGCTCGTTGTGGCACATGCCCTGGAAGGCGGCACTGAGATCGAGGAAGTCTTTCAGCTCCATGCGCTGCGCCATCTTCATCAGGCGCTTGGTCAGACGCACCGCCTTGGGCGGTTGGGCAGCGAAGCGGGCGGCGATCTCGCCGGCACGGGTCATCAGTTCGTCGGGCGCCACCACGTCGAGCACGATGCCGATCTCCTTGGCCTCGGCCGCGCCCACGATGCGCCCGCTCAGGGTCAGCTCGAAGGCACGCTGGTAGCCGATCAGGCGCTGCATGAACCACGCGCCGCCGTCACCCGGGATGATGCCAAGGTTGAGGAAGGTTTCGCCGAACTTGGCTTTCTCCGACCCGATGCGGATGTCAGCCATGTTGGCGAGATCGAAACCGGCGCCGATGGCCGGACCGTTGACCGCGGCGATGATCGGCACCTCAACCTGCTGCAGCGCCAGCGGGATGCGCTGGATGCCGCGGCGGTAGCGGGTGGCGACTTCGGCAACGTCGCCGGCAAAGTCGCCACCGCGATCGGCCATGTCCTTGACGTTGCCGCCGGAGGAGAAGGCAGACCCGGCGCCGGTGATGACGAGCACCGACACCTCGTCGCAGCGGTTGATCCACTCTGCGACCTTGATGATGTCCTCGATGAGGCCGGTGCCGGTCAGTGCGTTGCGCACGTCGTGGCGGTTGAGGGTGAGCGTGGCGACCCGATTGCTGACGTCCAGCAGGGCATCGGTGAGTTGGGGCAGATTCATTGTGCAGGCTCCGGCAGGATCAGAGTACGGAACGGTTGATGATGATGCGGGCATCCACGGCGGCATAGCCGTCGGGATAGGCGATCACCGGATTGAGGTCGAGCTCGGAGATCTGCGGGTAGGCGCTGACGATGCCCGACACCTTGAGCAGCAGATCGACCAGCGCCGCCTTGTCGGCAGGCGGCTCACCGCGCGCGCCTTCCAGCACCTTGCGCGCCTTGAGCTGATCGACCATCGACTCGGCATCGAGCTGCGACAGCGGGATGGCGCGGAAGGCGACGTCCTTGAGGATCTCGACAAAGATGCCCCCCAGGCCGAACATCAGCACCGGCCCGAAGATGGGATCGCGGCTGACGCCGATGATGACCTCGGTGCCCTTCTTCGCCATCGGCGTCACCAGCACACCGCGGATGTCCGCATTCGGATCGTAGGTGCGACACGAGGACATGATGCTGTCGAAGGCCTGGCGCAGATCGGCCTCACCGCGCAGACTGAGCTTCACCCCGCCGGCATCGGACTTGTGCAGGATGTCCTTGGACACCACCTTCATCACCAGCGCCTGTTCGCCGAACTGCGCGGCAACGGCAGGCAGTTCATCCGCACTGCGCACGATCACTTCCGGCGCCACATCGACACCGTGGGCACGAAGCAGGGTCTTGGCCTCGAACTCGAACAGGTCGCGGCCTTCGTTCTGGGCGCGGGCGAACATCGCCTTCATGTCCTCGCTCGGCACCACCGAGGGCGCGAGCCTGTCGCCCGCATGGCTCTTGAGATAGATGCCGCGTTCGCCGAGGGCGGCAAGCACGCGCACCGCATGTTCGATCGAGGTATATACCGGCAGACCGGCCTCGTGCAGCCGACGCAGCGCGGGCGGTTTGACCGGCGCATAGAGGCTATAGACCACGACCGCCTTGTCGATACGGCGGGCGAGTTCGATCATCGACTCCGCCCCCCGCATCTCGCCGCCAAGCAGGTCTTCGGCGAAGCGAATGCTGTAGCCACCGAACATGCCGACCAGGAAGATGCTGTCCACGTTGTCGTCTTCGGCCACGATCTCCATGCACTCGGCGAGTAGCGCCGGGTTGGCATCGCTGCTGCCGGCCACGTCCACCGGATTCACCAGCGAGGCCTGGGGCAGCAGGATCTCGCCCAGGCGGCGCCGGGTGTGCTCGCTGAGCTCGGCCAGCTCAAGCCCGGCCTCGGCGAGACGGTCGGAGGCAATCGTGGCCTGACCGCCGCCGTCGGCGATCACTGCCACGCGCTTGCCCGGCGCCTTCTGCATGAGGCCAAGACCTTCGGCAACCGGCAGGATCTCGTTGGAATGCTGCACCACACTCACGCCCACCTGGCGCAGCAGATCGACCGTCATCGCATAGCTGCCGGCGAGCGATCCGGTGTGCGAACTGGCCGCCTTCTGACCCTGCTCGGTCGAGCCCGACTTGTACACCACCACCGGCTTCGTCGCCGAGATCTCGCGTGCCACCTCGAGGAAGCGCTGCCCGTCGCGGAAGCCCTCGACATAAAGCGTCGCCACCTTGGTCTGCGGATCTTCGCCGAGATAGCGCAGATAGTCGTTGAAGCCGATATCGGTCTGGTTACCCGGACCGACGTAGGTCGAAAAGCCGACGTGGCCGTTGTGCTCTGCCTCCAGCACCAGGGACAGCAGCATGTTGCCCGATTGCGAGATGAAGCCGATGTCACCTGCCTTGACGTTGGCCAGCGCGAGCAGGTTCACCTTCTTGTGCAGGTTGAACATGCCGGACGTATTCGGGCCGATCACCCGCACGCCGCCGGCACGCGCGGCGTCGAGCACCTGCTGTTCGAGCTTTGCGCCTTCGGCCCCGGTCTCCTTGAAGCCGCTGGCGAGCACGATCGCGCCTTTCACGCCTTTGCGGCCGCACTCGGCGAGGATGCCGGGCACCGTGCTGGCGGGCGTGCAGATCAGCGCCAGGTCCACCGGCCCCGGCACCGCATCGAGCGAGGCGCAGGTCTTCACGCCGAGGATCATGTCGGCCTTGGGGTTGATCGGATAGATCGCGCCACCATAACCGTCCTTGATCAGCCCGATCATGGCCTTGTAGCCGCGCTTGGTCGGGTCGGCCGAAGCGCCGACGATGGCGATCGAGTCCGGCGCCAGAAAGTCGTGCAACGGGCTCTTCATCGGCAGCACTGCAGGCTGGTCATGCATACTCATCTCATTCTCCCTTGAAGACCGGCGTACGCTTATCGGCAAAGGCATCGATGCCTTCCTGCCAGTCGCGCGTGGTGCCAACAAACGTCATCCCTTCCAGCTCGGCAGTGAGCGCCGCATCCAGCGTCCGGTCGGCTGCCATGTTGAGCTGCTCCTTGGCGAGCGCCATCGAGAACGGTGCCTTGGTCGCCAGCTTGTGCGCGAATGCACGCGCCGCCTCATGAAAGCCCTCATCCGCAAAGCTGCGATTGGCGAGGCCGATCCGCACCGCTTCCGCGCCGCCGATACGCTCACCCAGAAAGACCAACTCGCGAGCCTTGGCCAGCCCCACCAGCCGCGGCAGCAGCCAGGTCACCCCGCCACCGAGAAAGTTGCCGATGCTGATCTCGGGCAGGCCGATCTGCGCGCTTTCGGCCATCACGATGAAGTCGGACGCCATCGCCAGCTCGGCCCCCGCACCCAGCGCGTAGCCGTTCACCGCGGCAACCACCGGCTTGCCCAGCTGGATGAGCCGCTTGCACACGATCTGCTCGCCCTGCAGATACTGCCGGCGGTCGAAGGCCGTGCGCCCGACCTTGTGCTCCTTGAGGTCGGCGCCAACGCAGAAGGCGCGGCCTTCGCCGGTAATCAGCACGACGCGTGCGTCCTTGTCAGCCTCGGCAAGGCCAAGCGCCTCGTTGAACTCTTCATAGAGTTTCGCCGTGACCGCATTGAGACGGTGCGGGCGATTGAAACGGATCTCGGCAATGCCGTCCGTCATGGAATAGAGGATGTTTTCGTAGCTCATGGTTGTCCTTTTTTGCGTCGTACCGACGACGTGACTCATGTGCATCAGGCGCGCTTCGCGCTCAACGCATTTCGATATCCAGCTTTGCGATAAATTCTTCCTGGCGCTCGAGTGACTTCAGGGCCTTGCTGCCGAGCGCCTTGGCAACAAGATTGATCAGCCCTTCGCAGAACACCACATAGGCGCCAATGCTGTTGCTGATGAAACTGCTCGCATGGGGAATGAAAAACGCGTGATCTGCGCAGGCCGTCAGCGGAGATGCGCGGGAATCGGTGATCGCGATCACCTTGATACCAGCCGCGGATGCTGCGCGAGCCACAACCACCGCCTGTCGGCTGTAAGGGGAAACGCCCGACAGCAGGAGCACGTCGCCGCGCCCCAGGTGCGCAAGCGAGGCCGCGATGCTTTGCCCCGGCCCGTCGAGCAAGCCGACTTCGGGGCGGATCAGGCCAAGGCCATAGGACAGGAAGCTCGCCACGGCATGCATCTGCCGCGCGCCGAACACGCGCACCCTGTGCGCCCGCGCCAGAAGTGCTGCGGCAGCCGTGAGATCGCCGGCTTCAAGCTGGGCGAGACAGCCGTCGATATTGCGGATCGATTCCTGTGCCAGTTGCGCCACCACTGCAAGCGGACCGTCCGCAGCGTGCACGTCATCGTCGAGCAGACGCTGCCCCTGCTCGCTGTAGAAACGTTGCTGGCCGCGCGTCAGCGCGTTGCGAAACACCTGCTGGAACTGGGCGAAGCTGTCGTATCCAAGGCTGCGTGCCAGCCGGGACAGGGTGGAGGCATTTACCCCCACGCTGGCGGCGAGCGACATGATGCTGCTGACGGCAACCTCTTCCGGGCGTTCAACCAGACTCGCCAGCACCTTGAGTGCCTTGCTGCCGAGGGAAACCTCGGCTTCTCCGCGACTGATGCGGACCACCAGTTCGCGCAAGGCCTGCACCGTGGCCGGCGCCATTGCCACACTGCCTGCTTTCGTTTCTTCTGCCATGCGGGGCCTTAACAGGTCTTGCTTCCTCATCGCCGACATTGCGCATTGCGGACGAACAATGTGGAAAAAGGAGCAAGATAGATTTGCGCAAAACAATTTGCACATCCAATCTCCATGCAAGTTTAATTGCACGCAGATCAATCGTGCAAGCTGCATCGCAGATACCGGATGCAGGCTTGACTTGCGTTCGGCCCGCCACAGCAGGCGGAAAAACCAGGGTCATGCCGGCAATGAGCGGCGAGGGGGAGTAATGTCCATCGAGAGGTAACGCGCGCCAGGCGAGTGTTTCCGGCGCACCGGACCGGGTCGCGTTCGAGTGATTCGAACCAGACCTTGAAGTCGCCTGCGCCAACACGAGCGGCGCCCTTGCAAAAGTCCTGCGTTGCGCTAGAACACAGCAATAAGGCTCAAAGCGGATTTCAAGGTGGCCACAAGGTGGCACTGTTCGACGTCCCTACCCCGATTGGAAGGAGGCATCATGTCACTGCGTTCAATCACCTTGCTCGGGCTCACCGCGCTGTTCGCGGGAAACGTTCAGGCCGCCCTCTTTACCTACTCAAGCAGTCTGTCCGGCGCGGCAGAGGACCCGCCGAATGGATCGGCAGCGACTGGCACGGCAATCATCCTGTACGACGATGCTGCGCACACGCTGGTTTTCAATATCGATTTCGCGGGCCTGACTGCCCCCCCCACTGCCGCCCATTTGCACTGCTGCACAGCGCTGCCCAAGTCAGGAAATGCCAGCGTGGCGGTGACCTCCCCCTCCCTTCCCGGCTTCCCTGTTGGGTTGAGCTCGGGCACTTACAATGCGACCTTCGACCTCACGCTCGCAGCGAGCTTCAACAGCCAATTCCTTACTAACTCAGGAGGCACCCTCGCAGCCGCCGAAGCCGCACTCGCAGCCGGACTCGCGAGCGAACGGGCTTACTTCAACATCCATAACGCGATTTATCCTGCCGGCGAGATTCGCGGCTTCCCAACGAACGCAGCCCCCGAGCCGTCCGTGCTGTCGCTGCTCGGCCTCGGCCTGCTTGCCGGCCTGACTCTGCGCCGCCGTTCCTGACCGGAGCTCAGGGTCTCATGTGAGAGCGGCAGCCCATGAGGCCGCTCTCGCAAGTGCGACTCGGGGCATAACGCGCCAGTCCCTCCCCGCTTACTCCTGATCGTCCCGCACGGCACCGGCGCGCTTGCGCCCGGTTCCCTTTTGCGCGCCCGCGGACAGCGCCGTCACGGGCAATGCCACATGCTCGACCGGGCGCGACTCGTACTGCAACACGCGATCGAGCATCGCATACAGCTGATTCAGCATGTCCTCGCCCACCGCCGCCTCAAGATGGTGATACTGCGCTTCGATCAGCGGCGCCAGTTCTTCGACCATCGTCTGGCTGTGTGCGGTCAGCCGCACCAGCACCCGGCGCTGGTCTTCCGGGACTCGTCTCCGCTCCACCAGGCCAACATCCTCCATGCGTGAAAGCACTCCTGCGAGACTGGGGCTCAGGATCTGACATGTCTCGCAGATCTGCCACGGCTCAAGTTCCTCCTGCTCGCTCAGCGCACGCATCACCCGCCATTGCTGCTCGGTAACACCGTAGTGGGCGAGGATCGGACGAAAGTGACTGAGAAAACTCTCACGCGCCTTCAGTAACAACAGCGGGAGATTGCGATAAACGATCTTGCGCGGCATGGCCAGCGCTCCTTGCGTCAGTGGGTTGAAAAACGGAGATCACCAAAATTTTCGTGAAGCCATTTTAGCGCTTGACTTACTAAGATGTTAGCAGTTTAATTACTAACATATTAATAAGTTTCACGCGGCCTCGTTAATCACAGGCCCTCAACAAGGAGTGGAGACAATGACGATCCGGCAATTGCTGGCTAGCGCATGCCAGAAGGTGGCAGGGCTATGAGCACGACAGCCACACACGACCCAATGGGTCAGCCCCACGAACTGGTTGAACACAACCTCACCGAGCACTACCTGGTTACCGCGGCCAAGGGCATGGCGCTGATCGGCGGATTCCTTTTCATCGGCCTCATCTGCATGTCGCTCGTGTCGATCATCGGACGCAAGATTGGATTCGGTTCGGTCACCGGCGACATCGAGCTGATGCAGGCGGGCACCGCCGTTGCGGCAGCCGCCTTTCTTCCTTATTGCACCCTGCTCGGCGAGCACCTCAAGGTGGATTTCTTTACCGAAGGCATGCAGTCGCGCCTGAAGCGGTCGATCGATGGCTTCGCCGAACTGCTCGTAGCGATCTTTGCGGGTGTGCTCGCATGGAGAACGGCCCTCGCCGCAATCTCGATTCACGAAGCCGGCGAGGTTACACCGCTGGTGTCGCTGCCGGTCTGGATTCCGGTCGCAGCGCTGGTCCCCAGCCTGGCCATGATGGGCGTGTGCGCAGCGTATCGCTTCGCAGCCGCATTCTCTCAACGCAAGATGCTGACCGGAGGTGAAGCATGAGCGGCACGATGATCGGCATGATCGGCTTTACCGGCCTGCTCGGCCTGCTGGCCGTGCGCATCCATATTGGCATCGCCATGTTCATTGCTGGCGCGGCGATCTACCTGGCAGTGAACACCTGGGAGCCTGCAGGACTTCTGTTCACCCTCAACAACCTGGTCTATGCCCGCCTGTCGAATTACGACCTGGCCGTCATTCCCCTGTTCATCCTGATGGGCCAGTTTGCCACCCACGGCGGGCTGTCGAAGGCGCTGTTCCGCGCCGCCGGCACCCTGATCGGACACTGGCGCGGCGGTCTGGCCATGGCGTCCACAGCGGCGTGCGCGGCCTTCGGCGCGATCTGCGGCTCCTCACTGGCCACCGCGGCAACAATGGGTCAGGTCGCACTGCCCGAACTGCGCGCACACGGCTACTCCGGCAAGCTCGCCACCGCCACGCTGGCGGCGAGCGGTACGCTTGGCATCCTGATCCCGCCTTCCGTGCCACTGGTGATCTACGCCGTGCTCACCCAGGAGTCGATCGGCAAGCTCTTCGTCGCTGCGGTCATCCCGGGCATTCTCGCGGCCCTCGGCTATCTGCTGGTCATCCGCATCATGGTCACCCGCGATCCGTCAGCCGGTCCGGCCGGCGAGCGCGCCAGCCTGGGCACCATGCTGCGCGCCCAGCTCGGCATCCTGCCGGTACTGATGGTGTTTCTGGTGGTGATCGTCGGCATCTACGGCGGCTGGGCAAACCCCACCGAAGCTGCATCGATCGGTGCGGCTGCATGCGGGATCATTGCTGCGGTGTCGGGCGGGATGAAAACGAAGGACTTCGTGCAAAGCGTCTATGGCACCGCCCACGCCACTGCGATGATCTTTGTCGTGCTGCTCGGCGCCGACCTGCTCAATGCCTCGCTCGCACTGTCACAACTGCCGGTCGAGCTCGCCAACTGGGTGAAGGACAGCGGCTTCGAGCCGATGCTGGTGCTGCTCGCCATCCTGCTGATCTACCTGGTGCTGGGCTGCGTGATGGATTCGCTGGCCATGATCCTGCTGACCATCCCCATCTTCTACCCCGTGATCATGGGTCTGGACTTCTACGGCATGCCCGATTCGGACAAGTCGATCTGGTTCGGCATCGTCGCCCTGATGGTAGTCGAGATCGGTCTGGTCACGCCGCCGGTGGGCATGAACCTCTACGTGATCAACAAGCTCGCCCGCGACGTACCCCTGAAGGAGACTGCCAGCGGCGTGCTGTGCTTCCTCGCCTCGGATCTCCTGCGCATCGCATTGCTGATCTTCGTACCCGGAATCTCGCTGTGGCTGGTCCATGCAACCGGCGGCTGACCCCTAAATTCATTACCCAGAGTCCGAATCATGACGCCTAAATCGTCCTCTCCCCAGACACTGCCCCCGCAACCGGGCACGGTCTACGGTGTGGTCCTGAACGACCACCGCTCACTCGCCCGTTTCGGCGATGCACTTGAGGCTGCACCCTACAAAGGCGCGCCGAAAGCGCCGGCGATGTACGTGAAGCCGGCCAATACCGTCGTCGGCGACGGCGCCACGGTGCGCCTGCCGAATGGCGAAACCGCCGTCGAGATCGGCGCCACGGTCGGCATCGTCATCGGCCGCCCGGCTGCACGCCTGACTGCGGAAACTGCATTGGCAGCGGTTGCGGGCTATGTGCTGGTGGCGGACCTCAGCCTGCCGCACGCAAGCTACTACCGGCCGGCGATCCGCGAGAAATGCTTCGACGGCGCCTGCCCGGTCGCTGCACGGACCGTGCCCGCAGCCGAGACCGGCAGACTTGCGGCACTCAAGCTCACCATCTGCGTCGATGGTGCAGCCGTCGGCACACGCACATTTGCCGAACTGGTGCGCGACGTTCCCCGCCTGCTCGTCGACGTGACCGAGTTCATGACCCTGTCGGTCGGCGACGTATTGCTGCTCGGCGTCGAGTACCAGGCTCCTCAGGCCAGGGTCGGCAGCAGCGTGCACATCGAGGCGGGCCCGCTCGGCACGCTCGGGTTCAACATTCAAGCTGCAACGGAGGCCGCACAATGAGGCGCGCACGCATCGCCTGGCAGGGCGCAGTCCACGAAGCCGTGCCGCACGGCGAACATCAACTCAAGCTTGCCGACGGCCGCATCGTCGACGAGACCGAAGTCATCTGGCTGCCGCCGGTCGTACCCGGCACCGTGTTCGCGCTCGGCCTGAACTACGCCGACCATGCGAAGGAACTCGCGTTCAAGGCGCCCGAAGTGCCGCTGGTCTTCCTCAAAGGCCCCAACACCATCACCGGACACCGCGCTTTCAGCCGCCGCCCCGCCGATGCGACCTACATGCACTACGAGTGCGAGCTGGCAGTGGTCATCGGCAAGACCGGCACCCGCATCGCGAAATCCGATGCGATGGACTACGTTGCCGGCTACACCGTGGCCAACGATTACGCGATCCGGGACTACCTCGAGAACTGGTATCGCCCCAATCTGCGGGTGAAGAACCGCGACGCCTGCACACCGATCGGGCCATGGCTGGTCGATCGTGACGACATCGCCGACCCGATGCAGCTGGCACTCACCACCCGCGTCAACGGCGTCACCACCCAGCAGGGCACGACCGCCGACATGATCTTCGACATCCCGACGCTGATCGAATACCTGTCGTCCTTCACGACGCTCCGACCGGGCGATCTCATTCTCACCGGCACCCCGGAAGGCCTGGCCGATGTGAAGGCGGGCGATGTCGTGGAAACCGAGATCGAAGGCATCGGTTGCCTGATGAACACCATCGTCGATGACGAAACCTGGTTCGCCAACGACCCTTTCAAGAAAGCGAGAACAGCATGATCAAGCACATCATCAACGGCCAGAAGGTCGAGAGCGCGGAAACCTTCCAGACCATCAACCCGGCCACGGGCGAGGTTCTCGCCGAAGTCGCGAGCGGCGGCGCAGAGGAAATCAACGCGGCCGTGGCCGCCGCCAAGGCCGCCTTCCCGGGCTGGGCCGCCACGCCGGTCAAGGAACGCGCCCGCCTGGTACGCAAACTCGGCGAGCTGATCGCCGCCAACGTCGAACCGATCGCCGACATGGAAACCGCCGACTGCGGCCAGGTGACGAACCAGACCAAGCGCGTGCTGGTCCCGCGCGCGTCCGACAACTTCAACTACTTCGCCGAGCTGATCCAGCACATGCATGGCGAAACCTACGACTCCGACACCGGCCACCTCAACTACACGCTGTGGCAGCCGGTCGGCGTGTGCGCGCTGATCTCGCCGTGGAACGTGCCCTTCATGACCGCGACGTGGAAGACGGCGCCCTGCCTGGCCTTCGGCAACACGGCCGTGATGAAGATGTCCGAGCTCTCTCCGCTGACCGCCAACCGTCTGGGCGAACTGGCGCTGGAAGCCGGCATCCCCCCGGGCGTCTTCAACGTGGTGCAGGGCTTCGGCGACAAGGCAGGCGAGCCACTGGTGTCGCATCCTGACGTGCGCTCGATCTCCTTCACCGGCTCCACCGCCACCGGCAACCGCATCGTCAAGGCGGCAGGGCTGAAGAAGTTCTCCATGGAGCTGGGCGGCAAATCGCCCTTCATCATCTTCGACGACGCCGACTACGAGCGCGCCCTCGACGCTGCGATCTTCATGATCTTCTCGAACAACGGCGAACGCTGCACTGCCGGCTCGCGGATCATCGTGCAGGCCGGCATCTACGACAGGTTCGTCGCCGACTTCGCCGCCCGTGCGTCGCGTCTGACCGTCGGTGACCCGATGGACCCGAACACCGTGATCGGCCCGATGATCTCCAAGGGTCACATGGACAAGGTCAATTACTACATCGAACTCGGCAAGCAGGAAGGCGCTGAAGTCGTCTTCGGCGGCGGCACACCGGTCGTCGATGAGAAGTTCAGGAACGGCTTCTGGGTGCAGCCCACCGTTTTTGCCAACGTCGACAACAAGATGCGCATTGCCCAGGAAGAGATCTTCGGGCCGGTGCCCTGCATCATCCCCTTCAAGACCGAAGAGGATGCGGTGCGCATCGCCAACGACACCATCTACGGCCTGTCGTCCTACCTGTGGACCAACAACACCGGCCGCGCCATTCGTCTGGCCAAGGCCATCGAGTCGGGCATGACCTTCGTCAACAGCCAGAACGTGCGCGATCTGCGCCAGCCCTTTGGCGGCTCCAAGGCCTCGGGCACCGGCCGCGAGGGCAACCATTACAGCTTTGAAGTGTTCTGCGAGGCCAAGAACATCGCGGTTTCGTATGGCAACCATCACATCCCACGCTGGGGCATCTGAGCTGCGCACCGCAATAAGAACGAAACATCCATTCCGGATTAGAGAAAGAGGAGAACACCATGGGCAAACTCGCGCTCGCAGCAAAAATCACCCACGTCCCGTCAATGTACCTGTCGGAGATCGACGGACCGCACAAGGGCTGCCGCCAGCCCGCCATCGACGGCCACATCGAAATCGGCCGCCGCTGCCGCGAACTCGGGGTGGACACCATCGTCGTCTTCGATACGCACTGGCTGGTCAATGGCGGCTACCACATCAATTGCGCCCCACAATTCGAAGGTGTCTATACCAGTAACGAGTTGCCGCACTTCATCAAGAACATGCCTTACGCGTACGACGGCAACCCGGCGCTGGGCAAGATCCTGGCCGAGGTGTGCACCGCCGACGGCGTCCACACCCGTGCCCACGACGCCACCACGCTGGCACTGGAGTACGGCACCCTGGTGCCGATGCGCTACATGAACACCGACCGTCACTTCAAGGTGGTGTCCGTGTCAGCGCTGTGTACCGTGCATAACCTCGAGGACTCGGTGCGCCTCGGCGCTGCGATGCGCAAGGCCGTGGAGGAGCAGTACGACGGCACGGTGGCCTTCTTCGCCAGCGGTTCGCTGTCGCACCGCTTTGCGCAGAACGGCACGGCCGAAGCGTTCATGCACAAGATGTGGAGCCCCTTTCTCGAAACCATGGACCACGCGGTCGTCGACCTGTGGGAACGCGGCGACTGGAAGACCTTCTGCGCGATGCTCCCCGAGTACGCCGACAAGTGCCACGGCGAAGGCTTCATGCATGACACGGCGATGCTGCTCGGCGCCGTCGGCTGGGATCAGTACCAGGGCAAGGTCGAAGTGATCACCCCCTTCTTCGGCAGCTCCGGCACCGGCCAGATCAACGCCATTTTCCCACTCTGACCCCCCGACCCGGCCGCAGCCCCCCTCACCCAATCAAGCACGGAGCCCGCACAGATGGCGCACCTCATCTTCGAATACACCGACAACCTCGGCACCGCTGCAGACATCCCCGGTCTGCTGCGCAAGGCCAATCAGGTGATGATCGCCCAGGACGTATTTCCTGTCGGCGGCATCCGTTCGCGCGCGATCGAACTCAAGGACTACTGCGTCGCCGACGGCAGCGCCGACGACGCCTTTGTTCATGCAACGGTCAAGATCGGCGCGGGCCGCAGCGCAGAAGCACGGCAGAAGACCGGCGACGACCTGTTCGAGATGATGAAGGCCCACTTCGCTGCGCTCTACGCCAGTCGCGGCCTCGCGCTCTCGCTCGAGCTCATCGAGTTTTCCGAAGCCGGCACGTGGAAGCACAACAACATCCACGCCCGCTACCGCAAGACCTGAACCAGTTACAGGACCCGAAAACCATGCTCCCAACGGATACCATTGCCGCCATCGCGCAACGCCTTCACCACGCAGAGAAAACCCGCGAACAGGTGCGCGCGCCCTCGCTCGACCACCCCGAGATCACCATCCCCGATGCCTACGCAGTGCAGCGTGAGGGCATCCGCCTCAAGCTTGCTGAAGGCCGCACGATCAAGGGCCACAAGATCGGCCTGACCTCGCGCGCCATGCAGATGTCGTCGCAGATCGACGAGCCCGACTACGGCACCCTGCTCGACGACATGTTCTTCGACGATGGCGCCACCATCCCAAATGGCCGCTTCATTCTGCCGATGGTCGAGGTCGAGCTTGCCTTCATCCTGTCGCACCGCCTGGAAGGCGAAAACGTGAGCCTGTTCGACGTGATCTCGGCGTCGGAATACGTCACCCCGGCCATCGAGATCATCGACGCACGCTGTCACCGGGTCGACCCCGAGACCAAGCGCCCGCGCAAGGTCATGGACACCATCTCGGACAACGCGGCCAATGCCGGCATCATTCTCGGCGGACGCCCGATCAAGCCGCTCGACGTCGACCTGCGCTGGATCTGCGCCCTGCTCTATCGCAACGGCGTGATCGAGGAAACCGGCGTCGCCGCCGGCGTGCTGAATCACCCGGGCAACGGCATCGCCTGGCTGGCGAAGAAGTTTGCGCCCCACGGTGTCGCACTGGAAGCCGGCCAGGTGATTCTCGCCGGCTCCTTCACCCGCCCGGTGGCGGCACGCCCGGGCGACACCTTCCAGGCGGACTACGGCCCCATGGGCAGCATCAGCTGCCACTTCGCCTGAGGAAGCCGCCATGCAGATGCCCAAGAATCACTTCAAGCGCGCGCTCGCCGCGGGCGAGTTTCAGGTCGGTGCCTTTCTCGGCCTGATCGATCCCTGTTGCGCCGAGATCATGGCCAGTGCCGGATTCGACTGGCTGATGGTGGACGGCGAGCACGGGGCCAATGATCCGCGCTCGGTGCTTGCCCAGCTTCAGGCCATGGCGCCCTACCCGGTCAAAGTGGTCGTTCGCACCGTGGATCACGATGTTGCACGCATCAAGCAGTACCTCGACGTCGGCGTCCAGTCGCTGCTCGTGCCGATGGTCGAATCGGCAGAACAAGCGCGCGCGCTGGTTCGCGCAATGCGCTACCCGCCGTCCGGCATCCGCGGTGTCGGCACCGCACTGGCCCGCGCAGCGCGCTGGAACGGCGTCGAAGGCTACTTCGATCAGGCCGATGCAGAGATGTGCCTGATCGTGCAGATCGAATCACGTGCCGGACTCGAAGCAATCGACGAAATCCTCGCAGTGGAAGGTGTCGATGCCGTTTTCGTCGGCCCCTCCGACCTCGCCGCATCCCTCGGCCACCTTGGCAACCCCGGCCATCCGGAGGTGAGCGCCGCGGTAAGCGACGCCCTTTCGCGCATCGCCGCCGCCGGCAAGGCTGCCGGGGTGTTTTCCGCCGACCCCGCAGCTGCCGAGCGCTACCGCCAGGCCGGCGCCAGCTTCGTCGCCGCCGGCGTCGACACCCTGCTGCTGCGCAACGCCGCCGTGCAACTCGCCGGCCGCTTCAAGACTGCCGACGCCCCGCGCGCCGGCGCAGCTTACTGATCATCAGGAACATGCCATGCTGAACCTCAAGGATCCCGGCCTGCTGCGGCAGGCCTGCTACATCGACGGCCACTGGGTCGCCGCGGACAGCGGAGAACACTTTCCGGTCACCGATCCGGCCGACGGCCGCGTCATCGCCAGCGTACCCCGTGCCGGTGCGGCCGAAACCGAACGCGCCATCGCCGCGGCGGAGAAGGCACTGCCGGCCTGGCGCGCACGCACTGCAGCCGAGCGCGCCCGCGTCCTGCGGCGCTGGTACGAACTGATGCTCGCGCATCAGGACGACCTCGCGCTCATCATGACGGCGGAGCAGGGAAAGCCCCTCGCCGAGGCGAAAGGCGAGATCGCCTATGCCGCGGCCTATCTCGAATGGTTTGCCGAAGAGGCCAAGCGCGCCTATGGCGACGTGATTCCCTCACCATTCGCCGACCGCCGCATCGTGGTCACCAAGGAGCCGGTCGGCGTCTGTGCGGCCATCACACCGTGGAATTTCCCCTCGGCGATGATCACCCGCAAGGCGGGCCCTGCTCTCGCGGCCGGCTGCACGATGATCCTCAAACCCGCCGAACAGACCCCGCTGTCGGCGCTCGCACTGGCTGAACTGGCCGAGCGTGCCGGCGTACCCGCTGGCGTGTTCAGTGTCGTCACCGGCGATGCGCGTGCCATCGGCGGTGTGCTCACCGCCAGCCCTGTGGTGCGAAAGCTCACCTTCACCGGCTCCACCGAAGTCGGCCGTCTGCTGATGCAGCAATGTGCGCCGACGATCAAGAAGCTCTCGCTCGAACTCGGCGGCAATGCGCCCTTCATCGTCTTCGACGACGCCGACCTCGACGCCGCGGTCGCGGGTGCCATGGTGTCCAAGTACCGCAACGCGGGCCAGACCTGCGTGTGCAGCAATCGCTTCCTGGTGCAGGAAGGCGTGTACGAAGCCTTCGCCGACAAGCTCGCCACCGCTGTGGCGGCACTCAAGGTCGGCAAGGGCACTGAGGACGGCGTGACCCAGGGACCGCTGATCGATGAGGCCGCCATTGCCAAGGTCGAATCGCTGGTCGCGGATGCGGTCGGCAAGGGTGCGCAGGTCGTGACCGGCGGCGCTCGCCACGAATTCGGCGGCACCTGGTTCCAGCCCACCATCCTCACTGACGTGACCCCCGAAATGGCGGTGGCGAAGGAAGAAATCTTCGGCCCGGTCGCCCCGCTGTTCCGCTTCCGCACCGAAGAAGAAGCGGTCGCCATGGCCAACGACACCGAGTTCGGCCTCGCGGCCTATTTCTACGCACGCGACATTGGCCGCGTATGGCGGGTCTCGGGCCAGCTCGAATACGGCATGGTCGGCATCAATACCGGCCTGATCTCGACCGAGGTTGCGCCCTTCGGCGGGGTCAAGAACTCGGGCCTTGGCCGCGAAGGTTCGCACCATGGGCTCGATGAATACATGGAGTTGAAGTACCTGTCGATGGGCGGGCTCTAGCACCGTCTTTCGTATCTGCACAGCACACCCCAACCGCTCGCGCACCCGTTCGCGAGGCAATCTGATCATCAGGAGACAACCATGAACACCCTGCGCCTTTCATCCCTCGCCCTGCTCGCCGGCTTTGTTGCCCTTCCCGCCGCAGCGCAGGAAGTCACCCTCAAGGTGAGCCACTTCCTCCCCGGCATGGCGCTCGCCCAGAAAGCCGTACTCGAGCCCTGGTGCGACGATCTCGGCCGCGCCTCGGCCGGTCGCATCAAGTGCCAGTTCTTCCCGTCCATGCAGCTTGGCGGCACCCCGGCGCAGCTGCCCGACCTGGTCAAGAACGGCGTGGCCGACATCGTGTGGACCGCGCCGGGCTATTCGGCCGGTCGCTTCCCCAAAACCGAGGCGCTGGAGCTGCCCGGCGTGCTGCCGCTTGGCGGCGCCGCTCAGGGCCGGGCGATCTGGCCCTTCTTCGAGCAGCAACTGCAAGCCGAATACAGCGCATTCAAGGTGCTCGCAATGCACGGCGATGGCGGCATGAACATTCACACTGCAAAGACTGCCATCAATGTCTCTGACGACCTCAAGGGCCTCAAGCTGCGCGCGCCCAACCGCACCATCGCCCGCACCCTGACCGCACTCGGCGCCACGCCGGTGGCAATGCCGCCTGCGCAGATGACCGAAGCCATCTCCAAGGGCGTCGTCGATGGCGCGTCCGCGGTGTGGGAAGTCATCGTGCCGACCAAGCTCGACGAGGTCACCCACTTCCACATGGAAACCCCGGACGATCAACCGGCAATGGGTGCGACCATCCTGACCGTGCTGATGAACAAGGACCGTTACGCCGCCCTGCCCGCCGATCTGCGCGATATCATCGATCGCCATAGCGGCCCCGCGCTGGTGTCCCGTTTCGGTCAGGCATGGGACGGTGCCATCGCCACCGCGCGTGACAAGGTCAAGGCGGCCGGACACACCGTGACGCAGGTTGAAGGCGCTGCCTACACAAGCATGCGCGAACGTGCCCTTCCTGTTGAACAGGAATGGGTCGCCGATGCCAAAGGCAAGGGCTTCGATGGCGCTGCGCTGATTGCAGCAGCACGCACTGCAGCCGCCAAGTCCCGTCCCTGATTACACACATACAAAATCAACTGCCGTTGCCCCGGATGGGGTGGCGGCACAGCGCTCAAGGAGAACTCCGATGCCGAACACCAAACGCTACTACGAACACCCCGCCCGCTTCAGCGACACCGAATGGCAGGCCCGCGTGCAGCTTGCCGCGATGTACCGCATCTTTGCCTACCTCAAGTGGGACGAGTCGATCTACAACCATATCTCGCTGCGCGTACCGGGCGAGCCCGGCCACTTCCTGATCAATCCCTTCGGACTGCATTACAGCGAAGTCTGCGCATCCAATCTGGTCAAGATCGACATCGACGGCAACATCATCGGCCATGCTGACTGGCCAATCAATCCGGCTGGATTCACCTTCCACAGTGCGATCCATGCAACCGTGCCGGACGGCCACTGCGTGATGCACGTCCACACCACGGCGACTCAGGCCGTGTGCTGCCTGAAGGACGGCCTCTCGTTCAGCAACTTCTACGCCGCCCAGCTCTACGGCAAGATTGCCTATCACGACTTTGAAGGCATCACCGTTCATCTGGACGAAGGCAAGCGCATCCTTGCCAGCGCAGGGGACAAGCCTGTGCTGCTGCTGCGCAACCACGGTCCGGTCGTGATCGGGGCAACACTGGCGCAGGCTTTTTCCCTGATGTGGCTGGTCAATCGCGCCTGCGAAATTCAGCTCGCCACCCAATCCATGGGGCAGGAGCTTGAACTGCCGACACCGGTTCTGGAAAAATGCGTCGCGGATTCGCTGAACTTCGACCCCAAGTACGGTGCAGGAGAAGACGCCTTCGCCGCGTTCGTCCGCCTGGTCGAGCGGCAGGACCCGAGTTTCCGCCACTGATCAGCCAGGTTCAGGCTGCCTGCCACATGAAGGAGCACGAATGAAGATCTGTCTTTATGGCGCCGGCGCGGTGGGCGGTCTGATCGGCGCACGCATCGCCGCTAGCGGTCAGCCCGTGTCGGTGGTCGCGCGCGGTTCGACGCTGACGGCACTGCAGCGCGATGGCCTCGGCCTTCGGGACGCGGAAGGACTGCGTCACTTCCCGGCACGGGCAGTGGCCGACCCGGCCGAACTCGGACCGCAAGACCTCGTGATCGTCGCCGTCAAGGAACCGGCGATGGCCACGGTCGCAGCGGCCATCGGGCCGCTGATCGGCCCCGCCACCAAGGTCATGACGGCAATGAACGGCGTGCCGTGGTGGTTCTTCGACGGCCTGTCCGGACCGCTGGCCGGCGCCCCCCTCACCAGCGTCGATCCTGCAGGCGAGTTGCGCAGCCGCATTCCGTCCGCTCAGGTCATCGGCTGCGTCGTACATATCGCCTGCGCCACCCTGGCGCCCGGCGTGAGCCTGCACAGGATGGGCAACGGCCTGATCATCGGCGACGCCACCGGCCCCACCACGCCCGCCACCCGGGCAGTGGCTGAAGTGCTCACTGCTGCGGGTTTTGATCTCACCGTATCCGATCGCATCCAGCGCGACATCTGGTTCAAGCTGTGGGGAAACATGACGATGAACCCGGTGTCGGCGATTACCGGCGCCACCAGTGACCGGATCCTCGATGACGAACTGGTCGAGGCTTTCTGCGTGCAGGTCATGGAAGAAGCTGCTGCCGTGGGGGAGCGCATCGGCTGTCCGGTGACGCAAAGCCCCGGCGAGCGCAATGCGGTCACGCGCAAGCTCGGGGCAATGAAGACCTCGATGCTGCAGGACGTGGAAGCCGGCCGTGCGCTGGAGGTCGACGCGCTGCTCGGCGTGGTGCATGAGATCGCAGGCAAGGCCGGCGTCGCAGTGCCCAACGTGGCCGCCCTGCTCGGCCTGGTGAGACTGTTTGCCCGCACCCGCGGGCTGTACTGAAAAGACAGGGCGCCCCGCTTCGGACGCCCTGATCCTGCCGGTCACGGCAGCGTCGGCGTTATTCCGGCACGGTAATCGCGCCGCGCCGGATCTGGTCGCGTTCGAGCGATTCGAACAAGGCCTTGAAGTTGCCTTCGCCGAAGCCATCGTCACCCTTGCGCTGGATGAACTCGAAGAACACCGGCCCGAGCAGGGTCTCGGAGAAGATCTGCAGCAGCAGACGCTGCTTGCCGCCTTCGGTACTGCCATCGAGCAGGATGCCCCGCGCCTGGAGTTCGTCCGCATTCTCGCCATGCCCCGGCAGGCGTTCGCTCAGCATCTCGTAATAGGTGGCGGGCGGCGCCGTCATTAGCGGCACGCCTGCCGCGCGCAGCTTGTCCACGCTGCCGATGAGGTCGTCGGTGAGCAGCGCCACATGCTGGATGCCCTCGCCGTTGAACTTCATCAGGAACTCCTCGATCTGGCCCGAGCCTTTGGACGATTCCTCGTTGAGCGGGATACGGATCTTGCCGTCGGGCGCGGTCATCGCACGCGAGGTCAGGCCGGTGTACTCGCCCTTGATGTCGAAGTAGCGGATCTCGCGGAAGTTGAAGATGCGCTCGTAGAAACTGCCCCAATGGCTCATGCGGCCGCGATAGACGTTGTGCGTCAGGTGGTCGATGAGCTTGAAACCGTGGCCGACCGGATGGCGATCCACGCCTTCGATGAAGTTGAAGTCGATGTCGTAGATCGAGGTGCCATCGCCGTAGCGGTCGATCAGGTACAGCGGCGCGCCGCCAATGCCCCGGATCGCAGGCAGGCGCAGCTCCATCGGGCCGGTCGGCATGTCCAGCGGCTGGGCGCCGAGTTCGATTGCGCGCTTGAAGGCAAACTGCGCATCGCGCACGCGAAACGCCATGCCGCAGGCAGAAGGCCCGTGCTCGGCGGCAAAATAGGCGGGAATGCTGCGCGGCTCGCGGTTGACGATGAAGTTGATGTCGCCCTGACGATACAGCGTGACATCCTTCGAGCGATGCTGCGCCACGCGGGTGAAGCCCATCATCTCGAAAATGGGTTCGAGCACATTCGGCTTGGGCGAAGCGAATTCGACGAACTCGAAGCCCATCAGCCCCATCGGATTTTCAAACAGGTCGGTCATTGTGCTGCTCCTGATAGAGGGTCGGTAAAACCGTGGAACGGGTCGGTTTCTATCGGAACAGGGGTGGTGCACAGGGCACGCCGCGAACGCTGCGTGCAAGGTGATCTCCTACGAACAGCAGACTGCCCCGCTCACGGCGGTGCAACTGCACAGGGCAGTCGGCACGGCGGATTGCTGGGCGGCGCTTGAACATGATGTCTTCTCCGGGGGGCGTGACGCTTCTGCGAGCGCCATCGAATATTCATCATAGTCTAATAGTTTTACCAGCATCCAACATGGCCTTTTGATCGCATCAGACCGCCTGCCCCGCATCCGCCCCGAGCGCAAAGAACGTTCGCATACGCGCTTTCTGCCGGGAGAAGAGGCACAATCATCCCTCGTCGCATCCACAGGAAAGGAGCCCGCCAGTGACCGATCGTGTCTTTCATGCAGACAGCTATGCACGCCAGTGCGACACCGTGGTGACCCGCAGCGAACCGGGCATCGTCGAGCTTGAGCGCACGGTGTTCTACCCCACGGGTGGCGGGCAGCCCGGCGACCGCGGCGTGCTGATCCTTGAGGACGGAAGCCGGCTGACGGTCATCGACACGATCAAGGGAGAGGGCGAAGCCATCGTGCACCGCATTGCCGACGACGCTCCCGTGCCCGCCCCGGGAACGCGGCTTCAGGCCGAGATCGACTGGGAGCGGCGCCACACCCTGATGCGTTACCACACCTGCCTGCATCTGCTGTGCGCCGTGGTCGATGCGCCAGTGACCGGCGGCAGGATGGCAGAAGACAAGGCCCACCTGGATTTCGACATCGACATGGAAAAGCTCGTGGCCGCAGACATCGAAGCCGCGCTCAACGCCCTCATCGCGCGCGACCAGCCGGTGGAAACCGGTGCCATCAGCGACGCCGAGCTCGATGCGAATCCGGGGCTGGTGAAGACGATGTCGGTGCAGCCACCGCGCGGCCAGGGCAGCGTGCGCACCATCCGAGTAGGCGACATCGACTATCAGCCCTGTGGCGGCACCCATTTGCGCCGGACCGGCGAGATCGGCACGGCCAGCGTGGTCAGGATCCGCT
The DNA here is from genome assembly GCF_003111665.1 of Parazoarcus communis. Classification (NCBI taxonomy): domain Bacteria; kingdom Pseudomonadati; phylum Pseudomonadota; class Betaproteobacteria; order Rhodocyclales; family Zoogloeaceae; genus Parazoarcus; species Parazoarcus communis. The sequence continues at coordinate 1,768,037 of NZ_CP022188.1, read as the reverse complement.
CCGAGGGCAAGCGCAACAAGCGCGTGACGATCGTGCTCGGCGACTGAGCCGCCACGCGGCCCGATCGCTCACTGCAGACGAAAACGCAGCAGCGCCTCACGATCCGGGATGGTCACGAAACGGCGGCTGACACTGATCAGGCCGCAATCGGAGAGCTGCTGAAAATTCCGCGACAGCGTCGCGCCGTTGATATTGAGGTAGGACGCGATGATGCCCTTCTGCGCCGGCAGCACGGTATCAACACCACCGTCGCCGTTGTCGGTGCCGTGCGCGAGCAGAAAGTCGATCGTGCGCTCCATTGCGGTATGCAGGGTCAGGGCCGCGATCTCGCGAACCCGCTCGTGCATGCGCCGCCCAAGGTGCGCCGTCACCGCAGCAGCAAAAGCCGGGCTGGAAGACTGAAGCGCGCGCAGGGCGTCGGCTGGAATCATCAGCAGGGTGGAGGACGAGAGGCTGCGGGCCGTTGCCGGCGAAGCCCGGCGGGCGAGCACCTCGACTTCGCCCACGATCTGTGGCGCGACCATGATGTCGAGCACCTTCTCGTCGCCACGCTCGTTCGCGGCAAACACCCCCACCTGACCGCTGATGACAATGTAGAGCCCGGCCGGATCCGTGCCGTTCGCGAACAGCTGCTGCGACTTGTCGAGTCGAACCAGGCGTGCCTGCTGCTCGAGCGCAGTCATTTCATCCAGCGTCAGGCACATGAACAGGGGGTGGCGCGAGAGCGCAGTCCTGCCTGCATCTTCCGGAACTGCAGCCCGCTTCCCGGCCACCTCGCGCTGGGCTGCCGACAGCAGCACCAGAATGACGATGCGGCCATTGAGTACGAGATGGGTCACGCGGGCCGCTGCGGCCCCGGGCTTCCCGTCTGCACCGACGCACTCAAGCACGCCTTCGAAGCTGCCGTGCATCAGCACTTCGCTCATCACCACCGGCAGACGTTGAACCTGGGCATCACTGAACAGGCTGGTGCCGGGGCGTCCGCCAAGCGCCCCCGCCTCGGCGCCGAAATACGCCTCGGCAGCGGCATTGGCCTGAATCACCTCCCCGGGCAGCAAGGCCGCATCGAGTGCGACCACCAGTGCCGCGGAGCGGTCCCCGGAGATGAACGCCAGCACATCGGCTTCGCTGGCATGGAGCGCGGCGCTGCCCTGGGCGAGCGCATCCGCGAACATCAGCGGCGCGGCGGGTGCGGCCTGCGCGCGTGCGCTCGACTGCGCAGTGCTCAGGGCGGCATCGGTCGCCTGTCGTGCATCGCGCAGCCGCCGGGCGAGCCCCTGATCCTCGCCACGGATATGACGAATCAGCCAGTCACCGAGAAACGCCAGCAACTGCCGGCCGTCCGGCACTGCATCGTCGCCGAGTTCATCTGCCATGTCGCCCACGAGCGCGAGGAAGCGGTCGTGATTATGGTGGTGTGCCTGCGCGTAGGCAGGGGACAGTCCGCACAGGCTCATCAAGGCCTCTTCGGTGCTGAAATGGACTTCGGTGTAGTCCTTCAGGAAGCCCACCAGCGAGCGGACCTCCTCAGCGCTGAGTTCGGACTGATCTTCCAGCCGCGCCGCGGTGGCGTTGATCATGTCGACCAGCCCCCGGTGCTGCCGGTCGATGACGTCGATTCCCGTCAACAGTGCGTCACTCCACGCCAACTCTTGCATTCAGCCACTCCCCCGAGAATTAGGCCACGCCGCCCCCGACATGCGTCCCCGCGCAGCGGTACAAACGCAGTTTAACTTGAACGGGTGATGCCCGAAGCATTGTGCAGCGCGGCCGACGCGGTGTCTGCATCAGGCAATGGCGGCACCGCCGCCGTCCTGCCGTGCGCGACTTGGTCACGATCAAGGCACACCACACATCCGGGTGCTAGGATTTCTCCATGGATCAGTCCCTTGCGCATGACTCGAACAGCACCCGCGATCGCCTGTCGCACCTGCTCTCGCATCTCGAAAGCGGGTTGATCGAGCGTCGACGCGCGGTACGCTTCACCCTGCTCGCGGCACTCGCCGGCGAACACAGTCTGCTGATCGGCCCGCCCGGCACGGCGAAGAGCGAGCTTGCCCGGCGCCTGCACACGGTGTTTGCCAACGCACGCTATTTCGAGCGCCTGCTCACCCGCTTCTCGGTACCCGAAGAGCTGTTTGGCCCACTGTCGATCAAGGCCCTCGAGGAAGACCGCTACGAGCGTCACACCGCGGGCTTCCTGCCCGACGCCTCGATTGCCTTCATCGATGAAGTGTTCAAGGCCAACAGCGCAATCCTCAATGCGCTGCTGACGCTGCTCAACGAGCGCGAGTTCGACAACGGCGCCGGCCGCCAGCACTGCCCGCTGATCAGCGTCGTCGGTGCCACCAATGAAGTACCGGAGGACGAAGTCGCCGAAGCCTTTTTCGATCGGTTCCTGCTGCGGGTGCCGGTCGAGCCGGTCAGCCGTGACGGCTTCGCCCAACTGCTCGACACCGCGCACAAGGCCGACTGGACAGCCCCGCCAGCGGCGCTTCGCCTTGACGCAGACGCGCTGACTGCACTCACCCGACAGGCTGCGGCGGTGACGCTGCCGCACGCGGCGAGCACGATTCTGACCGAACTGCGCGAGCATCTGGCCAGCCTGCAGACCTGCGTTTCCGACCGCCGCTGGGTGAAGACCGTGTGGCTGCTGCGCGTGGCGGCCGCGTGCGAAGGGCGCACGGCGGTGGCGCTGTGGGATCTGCTCCTGCTGCCCTGGTGCACCGCGCCCGACGCTGCCCGCCAGGCTGCCGTCGGCACCTGGCTGCAGACGCGCATCGGCGTGAACGAGTGCTTCTCGCCGCCACGCCTAACCCGTGTGGTCGAAGCCTTCGAAGCGCAGCTCGACACCGAGCTGAAGGCCAACGACCTCGACTACGACGCGTCCGGCCGTCTGCGCTTCTCCGCCACCGAGCTCGCCGACGAAGTGGGCGATGCCAAGGGCGGCGCCGGCGCGCTGCGCATGCGCTACAGCCGCCAGCGCCGTTACGGTGCCCGCCACATCGCCGCCCGCACCGGCCAGATCGACGACCTCATCGAACGCATCTCAGGCTATGCCGAAGAACTGGCCGCACAGCGCCAGCACCTCGCCGCCTACCGCAGCACCAGTCTGTGGCTGGAGAGCGAACTGGCAGACCGGGTCGATGCAAACCTGTCGGCGGTCGCCGAAGCGCTTTCAGACCTGCGCCAGCGCGCCGCCGCGACGCGCGAAGGCTTCACCCGCCTGCCCCGCCTGCCCGAGGGCGAAGACCACGGCACGGCGCCGGAGCCGGTCGCCGTGCCGCTGCAACACGACGCATGAGCGCGCCTGCACCCTGCCCGCTGCTGTTCGAGGCCCGCGAACAGCGCCTGGCCGCGCTCGACGCGCTGGCGCGCAACTTGTGGCTGGGCGGCATGACCAATGCGCAGGGCACGCTGGAGGCCCGGCTGTCGGGCCTGCGCCTGCTCGTCGACAGTCTGCTTGCCGGCTGCCTGCCACCGCCCGCCGCGTGGCCGTGGCCACCACCGCCGCTTGCCGCCGCCCTGGCCACCACCATGGCGCAGCTCGGCCTGCCCGGCTACTGCCGCGGGCAACGCGACCTCAGTGTGACCGTGGTGATGAGCATCCTCTTCCACCTCGACCTGATCGTCGATTATCGCGACCGGGGTGCAGACGAGGACACCGCCACCGCCATGGCGCTCGACGCCTTTGCTGCCGACTGGCAGGAGCGCTGCGGCCACATCGACGAACTGGTGGAAGTCTTCGGCATGCTGCCCGATGGCGACCAGAACCTGCGCTGGGACATGATTTGCGGCCAGCTGCGCAGCGAGGGCTGGCAGGAGGTATTGCGCATCCGCCGACTGCTCGAACGCCTGCCCGAACTGGGTCGCCTGATCCGGCAGCTGGGGCGCAGCCGCCAGACCGACGAACCCGAGCGCCGCAGCCAGCGCACGGTGCCGGTCATGGAACGGGCGCTTGCGCAACACCCGCAGCCGCATGCAGTGCATGTGCCCGACCTGCCCGGCGAAACCCGCGGCATCAAGCGCTCGGACCGCATCGCCCGCATGCTGCCGGCCGAAGCCATGCTGCTCGGCCACCCGCGTCTGCGCCTGGTGTGGCACGCCCGCCGCGCCGAACGCACCCTGCTCGCGTACGAAGACGACGACCGCATGGCAGAAGTTCACCAGCACCGCTCACCCGTGTTGCGTCCGCAACCGCAGCCTGCGCCGGACCGACGCATGGAGATGGGCCCCATGCTGATCTGCGTCGACACCTCGGGCTCGATGCAGGGTGGCGCAGAGGCCGTTGCCAAGGCCACTGTCCTCGAAGCGGTGCGCAGCGCCCACGCGCAACATCGCGCATGCCATGTGTTTGCGTTCGGCGGCCCCGACGAGCTGGTGGAAATGGAGCTCGGCGTCGACGCCGGCGGCATCGAACGCCTGATCCGCTTTCTCGGACAGACCTTTCGCGGCGGCACCGACATCTGTGGTCCACTGGAGCGGGCGATCGAAAAACTCGATGCCGCACAATGGCGCCAGGCCGATCTGCTGCTGGCGTCGGACGGGGCATTCGGCGCCACCGCCGATGTCGTCAGCCGCCTCGATCAGGCCAAGACGACGCTGGGCCTGCGCGTTCAGGCCATCCTGATCGGCGACCGCGAAACCATCGGCCTGCTCGAACTGGCCGACGACGTCCTGTGGGTGCGCGACTGGCGTCGCTTCGGCGCATCGGATGCCGACTCGCCGGTTCATTCCAAGAGCCTCACCGCAATGTACTTCCCCGGGGCGCTGCGCAGCCCCGAAAACCGTCGCTCGACCGTTGCCGGCGACACCGCCTCTGCCGCCGTCCGTGCAGGATTGCACCGCGGCGAGCACCTTCCGGATCAGGAACAGACATGACCACCGCCAAGCCCGCACGTTTTGCGGACGACTACCTCGCCCAGCTCGAACGCTTCGCGGCCCGCAGCCCGCTGCCCCGCATCCGCGCACTGCACCTGCCGCCCGCGCAGCCCAACAACGATGGCCGTGGCGAGTTCTGCGCAATCGAACTGGACGATGGTTCGCTCGGCCTGTCCTACGTGCTGCTCGACGACACCCTCGCGCATCTGCACGCACACCCGAAGCACGCGGCCCTCACCGGCACCGATGCGCTCGACCTCGCCCGGCGCTACGCCAGCGGCAGCGGCATCGACAAGACCCTCGGCTTTGCTGCCGCCAACGCCCTGACCCGCTGCCTGTACGACCGCGCCGGTTTCCGCCCTGACGACAGCACCGACTCCATCGGCAGCCTGCAGCCCGCGCCAGGCGAAGCGATCGGCATGATCGGCCTGTTCAAGCCCCTCCTCGGCCGCATCATCGAGGCCGGTGCCAGGCTGACCGTGGTCGAACTCAAGGCCGAGCTCGCGGGCGAGCATGAAGGCTACCGGGTCACGACCGACGCCGAAGCACTCGCCACCTGCACCAAGGTGGTTTCGACCAGCACGCTCCTGCTCAACGACACCCTCGACCGGATGCTCGGCTGCTGCCGCCAGGCACGCTGGTTCGCAATGATCGGCCCCAGCGCCGGTTGCCTGCCCGACGCCCTGTTCGCCCGCGGCGTCACCTTCGTCGGCGGCAGCTGGATCACCGACCCTGCAGCCTTCATCGACGCGCTAAGAAGCGGAACGCGCAGCGCCAGCGCCAGCAAGTACGGCCTGACCCGCGACAACTATCCGGGCTTCGAGGCGCTGCTGGCACGGGTCTGAATTCGCCCGCCTGCTCCGCGATCAGCGCAGCCCCGTGCGCCACCTTCAGGCTGACCCGGCAAGGGAGTTGGAGATACCGATATTGCGGCTGCGGGGCGGCCGACCGGCCTCGTCAACCACTTTAAGGAACATGAGACAAATCAGCTGCTGCAGACAGTCGCGATGGCTCGCCCCTGCGTCGCACAGCGTGATTCAGAAGCGCCGGACACGGGAGGCAAACGATGCGCTTGCGTTCATACGGAATTAGCCTCGGATCAGATTCATGATCAGGTGAATCATCAGTCGCTTTTGCACCGGATCACTCTGCGCCACCAACAGTGCAATCGCCGCCAGCGCGTTGTCATTGATCTTCAGTTCGCCATCCGACTTCAGATGGTGCCGGTTTCGTTGCAGGAACCAGATAAACAGGAAGGCGCCAATGCGCTTGTTGCCATCCGTGAAGGGATGGTTCTTGATGACGAAATAGAGCAGGTGCGCCGCCTGCTCCTCGATGCTCGGGTACAGGTATTCGCCGCCGAACGATTGCAGGATGTTGCCGAGGATGCCGGCAAAGCTGTCGTCCTTCTGGTTGCCGAAAAGCGCCGACGCCTCGCCGCGTCCCAACAGATCCGCCTTCAGCGCAGCGATGCCGGCCAGCGCTTCATTTTCGCGGATTTCATAGTGAATCGTCGTCGCAAAGTCGCCGAGCGGCAGGCGTTCGCTGTCGAACTGATTGAGGAGCACGAAGGTGCGGGCGTAACCCGCGATCACACTCACCAGCCCGCGCGCCTCCGGCAGGCTGGCCTGCTCGATCAGGTTCTGCTGGAACAGGCTCAGCGTACGTTCCAGCTGGCGGATGTTTTCCTGCTGCTGCGCCAGCCGCTGCTGGTTCAGCGCATAACCCCGCACCAGATAATCCTTGAGGATGCGGTTGGCCCAGATGCGGAAGCGGGTGCCTTCTGGTGATTTGACCCGGTAGCCGACGGAGATGATGACGTCGAGGCTGTAGTGCTCGACCTGATAGGTTTTTCCGTCACTGGCAGTATGTGCAAATTTTGCACACACTGACTCTGCCTCAAGCTCACCCTCGACAAATACGTTACGCAGGTGCTTGGAAATCACCGAACGCTCTCTACCGAATAGCAGCCCAAGCTGAGCCTGCGTCAGCCAGACCGTTTCACCCTCCAGGCGCACTTCGGTCGCAATTGAGCCGTCGGCAGATTGATAGATGGCAACCGGCATTTGGGGACTGGTTTGGCTGACCATGATTGACCTCGACAAGTAACCCTATATTCCGAAAGCATGCCATCCACATTATCCTCGCTCCCCGGAATTTTCGTACCATCTTAGCAATTTGCGCGGATGCGTCCGAATAGGGCAGCAGCGCATCGTTGTTCGGGGCTCTGGTTTCAGGTCGCGTCAGCGGACGATGGTGCCCGGCGGTCTTCATCTACCGTCCCTGCTGCCGATCGCCAGCACCGCAAAAGGCCGTCGAGTTTCAGTCGTTCGAGGCTGACGGTGATCACGTAACAGTCCATACGCATGCAGCCCTTATAATCCTGCTCCATGGACACGCTGACCGCCGACGACGGCGAAACCATCCACTTGCGCATTTCCGGCCAGGGGCGCCCGCTGGTGCTGCTGCACGGCTGGACCTCGAGCCACCGCGACTGGACGCCTTTCATCGAGCCGCTGGCGGCGCACTTCCGCATCTTTCGCTGGGACGCCCGTGGCCACGGCGGGCACGCGCCGCTGACCACCACGGTGCCGACCGTGCAGCGGATGGCGCAGGATCTGCACCTCCTGCTGGCACACTACGATGCGCGCGACGCGGTTGTTGTCGGTCACTCGATGGGCGCGCTCACGCTGTGGCAGTACGTGCGCGACTTCGGCTGCGAGCGACTGGGCGGTGCAGTCATTCTCGACCAGTCTCCACGCCTGCTGACCGACTTGAACTGGACTCTCGGTGTCTATGGCGATTTCGACGCGCAGCGCAATGAAGCCTTCATGGCTGCGCTACGCAAGGATTTTGCCGAAGCGGTACTGCGCCTGGTGGCAGACGGCCGGAACGCAGCGGCTGCACAGGCTTATGCGGAGAATACCGAGGGCATCCAGGCCATGCGTCAGCGCCTGCGAAAGCTGGCACCCGCCCCCCTGATCGCCTGCTGGGACAGCCTGACCGCAGCCGACTATCGCCCGGTGCTGGCACAGATGAACATTCCGACCTTGCTGATCTACGGCGGCGAGAGCAATTTCTACTCGACCGCCACCGCCGAGTACGTGGCCAGCCATCTGCCGAACGCGAAACTGCACATCTACGAGGGCGTGGATCATGCCCCGCACCTGTGGAAGCGCGATGCGTTCATCGACGATCTGCTCGAGTTCGCGGGGATGAGCACACGCGTCTGAGTACGCGGCCACGCCGAAGCACATCTGCCAGGGTCACGCAGAAAAGTGGCCGCTCCGCTTATCGGCTATATTTCCCGATGCAGAAACCCGTCCTCAAGAGAACCATCATGTCCGAAGCACCTGCCGTCACCGAAGCCCAGATCGCCGAACTCGTGCAGGTTTTCTACGATCGGGCCCGGCTGGATGACGACCTCGGCCCGGTGTTCAACAACGCCGTCGGTGACTGGGATCACCACCTCGCCATCGTTACCGACTTCTGGTCCAACGCCCTGCTCGGCACCAAGCGCTACGCCGGCCATCCATTCCCGGTGCACATGCGCCTGCCGATCACACGCGAGCACTTCAGCCAGTGGCTGGCGCTGTTCCGCGAAGCCGCCGAAGAGATCCTGCCCCCCGAAACCGCCAAGCTCGCCATCGGCCGCGCCGAATTCATGGCAAAGAGCTTTCGGGCGGGCCTGTTTCCCTTCGATCCGGTCGTCCCATCGTCAGCGACCCGATCAAAAGACACCCCGGCCTGAGCCGGGAAGGCACGCGCAGCAACGCGTGCAATCAATTTGCTGACGTTTGCAGAGCAGGACGAGCACCAAAGCCGGCGTGGAACTGGATAGAATTACAGTCATGACCCATTCCCAGACTCCGTCCGCCACGCCTTCAGACTGGCTCGACCGCCTCAACCCCGCCCAGCGCGAAGCGGTGGAATTTGGCATCGGTCACGGCAGCAACGAGACTCCCGGCCCGCTGCTGGTCATTGCCGGTGCCGGCTCGGGCAAGACCAACACCCTGGCCCACCGTGTTGCACGCCTGATCGTCGGCGGAGCCGACCCTGGACGCATTCTGCTGCTCACTTTCTCGCGCCGCGCAGCGGACGAGATGGGACGGCGGGTGCAACGCATTCTCGGTCAGGCGGCAGCCGACACGCCCTGGCTGGCGCAAGCCAGCCTGCAATGGTCGGGCACCTTCCACGGCATCGGCGCACGCCTGCTGCGCGAGTACGCGGGGCGCATCGGGCTGGACCCAGCATTCACCATCCACGACCGCGAAGACTCCGCCGACCTGATGAACCTCGCCCGTCACGAGGCGGGGCTCTCATCACGCAGCAAACGCTTCCCGCAGAAGAACACCTGTCTCGCAATCTATTCGGCAGTGGTCAATACGCGTGCGCCGCTGAAGGACGTGCTGCAATCGACCTTTCCGTGGTGCGCAGAGTGGGCGGACGACCTGAAAGCCCTGTTCCGCGCCTACGTCGCCGCCAAGCAGGCGCAGCAGGTGCTCGATTACGACGACCTGCTGCTGTACTGGGCGCACATGGTGGCCGATCCGGCGCTGGCAGCAGAGGTCGGCGGCCTGTTCCAGCATGTGCTGGTGGATGAATACCAGGACACCAACCACCTGCAGGCCGAGATCCTGCTGGGCATGAAGCCGGACGGGCGTGGCCTCACCGTGGTCGGCGACGATGCGCAGTCGATCTACGCCTTTCGCGGCGCCACGGTGCGCAACATCCTCGACTTTCCCGCCTGCTTCGAGCCGCCCGCCCATCGCGTGACGCTGGAACAGAACTACCGCTCCACCCGCCCCATCCTCGACGCGGCCAATGCGGTGATCGCGCAGGCGGCGGAGCGCTACAGCAAGGATCTGTGGTCCGAGCGCGACAGCAGCGCCCGGCCGCAACTGGTGTCGGTGCGCGACGATGCCGATCAGGCCGCTTACGTGGTCGAACGCGCGCTCGCCCGCCGTGAGGAAGGCATCCGGCTCAAGCAGCAGGCGGTGCTGTTCCGCGCCGCCAGCCACAGCGCCCGGCTGGAGATGGAGCTGACCCGGCGCAACATCCCCTTCGTGAAGTTCGGCGGGCTCAAGTTTCTCGAAGCCGCCCACGTCAAGGACGTGCTCGCGCTGCAGCGCTGGGCAGAGAACCTGCGCGACCGCGTTTCCGGTTTCAGGGTCGTGCAGTTGCTGGCCGGCATCGGCCCCAAGACCGCCGGTCGCATCCTCGACAACGTGTGTACCGCGCCCGAGGGCTGCGCCCTGCTCGCCGAACAGCCGGTACCCGATGCGGCTCAGCAGGCGTGGAACGAGTTCGCCGCGCTGGTCGAACACCTCGGCCGTGACGATGCACCGTGGCCGACCAGCTTCGAGCTGGCCTGCCGCTGGTACGAAGCGCAAATGCCACGCCTGTACGACGATGCGGCCGTGCGCCAGGGCGACATCCAGCAGATCGGCCGCATTGCCGCCACCTATCCCAGCCGGCAGCGCTTTCTCACCGAGCTTACGCTCGACCCGCCCAGCGCCACCAGCGACGAAGCCGGCATGCCGTTGCTCGACGAGGACTACCTGATCCTGTCCACCCTGCACTCGGCCAAGGGTCAGGAATGGAATGCAGTCACCGTGCTCAACGTGGTGGATGGCTGCATTCCGTCCGACATCGCCACCCGCCACACGGCCGAGATCGAAGAAGAGCGCCGCCTGCTCTATGTCGGCATGACGCGCGCAAAGGACCACCTCGACCTCATCGTGCCGCAGCGTTTCTATGTCACCCAGCAGCAGGGCATGGGCGACCGTCATGTGTATGCCGGGCGCACCCGCTTCATTCCCAACCGCCTGCTGCCGCACTTCGAACAGCACACCTGGCCGGAACCGCCTCCGGAACTGCGCGGCACGCCCGCATCGCGTCAGGCTGCACTCGATCTGGCCGCGAAAATGCGCGGCATGTGGGACTGAGCCCGCCCGCCCCGCAAGACTCGCCTTGAAACTCCGCCAGCACCGACTACGCTGGATGGATGGAGAAAAGCCGGCCCGGCATCGGCGACACCCCGCAGGCTCGTGCGCGGGACTGAAGATCCGCAAAGGCTCCTTCTCCAACATGCATCTGCCACACAAGGCGAGGTCCGGACCTGCCGGGCAGTTGCATCCAGACCGGGTCAAACCCGGCGTCGAGCAAGGAGCGGGCAATGAGAGAGACAAAGGAACACGGCGCTTCAGCCGAGGTGATGGAGCGTCTTCACGCCATGACGCGTGGCCGCAAGATCGTGCTTGCGGTGTTTGTCATCTGGGCGGCACAAGCCATCCCGAAATGGACCGCTGCAATCCTGGCTGATGGCGAGGCATCGGCAACGATCATGAGCTATTTCATCAAGCCACTGGGCTGAGTCTGCTGCCCCAAGGGGCGCGCAGCAAGAACGTCCGGACCGCGGCAGTCAATCGGCTGCGAGCGCGGCGTCCCCGCCTGCAGGCGACACGCCGCAGACACAGCCGCGTCCGGCGCGCTTGGCCTCGTACATGCAACCGTCGGCCTCGCGGATCAGGGCTTCGAGCACCTCATGCTGCCTGCGCTCGACAACCCCGAGGCTGGCCGACAGACAGGCGGCACCGACCTGATCCGCAACCGACATGGCGCGGATATCCGACAGCAGGCGGATGGCCATTGTGCGGGCCTGCTCCGCACTGGTTTCCGGCAACAGCAGGATGAACTCCTCGCCGCCCCACCGTGCGGAGATGTCTCCGCGCCGGCAGTTGCGGTTCAGGGCGCCGGCAACCGCCATCAGCGCCCGATCACCGGTTTCATGCCCGTAGGTATCGTTGATTGCCTTGAAATGGTCGAGGTCGATCAGGATGATCGACAGCGGGCGCCCCTTGCGCACCGCCGTACTCCACACCCCCTCGGCCAGGCCGAGAAAGGCGCGCCGGTTCAGCAAGCCGGTCAGCGGATCGATGCGTGACAGATGCTCGGCCTCGGTGCGTGCAGCCTGAACCAGGCGCATGCGGTAAGCCAGGGCCAGCGCCAGCAGGCTGCCCTCGAGCACCATGCCCAGTTCCGCGGCATGAAAGAAGGCTTCGGAGTACGGCAAGCCGGCCCACACACTCGTCGCGGTCACCGCAGCCCCCGCCATCGCCACCACCGCACCGGCCAGGAAATAACTGGCCGGCCGCCGCCCGTGGCGCAGGCTCAGCACGCCGAGCCCGACCATCAGCACCGAGAAAGCGAGCACGAAAACAAACGCCACCACCGCTGCCGCAGCCTGCGATTGCATGACGACAGTGAGTGCAATGGCCCCCAACCCGATCCGCATGAGGACGCGCACACCACGCTCGGCCTGCGGATGCAGCCGTCCGAGCTCAAGAAAGCTGGAGGCAAAGCGCAGCCCGGCACAGCCAAACAGCACCATCAGCACCAGCGTGACGTACTGCTGGAAGATGACACTCTCCGGCCACAGCCATTCATAGCCGCGCCCCGAGTAGGAGATATTGAGCAGGATGAAGGTGGCGAGATAAAGCGCGTAGTTCAGGTGACTGCTGTCCCGCAGTCCGGCGTAGAGCATCGCGTTGTAGGCAATCAGCGCCAGCAGGAAGCCATACACCATGCCGTAGCCGTAGTCCTGCAAGCGCATTGCCGCCGTCGCGGCATCCGGACTCAACAGGCGAACCGGCAACACCAGCGGGTCGGCGGTCTCGGCACGCAACAGGATCTCGGTGATTCCCGGCTCGAAGTCGTGATCGAAGGCGTAGCCCAGACTGCCCAGCGGATGACGGCGGCTCGCGTCGCCATCGCCCGCAACCCACTGCGAGACAGGCACCCCGCCGCGCACGATGAAGACGTCGAGGCGCTCGATCCAGGATGCTCCCGCCAGCAGTCGCCGGGACACGGCATGACCGCCACGATTGTCGACGGCCAGGTGAAACCACACCGGCTGCGATCCGATACCAAACTTGGGAACCGCCACCCCGGGACGCTCGAACGCGCCCTGCCGCTGCAGTTCCAGGGCCTCCTCCGCGGAGAACGCACCGCCATGCTCAAGCATCACGGCACCCGCACGCCCGAGTGGTTCGGACGTCAGGCTGTCCAGCGCGACGCCCTGCGCATGGGCGGGCGACACACTCATCAATGCAATCCACAGGAGGCCGGACGCCAGCGCCGACCGCATCGCTGCGACACGCACACGACGCAGGCAAAACAGCACAAAGATGGCAATGCGGCCCGGCTTCAGCATGGATCTGACCGGGATTTCAGGCGCCCGGGGGCCGGGCCGTTCGTGAATCGTTTCTGGTATGCGCGCATCAATGCCCTGCTGCCTCATGACTGCGGTGTGCCGCGCGGCACAACCCGCACATCATATTTCATAAATTCACGCAAATGCAGTGGATTTATGTTTTCACGAGACCGAAAACATTAATTTGTGCACAAATACAACGTCCACCAAAGTGAAGCCGCGGACTGGCAAACCCCAAGCCCGCAGGGGCCGCACATTGGAGGGCGTGGACAGGCGATGCCGGTCAAAACTGTGACGACCTGAGCTCAGCCGCGAATCACGCCATCAGTGGAGAAGGCCCGGCACAGGGCCGCGACGGACCTTCATCGACTCACTTTTTCTTGAAGTCGTTGTGGCAGGACTTGCAACTGTCGTACACCTTTTCGTAAGCGGGCCCGACCTGCTCAAGCTCGCGCGTCTGTGCCGCGGCAAGCAGCGCGTCGGTCGCATCGAAGAAGGTCTGACGCTCGCGCTCGAATTCATCTGCGCGCTCCCACACCGCGGCCTTGGCCTTGGTCGGCGGATAGAGCGTATCGGCGGTGAAGTAGGCCCACGGGGCTTCCCGGCGCGCCACCAGATCGGCAGACAGCTCGGCGAACTTCCCGGCGTCGTACTGTTTGTCGCGAAGCATGACGCCCATCGGCTCAAACGCGCGGAGCATCGCCTTGAACGCGTCCTGGCGATGCTTCACCGGCTGCCCCGGCCCGGTATCCTCCACCTGCTGATTACAGGCGGCAAGGGCAAGCACCATGAAAAGGGACGAAACAAACAATCGCAGCATGCGGGCATCCAGAAAGAGGGGTCTGAAGGTGGTCGGGCGGCCTGCGCCGCACGTCCGGGGTGACGATTATAGGGTGCCCAATCCGGGCTAAGTTCCCCATGCCCCTGAATCCCGTTCTGCAGAAGGGGTTTTGCGACCTGCGGGCCATGCCCTCGAACCGTGTCATGACATGCGTCACACAAGGCCGGGCCGCCGTGCTTGCACCCCCGGATGCTCCTCAGTATTTTGTACACCCTCGCCAGCCCGATCGGCGTGCACTGTCCCCATCAGCAGGCCACCAGCCGAAGGAGTTCGCATGGCGCTCAAAAACAAGGTGCAGCTCATTGCCTATCCGAACCGGATCGGCACCCACCTGAACGATCTTGCCGATTTCATCGAACAGCATCTGGGCAAGGCGATCGGCGGACTGCACCTGCTGCCCCCCTTTCCGTCGAATGCCGACGGCGGCTTCTCGCCCCTGACGCACAAGGAGATCGATCCGGTCTTCGGCGACTGGGCGGACGTTGAGCGCATCGCAAGCCATTACGACGTCTGCCTCGACCTGATCCTGAACCACATCTCGGATCAGTCGCGTGAGTTTCAGGACTTCAAGAAGAAGGGCAAGGCCTCCGAATTTGCGGCGCTGTTCGTCGATGTCGATGCGCTGGGCGAAATCGGCCCTGACGATCTCGCCAAGATCCACATCCGCAAGGAGAAGGAACCCTTCCGCGACGTCACCTTCGCGGACGGCACGCATGGCCGCGTGTGGTGCACCTTCAGCGAGAGCCAGATCGACCTCGACTACAATGCCGAGGAAACCTACGCGATGATGACCGACACCATCACCTTCCTCGGCGAACGTGGTGTCAAGCTGCTGCGACTTGACGCCTTCGGTTACACCACCAAGAAGATCGGCACCAGCTGCTTCCTGGTCGAACCGGACGTGTGGCGCATTCTGGAATGGTTCCGCAAGACCGCCGCCGAACGTGGCATCGAAATCATGCCCGAAGTCCACGACCACCCGAGCTACCAGTACGCGATTGCCCGCCGCGGCATGTGGGCCTACGCCTTCGCCCTGCCGCCCCTGCTACTGCACGCGCTGATGGACCTCAACAGCAGCTATCTCAAGTCCTGGCTGCGGATGTGCCCGCACAATCAGGTCACCGTGCTCGACACCCACGACGGCATCTGCATCCCCGACGTCGAGGACATCCTGCCGCGCTACCACGTCGAAGCGGTGATCAAGAACGTCTCCGACCGCAGCGCCGACCCCATCCTGCGCCGCTCGGCGGCCAATGCCCACAGCGTCGGCGCCATCTACCAGCTCACCTGCACCTTCTTCGAAGCCGTGCAGTGCAATGACGACGCCTATATTGCGGCGCGCGCGATCCAGATGTTCGCGCCCGGCATCCCGCAGGTCTATTACGTCGGCCTGCTGGCCGGTCGCAACGACTTCGAGCTGATGGAGAAAACCGGCGAGGCGCGCGACATCAACCGCCACTACTACACCGTGGACGAAGCGGTCGCAGCCCTCGGCAGTGAAGTCGCCCAGCGCCAGTGCAAGCTGATGGAGCTGCGCTCGACGCACCCGGCCTTCGACGGCGAATTCGAACTGCATTATTCGAACGACTCCAGCGTCTCGATGGGCTGGCGCAATGGCCCACACAGTGCGCTGGTATTTGTGGACCTGAACTTCCGCACCGCCACCGTGACCTGTACCGACCCGGACACCGGCCACGAGATCAGCTACCGGGTCTGAGCCTTACGCCGATGTCGATTTTCGAGATCCTCGCCGAACAGCGCATCGCGGACGCAATCCGTCGCGGCGAGCTGGACAACCTGCCCGGCGCGGGGCGTCCGCTCGTGTTCGACGACGAACTCTTTCTGTCCGGCGAACAGCGCATGATCAACCGGGTGCTCAAGAACGCCGGATTCACCCCGCCCGAGGTGCGACTGCGCAAGGAACTGGCCGATCTGCGGGAAGCGCTTGCACGGCACCCCGATGACGAACGGCGTGAGCTGCTTCAGCGCGAGCTGAACATGGTGCTGCTCAGACTGGGCGCACTGCGCCGCCACTGAGCCCCTCGCCCCGGCGCTGCACGTACCGGGGCGTTTCCGGCCGGTGTGCGGCGCAAAAATTTTGCACCGAACGTGCAAACAGATCACGGCAAATCCGGGCCTTTGCGATACTCTCAGCGGTATACAAAATTCGAGCGTACGCGGCGAAGGCGCGATGATCATGAGGGTTGCGGACAAGAGCGTTAACCGGTTGCAGCTGCAGCCACACCCACCCGCTTCCGCGGCACCCGGCCTTCCGCATCGCGGGGATCCGCTGCGACCGGAATGACACAGATGCAAGCGGACGCAGCTTCCACATCGACACCACCCGCAGTGCGCAGCGACGCAGCGTGGCAGTTCGCACGCATGGCCCGGGACTACTGGAGCTGCGACCGCAAATGGACCGTCCGCGGCGCCGTGCTGTCGCTGTTCGTGCTGACAGCAGCCCAGGTCGGCCTGGTCATCTGGGTCAGCTACTGGCACCGCGAGCTGTTCGACGCCCTGGAGGATCGCTCGCTCAGCGAGTTCCTGCGCCTGATCCTGACCTTCGTGCTGATCTTTGCCCTCACCATGGGGGTCACCGCGCTGCACATGCACGTCAAACGCTGGGTCCAGCTCGACTGGCGACGATGGATGACCAGCCTGCTGCTCGACGAATGGCTGTCGCATGCCAACCACTACCGTCTGCAGTTCTCCAGCGGCGAGCACGACAACCCCGACGGGCGTATCGCCGAGGACATCCGCATCGCCACCGAGGCGGCAGTCGGGCTGGCGCATTCGCTGCTGTATTCGATCCTCATCCTCGGCAGCTTCATCGACATCCTGCTCAGCGTATCGGGAAGCGCGAACCTGCCCGGCACCGAGTACTCCGTACCGGGTTACATGGTGCTGATGGCTTTCGTCTATGCCGGCGTTGGCACCGCTTTCGGCTTGCTGCTGGGGCGACCGCTGATCCGCACCACCAACCGTTTGCAGTCAGTTGAAGCCAGCCTGCGCTTCGGCCTGGCGCGCGCACGCGAGCACTCCGAAGCCATTGCCCTGATGCATGGCGAGCCATTGGAGCGGCGCAGTGCCGATCGCCTGTTCAAGGACGTCGGTCGCGGCTGGGACCGCCAGACCTTTGCCTATCTGGGCATCATCTCGTTTTCGACCGGCTACGGCACGCTGCTGCCGGTGTTTCCGATCCTGATCGCCGCGCCGCAGTACATCGCCGGTGCAATGAGCCTTGGCTTGCTGATGCAGGCCGCCCAGGCCTTCCAGCGCCTGACCTCGGCGCTTTCGTGGCCAATCGACAACCTCGGCGAACTGGCACGCTGCCGCGCCTCCATCGACCGTATCGTCAGCCTGCATGAGGAAATGCTGGAACTCGAAGCGCAGGATCGGCAGAAAGTTACCGGCAAGGAAAAGATCGAGCTGCAGCAATCGGTCCACGCCGAACTCGACATCCGCCACCTGCAACTGGCCTCGCCTTCGGGGCAGGTGCTGCTGGACGATTTCAACCTGCACGTACGACACGGCGAACGCATCCTGATCACCGGCGACCCTGCGGTCACCATCAGCCTGTTCAAGGCCGTGGCCGGACTGTGGCCGTGGGGCAGCGGCGTCATCAGCCTGCCTGCAGGACACAACATGATGTTCATTCCGCAGCGCCCCTTCCTGCCCGAAGGCAGCCTGCGCGCGGTGCTCAGCTACCCGCACGACGCCAGCCACTACACCGCTCCCTGTCTGCACCGTGCGCTGGAGTGCGCCGGCATTGCCTGGCTTGCGCCCCGGCTCGACGATCATGACGACTGGGGCCGGGCACTGCCACTGCGAGCGCAGCAGCGCCTGGGCGTCGCACGCCTGTTCCTGCAGCAACCGGGCTGGGTGTTCATCGAAGAGGCGACCGACGCCTTCGACGCCAAGGACGAGATCGCCACGCTGGAACTGCTGCACCACGAGTTGCCGAGCGCGACCCTGCTCAACATCAGCCTGCACAACGGCCTGGACCATTTTTACGACCGCAAGCTGGTGCTCAACCGCGTGCGCGGCGGGCGTGTTCGCCCGGCTGATGCACCCGGTGCAGCGGGTACGACGCCGGCTGCGGCTGCGGCCACCTTGGCGCCCGCAGCGCGCACGAATAACAAGCTGTTACCTGAAGCTTGAGGGCAGCCAGCCGCGTTCTACCGACTCGCGGAAACACCAGGCCGGCGTGGTTTCGGTCTTGTAGCTCCAGAAAAACCACCCGAACAGCTTCTCGAAGGCCAGCAACTGTGCCGAGGCATAACCACGGCTGGCCACATCCTGCTGGAACGCGTCCATGTGCTCCAGCGCATGGTTGTACGGCCCCTCAGCCCACAGCGACACCACCCGCAGATCCAGCCCCAGACTCCACTCGCCACATACCGCCGGCAGGCCCATCGCGGCGTTGATCGAGTCGGCCTCGTCACGCCATTCGACAGCAGCCTTGGTCATGTGGCCGTAGATGTCGGTATCGATGTCGCGGCGGTCGAAGCACTGGTAGCGGTGGTAATCGAAGATCACGTTCTGCCACTGCGGCGCCTGCATGAAGCCAAGGAACTCGCGGTAGGAGCGGAAGCCGTCATGAAACACCACCGCCACGCGCTCTGCCGGGCAGTGTTTGCGGATGCGGTCGTAGGCCGCAAGGTAGTAGGCCTTCAGGTACTCGGTCGGCACATCCCAGCGCGGCTCGTTGAGCACCTCGATCGCATGCAGTGCAGGATGCGCGCGGTAGCGCTCGGCCAGGCGCTCGAGCACCAGCAGCGAATGCTCGAGGTACTCCGGTTTGGTATGCCACTCGACCACGCCCATGATGCCGCCGTTGTCGAAGCCGTTCTGGCACCCCGGCGCGGCATGGAGATCGAGCATGACCCGCAGGCCGAGCTTCTGCGCCCAGTCCATCGCCCGGTCGAGCACATCGATGCCGCCGGTGACGAAGGGGTGGCGGTTCTCGCCATAGCTGGGGTGGTAGGGATAATCGGGGCCGAAGATCCAGTGCCCGACCGGAATCCGCACCGCATTGAGGCCGCGCTCGGCAATCCAGGCGAAGTCCTCGTAGGTCACGAAGCTTTCCCAGTGCTTGCGCAGCCTGTCGCTCGCTCCCGAACCCATCTCCGCACACCAGGTGGTTTCATCGGTCGCCGCCAGCCCCTCGAACACGCTGGGCACCATCCACTTTTCCAGCAACAGCCAGCTACCGAGGTTGACGCCACGCAATTTCATGCCTGTCGCATCCATCGCACACCTCCCGCAAAAGGGTCATCTTCACGCGCCCTGAACAAGGAACGCACATGCGCTGCCATGCCGACAAGATTACGCCTGGGCGCGCGCCTTGGGGCGATTACCCGCGTCATCCGGCGCGAAAATCCATGCGCAGAATCCACTCGCCGGCGGCATGCACGAAGCCTACAATCGACGACGCAGCAGGATCGCAGAATGGCACCCGGGAGCCGCGAGAAATGAAGAACAGATGGTGGCGCGAAGCGGTTGTGTATCAGCTCTACCCGCGCAGCTTCATGGACACCAACGGCGACGGCATCGGCGACCTGCCCGGCGTGCTCGCCCGCCTCGACTATCTGCAATGGCTCGGCATCACGGTGATCTGGCTGTGCCCGGTGTTCCGCTCGCCCAACGACGACAACGGCTACGACATCTCGGACTACCAGGCCATCATGGACGAGTTCGGCACCATGGCCGACTTCGACCGCCTGATGGCCGAGACCCGGCGCCGCGGCATGCGCATCATTCTCGACCTGGTGGTCAATCACACCAGCGACGAACACCCCTGGTTCATCGACTCGCGCAGTTCGCGCGACAACCCGAAGCGCGACTGGTACGTGTGGCGCGATGGCAAGGACGGCCACCCGCCCAACAACTGGGAAAGCATCTTCCGGGGCCCCGCCTGGCAGTACGACGCTGCCACCGACCAGTACTTCCTGCACCTGTTTACCGCCCGCCAGCCCGACCTCAACTGGGAGAACCCGGACGTGCGCAGCGCCATCTGCGACATGGTGCGGTGGTGGATGGACAAAGGTGTGGATGGCTTTCGCATCGACGCCATCACCCACATTAAAAAGGCGCCCGGCCTGCCCGATGCGCCCGGTGCGGCACCTGACAGGCCTGTGCCGGCCTATGACTTCCACATGAATGTCGACGGCGTGCTCGATTACGTCGACCAGATGGCCCGCGACGCCTTCGACCACGGCGACATCATGACCGTAGGCGAAGCCAACGGCATCAGCGCACATCAGGCCGAAACCTGGGTGGGCGACACCCGCGGGCGGCTGTCGATGATCCTGCAGTTCGAGCACTGGCACCTGTGGTCGGGCAATCCGCGCGCCGGGCTCGATGTGCGCCGGCTGAAGACCATCCTGAGCCGCTGGCAGCGCGAACTCGACGGCCGCGGCTGGAACGCGCTCTACCTCGAGAACCACGACCTGCCGCGCGTCGTATCGCGCTGGGGCGACCCGCAGCATCACCGCCACGCCAGCGCCACCGCGCTCGCCACGATGTACTTCCTGATGCAGGGCACGCCCTTCATCTACCAGGGGCAGGAACTCGGCATGGCCAACACCGTGTTCCACAGCCTCGCCGACTTCGACGACGTGTTCGCCCGCCACCGCATCGCCGAGATGCGCGCCAGCGGCATGGACGAAGCCGCCATCTTCGACGAGATGGCGCTCACCGCCCGCGACAACTCGCGCACGCCGATGCCGTGGGACGACAGCCATAACGCGGGTTTCAGCACGGGTACACCATGGCTGCCGCTGAACCCCGACTATCCGGACGTCAACGTCGCGCAGCAGCAGCGCGATCCGCACTCGGTGCTGAACTTCTACCGCAGCATGATCGC
The DNA here is from genome assembly GCF_003111665.1 of Parazoarcus communis. Lineage (NCBI taxonomy): Bacteria > Pseudomonadati > Pseudomonadota > Betaproteobacteria > Rhodocyclales > Zoogloeaceae > Parazoarcus > Parazoarcus communis. The sequence continues at coordinate 1,747,232 of NZ_CP022188.1, read as the reverse complement.
CCTGCGCGCCGCCGAGCCGGCGCTGGTGCATGGCCGCTACACCCTGCTGCTCAGGGACAACCCGCAGATCTACGCCTACACCCGCGTGCTTGGTGACGAAGGCTTCGTGGTGATCTGCAACCTCAGCGCGCGACCGGCACGCTACCGCCATGCCGGCTTCACCCTTCGCCATGCCGATTGCGTACTGGCCAACATGAAAGTCGCCTCGCATGACGATTTAATGTCTTTTGCATTGAGTGAGTATGAAGTACGCGTGTATCGGATTTCCCCACAAGGGTCCGATAACCTAAACTAGCGGGCTCACTGTCACTGGAACACGATCATGTCCGCCATACCCGCCTGCCCCCAATGCACCCTGGAGAACACTTACCCGGACGGCGAAAACTACGTGTGCGCGGACTGCGGCTACGAATGGCCGATGGCCGAAGTGGCCGGCGCCGACGAAGATGACGAGGCTGTGGTAAAGGATGCCAACGGCAACGTACTCGCCAACGGCGACTCGGTGGTGCTGATCAAGGACCTCAAGGTCAAAGGTTCGTCGACCACGCTGAAGGTCGGCACCAAGGTCAAGAGCATCCGCCTCGTCGGTGGCGATCACGAAGTCGACTGCAAGATGGACGCCGGCAACTTCATGCTCAAGGCCTGCTACCTGCGCAAGGTCTGAGCCCGGGCGCCTGCCCTACGGGGCGGCAGGCAGAGAACGCATTGTTCGATTACGAATGGATGGATAACGCCATGAAAAGACTGCTTCTGCTTGCTGCCCTGTTCACTACCCCCGCCCTCGCACAGGACACGCGCTTTCTGGCGCCGCTGCCGCCCGCAGCACAGGAAACCCTGCGCAAGGAAATGCTCGACAACCTTCTCGCCCTCAACGAGATCATCACGCTGCTCGCGTCCAACAAGGTGCGCGAAGCCGGCGAAGTGGCCGAACTGCGACTCGGGCAGACCGCCATGGGCAAGAACGCCGCCCTGCCCTACGACGCCCGCCCCGGACCGCAGATGCCGATCGAGATGCACGGCCTCGGCCGCGACGGACACGCTGCGGCCAGCGCGTTCGCCCGCGCAGCCGCCACCGGTGATGCCACCAAAGCCATGGCCGCGCTGCCCAGGCTGACGGGTTCCTGCGTCGCCTGCCACGCCCTCTATCGCACGCGCTGACGCCCCCCGGACCGGCCCGCGCCCGGCCAGAATCCGCCAGGCATGTCCTTACGGAGCCGGCCCGAATTGCGCATCCCGCTCACTCGGACGTGCCCTGTCCGTCTTCGCCAGCGCTCATGTCTGCAACGGGCAAAATGCTGCACCGTCCTCACTGCGGATCGCTCCGCAGCACGAGCGACACACCGCATTTGTCTCGCAACGCAGCATGCTTCGTTTCAGTGCGTGGCCGCACCCGGAAAGTCGCAAAAACCGAACTTTCCCTTAATGCTCAATATCTTGCAGCGCACAATGCTGGTGCCCTAAGTCCACTGCACGCACCACATTGGAAACAATAATTTCAAACTTGCGATTCTGAAATTTGTGTTTTAGAGTGAATTCAACACGCCGCTATCGCGGCCCGAAAACACTCAACACATTATTCAGGAGTCATGCATGAGCTTGACCGCACTGGCGCAAAGGATGGAAGGCATCGGTCGCCGCTTGAACCGGGTGGTCGAATGGCTGTGCGCCGGCCTGATCGCGGTCATGGTGCTGGTGGTGTGGCTCGGTGTCGGCGGGCGCTACTTTACCCAGGACGGCATCAGCTGGACTGAAGAGCTCTCGCGCTACCTGATGATCTGGGCCGCGCTGCTGGCCGTGTCCTGCGGGGCATGGTGGCGCGAGCACGTCGGGCTCGACCTGATCCCCTCCCGCCTGCCCGAGACCGCACGCCGCTTCCTCAAGCTGGCCACCGATGGACTCACCGTCGGCTTCTTCGTCTTCATGTTCATCTACGGCATCGACATGACGCTCGAAGGCCGCACCCAGTTCTCCACCCTGTTCGGCATGACGATGGAAGTCCCCTTCGCCGCCGTACCGGTGTCCTCGGCGCTGGCCGCCTTCCAGTTCGGGGTGCGACTGCTCACCGACTTCGTCAACCTGCCGCGCGCCGAAACGGCCGCGGTTCCTTACTGAGCCGGCCATCATGTGGATTGTTGCAGTCGCCTTCTTTGGTCTCATGTTGCTGGGCATGCCGATCGGCGTCGTCATCGGCATCTCCGGCGCAATCGGGCTGGTACAGCTCGGCGACGTGTCTTTCCTCGCCATGGCGCCCAAGCGCTACTTTGAAGGCCTGGACATGTTCACCTTCATGGCCATGCCCTTCTTCATCCTCGCCGGCGAGCTGATGAACGCCTCCGGCATCACCCAGCGCCTGATCGCATTTGCGTTGTCGCTGGTCGGCTACCTGCGCGGCGGCCTCGCCCACGCCAACATGGTGGCTTCGGTGCTGTTCGCCGGCATGACCGGTGCCGCGGTGTCGGATGCCGCCGCGATGGGCAACACCCTGGTGCCGGCGATGGTTAAACAGGGCTACAGCAAGCCCTTCGCCTGTGCCGTCACGGCAGCGGGCTCGATCATCGGCCCCACCATTCCGCCGTCCAACCTGATGGTGATCTACGGCTCCATCATGGGCGTGTCGATTGCAGGTCTGTTCGCAGCCGGCATCGTCCCCGGCCTGCTGATCTGCGCCATCTGCATGGGCGTCATCGCCGCGCTCGGCAAGAAGCTCGGCCTGCCCAAGGGCGAGAACCGCCCCAGCCTGATGTCCATTCTGATCAGCTTCAAGGACAGCCTGATCGGACTCACCATGCCGGCGATCATCCTTGGCGGCATCCTGTTCGGCATCGTCACGCCCACCGAAGCGGCTTCGATCGCGGTGGGCTATGCGATGTTCGTCGGCTTCGTCATCTACCGCACCCTCACGCTGCGCCAGGTCGGCATCATGCTGATCCGCACCGCGCGCATCACCGGCAGCGTGTTCCTGATCATTGCCGCCGCCTCCATCCTGTCGTGGTGGCTGACCTTCCACCAGATCCCGCAGATGATCGCGCAGGCCATGCTGTCAGTGGCGTCGAGCAAGGAAGGCGTGCTCGGCCTCATCCTCCTGCTGCTGCTTTTCGTCGGCATGTTCCTCGACATCACCGCCGCGCTGATCATCCTCGCCCCGGTGCTCGGACCGCTCACCGCCGCCGTCGGCATCGACCCGGTTCATGCGGGCATCATGATCATCCTCGCCCTCAACATCTCGCTGATGACGCCGCCTGTCGGCGCCTGCCTGTTCGTGCTGTGCTCGGTCACCGGCGAAAAGATGGAGCGCATCGCCCGCGCGCTCATGCCCTTCCTGCTTGCCGAGGTCGCGATCCTGTTCCTGATCACCTACTGGTCAGATCTCACCCTGTTTGTCCCCCGCCTGTTCGGCTACGTCCAACCCTGAGGAGTTCCACCCATGAAGCTCAAGACCCTGCTCACCGCCGTCGCCACCACCATGGTCTTTGCCGTTGCGCCGGCCCATGCGGAAAAGATTCTGAAGATCCATCACCTCAACGTCGACGATCCGTTCGAGAGCACCACCGGCGCACTGGTCACCGTGTTCAAGAACCTGGTCGAAGCCGGCACCGGCGGCTCGGTGAAAGTGCAGACCTTCCCCAGCGGCCAGCTCGGCAAGGACAACGAGGTACTGTCCCAGGTCAAGGCCGGGCTGGTGCAGTCGGGCGTGTTCTCGGTGGGTGGTTTCGCCAGCACCTACCCGATGATCGGCGTGCTCGACATGCCCTTCGTCTTCCCCGACATCTCCACCACCTACACTGTGCTCGACGGCCCCTTCGGCCAGAAGCTGGGCGACGACATCGAGAAGAAAACCGGCATGGAAGTGCTTGGCTTCGGTGACTCGGGCGGCTTCTTCGCCATCACCAACTCGAAGCGGGCAATCAAGACCCCGGCCGACATGAAGGGCCTGAAGATCCGTACCCAGACGCTCGAATCGCACAAGCGCGTGATCAGCAGCCTCGGCGGTCAGCCGGCAGCCATCGCCTGGGCCGAGGTGTACACCGCCCTGCAGACTGGCGTTGCCGACGGCCAGATGAACCCGATCCCCATCGTGGCCATGGCCAAGTTCAACGAAGTGCAGAAGCACATCACCCTCACCGACCACCTGTTCGCACCGTACGTGTGGGTGATCAACCGCAAGTTCTTCGACAGCCTGACGCCTGAAGAACAGGTCGTGGTGAAGAACGCCGCCAAGAGCGCCATCGTTGCCAACCGAGGCATCAGCCGCATCATCGAAGCCTCGTCCAAGGGCCTGCCGGAACTGGCCAAGACCATGACCGTCACCACGCTCACGCCCAAGGAAAAAGCCGCCTTCCGTGACGCTGCACAGCCGGCCGTGAAAGCCTACATCGTCGACACCTTCGGCAAGGAAGGCGAGGAGATGCTCGGTGCCCTGCAACAGGCTGTAGAAGCCGCCTCCAAGTGAGCATGTCCATGTCCACGCTAGACCTTCCCGGTCAGCTCGCCGTCCTGCCGCTGGCGCATTGCGCCGGCGTGGCAGGGCCGGCAGCAGGCCCCTACCCTGATCGGCTCAAGCCCATCCTCAGTCTGGCCGCACACGCCGAAGCCATGACCGAGATCAGCGAGTGGCCCGGCTACGCGCCGACGCCGCTGGTGAACCTTGCCGGCATGGCCCGCGCCGCCGGCGTGGGTGCCATTCACTACAAGCATGAGTCCAGCCGCTTCGGCCTCGGCAGTTTCAAGGCCCTGGGCGGCGCCTACGCCGTGCTGCGCCTGCTGAAAAAGGAGATCCTGCGCCGTACCGGGCAGGACGCCAGCAGCCGCGACCTGATCGACGGCAAGTTTGCCGACATCGTTTCCGGCATCACCGTCACCTGCGCCACCGATGGCAACCACGGCCGCTCGGTGGCCTGGGGGGCGCAGACCTTCGGCTGCAAGTGCGTGATCTACATTCACGCCACCGTGTCCGAAGCTCGCCGCGAAGCGATCGCCCGCTATGGCGCCGAGGTGATCCGCACCACCGGCAACTACGACGACGCCGTGCGCACCGCTGACGTCGACGCCAAGGCGCATGGACGCTTCATCGTCTCCGACACCTCCTACCCCGGCTATACCGATGTGCCGCGCGACGTCATGCAGGGCTATTCGGTCATGGTCGAAGAAGCGCTGCGTCAGTGGCCGGAAACCCAGCCCCCCACCCACGTCCTCATCCAGGGCGGCGTTGGCGGACTGGCTGCAGCCGTGTGCGCGCAGATGTGGGAACGCCTCGGCAACAAGCGCGGCCGCTTCATCGTGGTCGAGCCCGACCGCGCCGCCTGCCTGTACGCCTCGGCGCTGGCCGGTGCCCCGACCGCCGTCCACGGCGATCTCGACACCCTGATGGCGGGCCTGGCCTGCGGTGAGGTTTCACTGATCGCGTGGGAAGTGCTCGAGGCCGGCACCAGCGACTTCCTCACCATCCCAGACGCAGCGGCGGTAACGACCATGCGCCTGCTGGCCGACTCGCCTTTTGGCGACACCCCGGTCGCCGCCGGCGAATCCGCCGTGGCCGGACTGGCTGCGCTGCTGATGGCGTGTTCGCGTCCGCAGATGGCCGCCACGCTTGGGCTGGATTCGGACAGCCGGGTGCTGCTCTTCGGCAGCGAAGGCGCCACCGACCCCGAGCTGTACACCAAGCTCGTGGGGCGCAGTGCCGAAGCGGTGGAAGCACAGCCAGAGGCCAGATCATGACCGCCACCCTGCGCATCAAGGGCGAACGCCTGCAACAGCGCATCGCACAGCTGGCCGAAGTCGGCGCCATCGACGGCGGCGGTTGCGCCCGTCTGGCCCTTTCCGACGAGGACAAGGCCGGGCGCGACCTGGTCTGCGACTGGATGCGCGAACTCGGGCTCAGCCTGACGGTGGACGCCATCGGCAACGTGGTCGGCACCCGTGCCGGCCGCGTGCCAGCCGCGGCGGTGATGACCGGCTCGCACATCGACACCGTGCGCACCGGCGGCCGCTACGACGGCAATCTGGGCGTGCTCGCCGGGCTGGAAGTGATTGCCAGCCTCAACGAGGCCGGCATCGAAACAGAACGCCCGCTCGCGGTGGCCTTCTTCACCAATGAAGAGGGCGCACGCTTTGCCCCCGACATGATGGGCAGCCTCGTGTTCACCGGCGAGCTCGCGCTCGACGAAGCCCTGCAGACGAAAGGCATCGACGGCAGCACCGTGGCGGACAACCTCGCCCGCATCGGCTATGACGGCACGGCACCGACACCGGCCGCCGCCCCGCACGCCTTCGTCGAACTGCACGTGGAGCAAGGCCCGGTGCTCGACCGCGAAGGCATCGAGATTGGCGTCGTTGAATCCGTGCAGGGTATCTCCTGGACCGAGATCGAGATCCTCGGCACCTCCAACCACGCCGGCACCACGCCAATGTCGCTGCGTCGCGACGCGGGCTGGGCGGCAGGGTCGATCATCAGTTTCGTGCGCGAACTGGCGCAGGAGTTTGGCGGCGACCAGGTCGCGACCGTCGGCCGAATCGAGTTCTTCCCCAACCTGGTCAACGTGGTGCCCAACCGCGCCGTGCTCACCGTCGACCTGCGCAACACCGACGAGGCCCTGCTGCAACGCGCCGAATCCAGGCTGGCCGCACACCTCGACGCCCTGCGTGACGCCGAGAAGGTGGAGATCAACACCCGCAAGCTCGCCCGCTTTGCCCCGGTGCCCTTTGCCCCGGAGATGACCGACCGCATCGAACGCCACGCCCTCGCCCAGGGCCTGAGCACCCGGCGCATGCCCAGCGGCGCCGGCCACGACGCGCAGATGATGGCGCCGGTGTGCCCGACGGCGATGATTTTTGTGCCCAGCGTCGACGGCATCAGCCACAACGTCCGCGAATACACCCACCCCCAACATATCGAAGCCGGAGCCAATGTGCTGCTCGCCGTTCTGTGCGAACTCGCGGGCGCCACACTGCCGGCAGGAGAACCCACATGAGCCGCAAGATCACCGTCGGCGCCGCCCAGCTCGGCCCCATCGCCCGCTCGGAATCGCGGCGTCAGGTCGTCGCACGCATGATCGACCTGATGCGCGAAGCCAAGTCCCGTGGCTGTCACTACGTGGCCTTTCCGGAACTGGCACTCACCACCTTCTTTCCGCGCTGGTACACCGAGAACCAGGCCGAGATCGACGCCTGGTTCGAAACCGAGATGCCCGGCCCGGAAACCCTGCCTCTGTTCGAGGAAGCCAAGAAGCTCGGCATCGGCTTCTACCTCGGCTACGCCGAACTGGCACAGGAAGACGGCGTCACCCACCACTACAACACCTCGATTCTGGTCGACCCGACCGGCACCATCGTCGGCAAATACCGCAAGGTACACCTGCCCGGCCACCGCGAGAACGAACCCTGGCGCGCCTTCCAGCACCTCGAAAAGCGCTACTTCGAGCGCGGCAACCTCGGCTTCGGCGCCTGGCGCGCACAGGCCGCCACGGAAAAGGGCATTTTCGGCATGGCGCTGTGCAACGACCGCCGCTGGCCCGAAACCTACCGCGTGCTCGGCCTGCAGGGCGTGGAAATGGCCTTCATCGGCTACAACACCCCCATCCATTACCCGCCGGTGCCCGAGCACGACCACCTGCAGGGCTTCCACAACCACCTGGTCATGCAGGCTGGCGCCTATCAGAACGGCATGTGGATCGTCGGCATCGCCAAGGCCGGCAAGGAAGAAGATTGCGACCTGCTGGGCCAAAGCTGCATCATTGCGCCCACCGGCGAAATGGTGGCGATGTGCTCCACGGTGGAAGATGAACTGGTGACCTCGGTGTGCGATCTCGACCGCTGTCGCGAGCTCAAGGACAATGTCTTCAACTTCGGCCTGCATCGCGAACCGGAAACCTATCGCCTGATCGTCGACACCAAGGGCCCGGTCGAACCCGCCTGAGCCCTTGCCGGCGCCGCGGGTGGCGCCGGCAGCAACACCCCGTCCATGAGAACCCACGCCCGAGAGCAGCCCCGCGCATGACGCCCAAGCCCGCCAAACGCTTCAAGCCGATCGACGAACGCATCGAAGCGCTCAGCGAAACCCTGCCCGACTCCGAGCACAAGCTCGCGCAGCTGCTCACCGCGCAACCCGCCCTGCTCGCCACCCACTCGGCCACCGAGCTGGCGGCCATCGCCGGCAGCTCCAAGGCCGCGGTAACGCGCTTCATCCAGCGTGTAGGCTACGACGGTTTCGCCTCCGCCCGGCGCGAAGCGCGCGAGGCGCAACGCTGGGGCGCCCCCGGCCTGCAGGCCGCACCCGGCCTCCCTGCAGCCTCGGAAGAAGCCTTCGGCGAACACCTCAGGCGCGACCTGCAGAACCTTGCCCGTACCTTCGAGAAACTCACCAGCGGCGTCGTAGAGCCCGCCGTCACCACCCTCGCCCGCGCTCGCCGGGTCGGCGTGATCGGCTACCGCAACAGCCACGCCCTGGCGCAATACTTCGCCCGCCAACTCGTGCTGCTCAAGGACCACGTCGCCCTGCTCCCCCAGGCCGGCCAGACCATCGGCGAAGACCTCGCCGCCTTCGGCCCCGACGACATGCTCGTCATCCTCGCCTTCCGCCGCCGCGTGCCAGTGGTCGCAGAGATCGCCCGCCACGCAAAGAAAGCCGGCGTGCCGGTGCTGGTGCTGATGGACGCCACCACGCCCGCAAAGGAAGTCGACGCCACCTGGCGCATCGCCTGCGAGACGAGCGGCTCCGGCCGATTCGATTCCTATGCCGCGGCAATGAGCGTACTCAACCTGCTCGTATCAACACTGGCAAACCGGCCGGAAGTGGAAGCAGGCAACCGACTGCGCGCAGCAGAAAGGCTGCATGAGGGGCTGGAAGAGCTGTAACGATCGCATCAAGGGCGATGCAGGGCAGGCTGCGCGCTTCCCATTTCACCGGGAGGATCAAAGGGGTCAGAGTCGTTTGAAAATGCGTTTCAAACGACTCTGACCCCTTTGATCCTTTGAGTTCCGGACGTTCTGACTACGGTCACCTGTCCATCTTCTACTCCGACCGCTTTTCCCGACCCGTATCCATCTGCCGCCATGAGAATGGCCGCATTGGTAATTGCTGGGGTAGATGCAGGCTGATAATCCGGATTCTCAATCATGTTTCCGATTAGCTCTACCAGTTTGGTCGCAATTCCAGAAGGCTTCTCGGAAACTTCTCTTACCGAAACCTCAGACGCGCTCCGCTCTTTCACGTACTCGTGGAGACTTTCCCAGAGTCGGCCGAATAGTGGGTTCGGGGGAAAACCTTCGCAGATAGTTCAGTAAAGCGTTGAAAAGAACTGAGCTTGGCGTAGAAGGCTTTATAGTCCGATACCGGCTCCACATAGCACCCGACGAAAGAATTTTCGTAGGTCGCCTCAATGATTGACTTAAAGCGCCGCGGGAAAATTTGTTCCTGAATGCCATTCCAAACATGCAGAAAAGCTAAGCCAGAAAATTCTGGCAGATACACGAATGGTGCGCTGGCCTCGAGCAAGTTTGGAGCAAGCGCCTTGATTTGTTGGCGCGAGTTCTCGTCGACAATCATAACTCTTCCTTATTTGGCATATTTTGCGAGATTTCCAAAGATATATGGTTGGGAAGAGTCTCTTCCGTCGACTACACCAGTGATCGTCCAATCGAATTTCCCGATCTCAACCACAGGTGGATGAAGCAGTGCATTCTGCAGTCGTTCTTGGTCGAGAGTACCGAGTTTTACAACTCGGCCCATGTAATATCTCCCTCTTCTCATACTCTGGCTTTTAATTTTCTTAGGTCACTTGCGAAGGTGCTAACGTCATAGCTTTAACGCCAAGCTTTGCGGCAATTTTGTAGCCGCGAAGCGGTGGAAAAATTGTCCGGCAAGAGCGCCGTGTTAGTTGTATTTCTCAAGTACATCCGTTGCCTTCATTAAGTCTTCAATTTCGTTCTTTAAGTCAACAGCGACTTGGTATTGATTGCAGGTATTATTAAACATCCCAAGCTTCAAAAGTTCCAAGATGGAACAGTATGCAACCTCTCCTGTAGAGAGTTCGCGTTTCACATTCATCAATGTATCTGTTAGTTCCGCAAGCTCTTCGCACTCCTTCCTGTCGCGACTTAGGTCAACATTGCAAAAGTTTTCATGAAGTTGAGATATCCCGGTAAATTCCGCTCTTAACTGGTGTGCCGCCAAGAGACTTATCAGTGTGACAACAAAAATTAAGCCGACTAACCAACAGAGACCTTTTATATATTTCATGTACTTCTCGATTAACGCCAATGACAACTAACGTGTTGTAGACCGCAAATCTGCGGACTCATCTGCTGCGTTGCGGTATATCTGACTCGAATCCGCAGCCGTAAGCGTTTGATGTAATTTATTTTTCATAACAAACCATGTTTATTAACATTTATAAACAGCCTGACAAACCACGCACGCCTTTTTGAGAGGCACCAGCTCCGTTACAGTCCGTTCGCTTGCTTAACCCGATTCGAACATGCAATCGCAAGAAGCGTTACAGCTATCAACTCGATCCGCAATATGTCTTTTGGGTTCGCCTTGCCTGCAATGTTCAGACTCGGTTGAGAGTGCAAAGCCCACTTAAAACCCACATTTCAGCCCCCACATCTCATCCTTCACTTCCTTTCGCCGCGTCTTCAGTCGCTCCTGCTGCTGTGCGCTGATACCGTTGCGTGCAGCAGCATCTATCCGCGCAACCTCCCTCTCTAAACCAGCGCACAGCGCAACGTTCCCGCTACCAAGACTCGGTGTGCGCGAGACGAATCCGACCTTGCCACCTTCAGCCTGCGCCAGTGGCGCTGGTGCAGGGGCTGACTTCGCAATGGGCGGTGGGCTGACGACGCTCATGGTGCCGCGGTCAACCTGAGCCTGGCGGGCGCCCGATGGGCAGGGGCTGGACTGGTAGGTGACAGCGCCACGGTGTTCGCAACGGAAAAGCGCGTTGGCCCCTGGCGCCGGACGGGTTGCGCTCGGGGGCGGTGTTGGGGTCTGTGCGAGTGAGCGTGTCGGTGGCTGTGCTGGCTGAACATGCGGAGCAAGCGTTGCCGCGGGCTGTTTGTTCGCATCCCACCACAGGAACGCGCCAGCCCCCGCTGCAATCAGCAGTGTCAGACCTGTCGCAAGCGCTTTCTCGTTCGCCAATCTGCTCTCCGGAAGTTCGTCCCGTGCTTGCTCGCGATCAGCCAACGCGCGTTCAATGGGTTCAGGCGATGAAATAGCACAACGCAATAATGCGAGGCAAGTACTACCCTACATCCCGTCAGCACATCACCGTTGCAATCTCTATGCCTAAAGCAAAACGGACCACCCGAAGGCAGCCCGCTTTTCAAAGGGGTCAGAGTCGTCAAAGGGGTCGGAGTCGTTTGAAGTTCTGTTTACGTATCTCCGAAAGAATCAATCGACTCTGACCCTTTCGACTCGCCCACGTCATAAAAGCAAATTTTGTTACGCCCAGCCTCTTTTGCCTGATACATGGCTGTATCCGCACGCCTGAGGATGTCGCCCTCGGTCGCATCATGGCTGATGAACAGTGCAATGCCGATGCTCACCGTACATTGGTGCTCCACAATGCCGTCAGCTTTGTCTTCGTGCTGCACTGTAAGGACGTAGGCTTTGGCTAAAGAACTGCGAACCTTCTCGGCAATGCGCATGGCCAGCACTTCTGAGCCAGCTCGGTCCTCCATCAGTTCGCTGATCAACACCACAAATTCATCGCCGCCGAAGCGAGCCACGGTGTCGGTTTCACGCACACATTTCTTCAGCCGGTCCGCCGCCTCGATCAGTAGCAGGTCTCCAACGGCATGCCCATATTTGTCGTTTAGTGGCTTGAAGTTGTCCAGATCGAGAAACATCACTGCAGCGTAGCAACCTCCGCGCTTGCTGATCGCCATCGCTTGAGTGAGGCGATCGTTGAGTAGCCGACGATTTGGCAACTTGGTCAACGGGTCATAGAAGGCGAGCAGCCGCACCTGATCTTCCATCTGCTTGCGCTTGGTGATGTTCCGGGTCACGCCCAGAATGCCAAAAAACTCACCGGCAGCGTTTCGCATGCCAGAGGTGCTCACTTCGGTCCAAACGGTCGACCCGTCCTTGCAAGGCTGTTCGAGTTCTCCCTGAAACTCTACAAAGGGCTTGCCTTGAACCATCGCTGCAATGGAGCTTGCAAGTGCTTCCTTTGCAATCGGGATGGACGCTGCGGTCAATGCCTGTTCCATGGGCTGCCGCATGACCTCTTCGCTGCTATATCCCCGCAGCTTCTCCACCGATGGGCTGACATAGGTGAATTGACCATCGAGATTCATCGTCCAGATCACGTCGGTGGCGTTATCGGCCAACAGGCGATGCCGCTCCTCACTGACCCTGAGCAGCTCGTGATCCCTTTTGCTGGTGATCAGTGCCAGGGTCAGGCGCCTGTTGATTCGATAAATATAGAATGCGACGGCGCTCACGATGACAAGCAGGATGCCTGCGAGGTAGAGCCAGGTCAGATCACGCTCTGATTCGGCGTTATAGACGAATCCGTCGAACACAAAGTTTTCCGGCAGCAAGCCAAGCTGGGCGTAGGTGTCCGCAATATGACGCCAGCGACCTGGGTTCATGTACCCGATCTCGATCAGATCCGTTCGAAAGAGCGGCTCCATGCGGCTGGCCTCGAACAGGTAGAACTCGCGGGGATGTTGCTGCGAGTATTTGTCCAGGATCAGGTCGGCGATTTCTTCAGGATGCGCCATCGCGTACTGCCATCCGCGCAGACTCGCTTCACGAAACGCTTTTACACGGGCCGGATGCTTGCTCAGCTCATGTTCGGTTGTGAACAGGTTGTCGCCGTAAAAGTCGATGCCAGCGGAGCGCGGGGTGTAGGTGTGATACTCGAAGCCCGTGCGATCCAGAAAGTAGGGCTCGTTGGTCACGTAGGCAGAGATCGCATCTGCCTTGCCGTCAATCAGGTCCTGTGGCCGGAAACTGTGCTCGACGCGGGTAATACCGGCCAAGGGGATGCCCTCTTGCTTGAGATAGGCCAACAGTTCGTCGGACTGGGGTTCGATCATCAGGCGCTTGCCCGCCATGTCGTGAATTCCCTGAACCGGCCCTTCGCGGCGGACAAGCAGCACCACAGGCGAATGCTGAAACAGGACGGCCAGCACCACCACGGGCTGCCCCGAACTTCGCGCCAGAAGCAGACTGCTATTACCAACCCCATACTGGGCATTGCCATCAAGCACGTTTTTTACCGGGTCATCTCCCGGACGCGCTTCATGTATTGCGACATCAAGCCCCACCTCGCGGTAGTAGCCCTTTTCCTTCGCGGCGTAGTAGCCGGCGAACTGGAAAGCGTGGCTCCATTTGAGTTGAAGCGTGACAGCGTCCAAGGCATGAGCAGCAGCAGTCCATCCGCACAACGCAATCAGGATTGCGCCCAGCGGGAACCGAAGGAAAAACCCGAACCGTGCGCGTGGCGAAGGCATACATCAAGTCTAACGTGATCGCGGATGTTGCTGAATTTATCCCCCTTCTCGCCTCCGAGCACAACTGACAGGATCAAAGGGGTCGATCAAAGGGGTCAGAGTCGTTTGAAGCCGCAGGAAAAGCCAGAGCGGTCGGAGCATCTTGGCATTTGCGCATCCGTGAAAGGATCAAACGACTCTGACCCTTTTGATTCTTCTAACCTGTTCGTCCTCCTCGCCTTTCGCCTCCGCCTGCCAGTGCGGGCGAAGGGGGAATTGCCCGCGAGCGACGGAGCAACGGTATGAGAGCAGTAGGTCTGAGGGGGATGCGGATGCGCGCTCTATGGCTTTCGTCCAATTTACATCTCCCCGAAAGATAGCGACGATGCAGAGCCCATCATCAGGAACATACTTGTTCCTGTTTACCGGGCCTTTCCGGGCAAGGATCACGACCCGACATGGTCACAAAGCTGAACTCTCTTGCCGATTACAAGCGGGCGCTGCTGCTGCCTCTTGCCGCAGGCTTGCTGACCTTGCTGCTGGTGGTTGGCGTGGCAGAGTTCTTGCGCGAACGCGGAGCGATCGACGAACAGCGTGCGATTGCGGTTGAAGGCGTCAAGTCCGCGCTGAAACTTGCAATCGACCGGGACTCCGACAAGCTTAGCGGTCTGCTCGAACTGCTCACGCGAAATGCCGACTTGCAGCAGGCCTTCGTCCGTCGTGATTTTGACGAATTGCTCGCTGTGGCACAGCCCTACTACACCGTCCTGCGCGCCAGGCACAACATCACCCATTTCTATTTCATTGCGCCGGACCGCCGCATGTTCCTCCGTGTGCAGGCCCCGGAACGCCGCGGTGACGAGATCAACCGCTACACGCTGGGTGAGGCTGAGCGCACGGGCAAACCGAGCGCTGGCCTGGAGCTGGGGCCGATGGGCATCTTTACGCTGCGCGTGGTCCATCCCTGGATTGACGCCACCGGCCAGCGGATTGGCTACATCGAACTCGGCATCGAGATTGACCGCACACTGGAGCAATTGCATTCGCTGACCGGCGTGAGCCTTTATTCACTGGTCGAAAAGAAATATGTCCAGCGCGAGCGCTGGGAGGCCGGCATGCGCATGATCGGGCGCAACCACGATTGGGACCGTTTTCCGGACCACGTAGTGGTGGGGCGTCCCGAGGGCTCCGACCGCACCAACGTTCCGCACAGTCTGCTGCTTGAAGCGACCTCGTCGGCCGACGTAAAGCGCGCGCGGGTGGCCGCGCGCAGCCTGGTCGTGGAGACCACGCCACTGACCGACGCTTCCGGGCGCAGCGTGGGCCGGATGCTGCTGGTGATGGATGTTTCCGCGAGCGAGGGCCGATACGGCCGCGCGATTGCACTCCTGGTGGGGGCTGGTCTGCTGATCGGGCTGGGCACACTGCTGATCGCCGACCGGGTCATCACCCATGTCTATCTCCGCCTGAACGAAACCCGGCAAGAGCGCGATGACTATCTTGAGCGCGCAGAGCGCGATGCGCTGACCAGCCTGCTCCGGCAGGACGTCTTCATGCAGGCCCTGAACAAAGAATTGCACCGTATCCGCCACGATGACAGCACATCCGGACTGCTGATGATCGACATCGATTTCTTCAAGCGGGTCAACGACACTTACGGCCACCGCAGCGGCGACCATGTGCTGCAGTCGGTGGCCCACCTGATCCGCGACTGCGTGCGTCCGCAAGACCTCGTCGCACGCTACGGCGGGGAGGAATTCACCGTCATCCTGCCCGGCGCAGGGCACGACACCGCCTGGGCAGTCGCCGAGCGCATCCGCAGCAGCGTCGAGCAGTTTCCCTTTCTGGTCGACGGCACCACGCTGAAGATCACCCTGAGCATCGGCATCAGCATCGCGCACGGAGGGGGCACGACCACCGAAGCCCTGATCCGAACCGCCGACCGTGCGCTCTACGACGCAAAGAACAGCGGCCGCAACCGCATCATCAGTCACGCAAGGAGCTGAGGCGCACCGCCTCCCCAAAGAACCGCGCACGCGAGTTCAAAGGGCTCAGAATCCATCGGTCAAGGGAAAGCGGGTACCGTGGAACGCCGGATGACCGCTCGCCCTCCAATGGGGGGCGAGCCCGGCGCCAGTTGAGGACGGCATCGACGCTGCCTGCCCCCATTGGTGCTACGGTATCGTCTATCGTATCGGGGGCGACGCGATGCGGATTGCACAGTCCCGATTCACTACCACGCGCTAGAGCCGGGGCGTTCCCTGCATTCATCAGGCTAGGGACGTTTCATCCAGGGAAGACAAAATGCCACATTGCATCATCGAGCACTCGACAGACTTTGATAGTGACCAGCTGGTAAGCGAGGTATTCACTGCTGCCCTGCATTCCGGCCTTTTTGACCCGGATGGCAATGACATAAAGGTACGGGCACTGAGTTTCAGCAGCTATCTGACAGGCCCGCGGAAGTCCCCATTCATTCACGTTGCGCTGAAAATCCTGTCCGGACGAACCCCCGAACAGCGATCAAATCTATCCAGTACCGTTGTCGCGCAATTGCGCGCACTTGGCTTCAGCAACACCTCGATCACAGCCGAAGTTGTGGAAATGGAACGGGGTAGCTACGGCAAAGTGATCGTATAGATGAACGCTGCTGCCAACGCCACCGATCAAACGACTCTGACCCCTTTGATTCACCCCTCAAGACGGCCGGCCCCATGCCAACTGAACGCCAGCGCCTGATCCAGTCTCTGTTCGAGGACTACATCGAGATGTATGCCTCGCGCGACGCGCGCCTGATAACGTGCTTCAGCGAAAACTTCAGTGGCTACGCAGGCAGCAGCGATGTTCTGGTCACCGACAGGGCTGAGTGGATTCGCATCACCGCGCTGGATTTCGCACAAGTGCCCGAGCGCCTCCACATCGAAATGCTGGATCTGGCGCTTCAGGATCTGGCCGACGATGTGGTCGCCGTGACCGCTTTCTTTCACATCCACCTTCCTTTTCCGGAAAGCATTCTGGCGCGAGAAACGGCGCGCCTGGTGCTGATCTTCCGCCTTGAGGGCGATGCCTGGAAAATTGCACACAGCGGCATCTCAATTCCATTCGGTCTTGCCGGGGACGATGAAATCTACCCGATGGTTAACCTGCGTGAGCGCAATCGCGAACTGGAAGCGCTGATCGAAACGCGCACTCACGCCCTGGCGGAAGCAAACAGAAAGCTGGAGGCCTTGAGTAACACCGACGGCCTGACCGGCGTCGCTAACCGCCGGAGCTTCGATCAGGCGCTTTCCCGGGAATGGGACCGCGGGCAGCGCTCCGGCGCGCCGCTGTCGCTGGTCATGCTCGACGTCGATCTGTTCAAGCATTTCAACGACACAAATGGACACCTCGCAGGCGACGCGTGCCTGCAGGCGTTGGCCAGGCTGTTGGCGCAGTCGGCGCGCCGTGCAGGAGACCTGGTGGCACGTTTCGGCGGCGAAGAGTTCGTGGTGCTATTACCCGAGACTGGCGAAGATGACGCAGTGAAGTTCGCCACCCACCTGCTGGATGAAATCCGTTCACTGGCACTGCCACATGCCGGCGTACCCGCAAGCATCGTCACCGCCAGCATTGGCGTGGCCAGCCTGACACCTTCCCGGCACAACCCACCCGAGTATCTGGTGGAGCATGCCGACCGGGCGCTGTACCGCGCCAAACAAGCCGGGCGCAATTGCATGTACTTCGCCGGCGAGTCGCTCACGGACTGAGTCGACCTCGACGGTATCCTGCAGGCGATCAAAGATTCCGGCCAAGGCTTTCAGCGCCAAGATCACTCATTCCGGTCGCGAGGATCAAACGACTCTGACCCCTTCTGCCCTCAGATATCCGATGCCGCCTGACGCCCAAGGAAGCGTTTTGTTATGTAATTCAAGAATACTCATATGCATAGAGAAGCAAAGGGAGAACTGCAATACATAAATTGATGGCCATACCGAAAAACCCGGGCTTCACCAAGTAGCTTTTCGCGGGGTTTTTTGGGTGATAAAACACATTAACAGTGCCATCTTCATTTTTCTGAACACCGTTCAACTGCTTCTTCAACAAGAATCTGGCATTGTGAGATGCGATTATTATCCAAGGCGATACTCGCTTTCCTTGGTAACTTTTTTCGGAAACATGATACTCATACAATGAATCAACTTTGTAATCCTGGTCCGATAGAACCAGCTCCGAAATCCCCCACTTCTCAACAGAAGCACTTAGCAGACGGCCTTTTGCTACCGGCCACCGTCTTATCAGAACTTGTCTGAAGAAAGAATACAGGCACACAATCAACGCATAAACTACTACAAAGAATAGTACTCCTTGCTTATCCCCTTCAAAGGCAAGCGCCCACATATCGGTTGCATACTCAATCATATTTTTTGATTTCCCCTCACATAACCTAAAGCTGACCAGCAACCGAAGGGAGCGAGGCCGAGTGCAATTTTATGCGCAATCAAAGGGATCAGAGTCGTTTGAAGCCGCAGGAAGAGCCCGAGCGGTCGGCGCATCTCGCTTTTTACGTTTTTCTGGAAGAATCGAACGACTCTACCCCTTTTGATCTTCACAGCGGATGATCGGCCGTCACGCGCGATTCCAGCGAAAAGTAGTGAAACATTGAGAACCGGGGATCAAGTTGGCCGCACGTCATTTCAGTGCAGGGGGTATCGAGGCTCATCTATGACAAAGATTTTATCTGATTGTTCGCCGAATTCTGCCTCACCCGATTAGGGATAACTTCCCGGCCGGTTGCTGTTGTGCTTGGTAGGCATGTTTGCGATCAGGTAATACTTAAGCGCAATTGCAGTATGCCAATAGCCTAGATGAAAGCCTATGGTTATCAATGCTCCTGCCTCTGCCAGCCTCTCGTCATGGGCACGGTATAGCCCTTGTTTTTCAACGCGAACATAACCGCCGATTCTGGCTCCAAGACCATGACCCTCATAGCCTTTTTTGCGTCGGCTTACTCCGCTACCTACGTAGGTGATTTCTCCGTCTTTAACAAAAGCGTATACACCTTGTTTGTCGTAGTTTGGGGCAGAACCTGAAAGCCTCCACTCCTTTGACCATTTTGGAGCAGCCTCGCCGATTGCTTGTTCATTCCAGTGAAGCTTGAAGAAATCGCGGGTATCCTTTTTTAGGGATTTTAGAGATGTCGGCATAGCACTTCCTAACGTGGCGCTTCAGCAGACGGAGAAATGCACAGCGTTCTGACGATCCGCTGCAAGCATTTTTTGGGCTCGTCGGCTGCGCACTTATCATTTTTCACGGTTCTTCACCTTCTCGATGAATTCGTTTCGCGCGAGCTCGTCCAATGGCGCGAAGCTGCCGAGATAAATGAACTTGCAATCTGCAATCCAAGTCGAGCCGTACGTGCCGTCCGGGGCATAGTTGTACCAGTAACAAGTCGTGAGCCAGGAGACGTGCTCATTCCATGTGAAGGAGTCAGGGCTGCTCGGTGCGGAGCGCGGCGCCCACGCTAACAACTCTCCCTTGCCAATAAAGCCGTTACGGTCGCTTCTTGGCATAAGAAGGATGTCTTCGTTGACAGCGACGGTTAAGTGAAGGCGAGTGCGGAAAGTGGTTTGTCCCAAGAGTCCAACTATGTCTGGAGGTACTGCGGTGCACGCATCAACTAGGCGGCAGCCGAAGGATTTTGCGAAGTACTTGTATAGGTTGCGCTGTAAGACCTCCCACCCAACACCGTACACTTCTTCAAAATCGATGAAGCGACGACGGAGGACTAGATCGTCATTCGCCATTACCCAACTGATCAGCGCGTCGTACGCACGGTCGAACGGTTGGGTGTAAGTATTGTTGCAGTGCTTACAAAGGCTCGGGAGATATTTCAGGGATTGTGAGCCAGGTCCCTGTACTAAACTTTCCATTCCGGCGCGAACGTGGGATAACGCCGATGGCCCGACATAAGGGCCGCGACCGTGGGCACGAACTAAATCTGCTTTCTTGAAACGGTGCTCGGCGCTATCAGCGTTCGCACCGCAGATCCAGCATGTTCTGCTCACCTGTCGCCCCCCAACCCCTCAACATCCACAATCCGCCGGCTGAACTCGTTCTCCCCTGAACTCGCCATCAACAGATACCGCCGTGCCCGCGTCATTCCCACGTACAGCAAGCGTGCCGATTGCTGGCGTTGCTCGCCTTCATCTTCCATCTGCCCGATGCCAATCATGATCACGCGCTCGAACTCGAGGCCCTTGCTGCTATGGATGGTCAGCAGCGTGAGTGCATCGCTTTCGGCGTCGTAGGCCATCTTCTGGGCGCGGCTGCCCAGCCACTGGTGGGGAACGTCGTCTTTCTCCAGGCGCCGGCTCAGTTGGGCGCCTTGGGTGTTGGTGGCGTACAGCACCCCAATGTCCTTCAGTTCCACGCCATTGCTGCGCCACTTCCGGATGCAGGCGCAAGTGTAGTCGAGCTCGTCGGCAAAGGACTTCAGGCGTTTGGCGACCGGGGCGGGGCCGCTGATGCCGGCGGCTTCGGGCTCGACCAGGGGGATGTGGTCGTCGTCCGATTGCTGCGGGTCGAGGTAGTGGCGGGCGAAGCCGAAAGCAAAGCTGAGGATCTCGCGGGTGTTCCGATAGTTGAGGCGCAGGATTGAGGTGCGGCCCTGAGCCTGGATGCCGACGCTCGACAGGGTGAAGCCGAGCCCCGCCTTCTTCTTGTAGATGGATTGGGCGTCGTCGTAGAGCAGCAACAGGGAATTGCTTTCGGGGTCGACCATCTGCACCACCAGCTTGAGCCAGTCGGCCTGCATGTCGTGGCCTTCGTCGATCAGCAGCGCGCCGTACTGGGCGCGCGGGATGAAGCCCTGCTCCACCGCGTGGATGACGGCGCTGACCTGACGCTCGAAGTGCGGGCCCTCGCCCGCAGGAACATCGACGCTGTAGGTTCTGAGCTGCTGCCCGCACCAGTCATGAAAGTGATAGACCTGCACCTGGGCACCGATGCCCTTGGCCGAAATGAAGGCGCGCAACCGCGCCGCCAGGGTGATGTTGAAGCACAGCACCAGGATGGGCTTTTGCAGCGTCTGCGCCAGATACAGGCAACGGTAGCCCAGGATCATGGTTTTGCCCGATCCGGCCACACCGTGGATGACGCGGTGCCCTTCGCCCAGGCTGCGGGCAAGCTGCTCCTGCTGGATGTCCATGATGCGGATGATGTCGGGCAGGGTCTGCTCGATTTCGCCGGCGGCCTGCAGCGGGTCAGCGAAGAGTTCGGTCTGCAGCGGCGCGTCGATGCGCACTTCGGGGAAGAGGTGCCACCGGATGCGGTCAATCTGCGGCAGGCTCAGGGGCTGGCCAAAGCGGTAGGTGAACATGTCCCACAGCCTTTGCTGGAAGGCTTCGGGCTCCGTGTTCTCGGAAAACTCACCCTTGTAGATCATCAGGTGCTCGGGCAGCAGAATGTCGCGACTTTCCTCCGGCATCGAAGCGGCGATCTGCTTGCGCGTGATATTGGTCAGCACCACGCCCCAGCCGTAAGGCATGACGAGCTTGCCCTGATGCGGGCCGGACTGATGGCACAACTGCGGGTCGCGCGACAGCAGGGCGATGACTTCGTAGGCGTACTGGCGCGCCTGCTCAAGCGGGTGGACTTCGAGCACCTGCCCGCGTTCGGTGTGCAGGGTGACCTCGCTCTTGCTCAGGCGCTTGAGCGTTTCCGGCTTCCAGTCCTTGATTTCCAGAAACAGCAGGCCGCGCGAGGGATGCAGGATGATGAAGTCGGGGTAGCGCCTGCGTCTTGCAACCGGAATGTCGTACCAGACGAGGTAATCATCCTCCAGCACCGCAGCGAGCGTTTGCGCTACACGCCGTTCACCCGAGGTCATGCGGGCGAGCGTGTGGCGATTGAGGCTGGGGATGATCTTCGCCATGCTAGCGCACGCGAATGGCGACTAATGAGCGGAGCATGGCAGCGAATAGCACGGAAAATCGAACAATGCCGATATGCTATGCCAAATACCATGCCGCGATAAGCCTACTTCATCACACTCGACTGTCCGGACGGCCCGCCGAAGCTACCGTCCGCCATGCCAAGGTGATAAGCCATCGGCACATCGTCTGCACGATGCGCCGATGGCTTTCCTTCACTTCTTGGCGACTTCGAAACCCGTCTCACGATAGATCGATTCGAGGAATTCCTGGCCAACGCGAGGTGCCATCGTGGCATGCACCTTTACCATCGCGCGCTTCCACTCGTTGCGCTCCTGCGGCGTCGGCGTGAACACCGCCATCCGTCCGCTGCTCTTGATCATCTCGAGGGCTGCTTCGTTGTCCTTGCGTGCGACGTCGTTGGCGAATGCGGTCGCGTCCTTCATTGCGCCTTCGAGTTCAGTGCGGATCTCAGGCGGCAGCTCGTCCCAGAACTTCTTGTTGGTCACTACCGCGTAGCCCGTGTAGCCGTGGTTGCTGACCGTCATGTGCTTTTCGACTTCATAGAACTTCTGCGTCCAGATGTTCGGAGTCGATTGCTCGTCACCGTCGATGACGCCCGTCTGCAGCGCGGTATACAGCTCGGAGAAGGCCATCACCTGCGGCAGCACACCGAGGGACCGCATCTGCTCTTCGATGACCTTGGACGACTGAATGCGAATCTTCATGCCCTTGAGGTCTTCCGGCTTGTGCATCGCCCGGTTGCCGGTGAATTGCTTGAAGCCGCTGTCCCAGAACGCAAGTCCGGCCAGTCCACGTGTTTCCAGCTTCTTCAGCAGCCCACCGCCGATCGGGCCCTGCAGCACCTTGTGCACATCGTCGTAGTTGTCGAAGATGAAGGGCAGCGCGAAGGCGTCGAACTCCCTGAACCCGAGCGGGCCGAACTTGGCGGTGGACGGCGCAAGCATCTGCACCGCGCCCAGTTGCAGCGCCTCGAGCTCTTCCTTGTCCTTATAGAGCACGCTGTTCGGATAGACCTCAACCTTGACGCGACCGTTGGTGCGCTCTTCCGCAAGCTTTCTGAACATCTCGGCAGCCTTGCCCTTGGGCGTCTCGGCGGCCACGACGTGGCTGAACTTGATGACGATGGGCGCAGCGTTCTGAGCCTGGGCCGACGCGCCGAAAAGGATGCCGGTCGAGGCGATCAGGGCGGCAAGCAGTTGGTTCGTTTTTTTCATAGTCTCCTCCGAGATGAGTGTTGTTGCGGGTACGTGAAAGGTTCTCAGGCCGCTTCGGGGCAGGCCTGACGTTGTGTGCGCTTGCCCGCCTGCAGCACCTGCCCGGGTACCGGGTGGCCAAGCAGCGTGGGCAGTTCGCGAGCAAGATCGAGCAGCGCATCGAGGTCCACACCCGTGTCGATGCCACAGGCCTCGAGCATGTGCACGGTGTCTTCGGTGCAGATGTTGCCGGTAGCACCTGGCGCGTAGGGGCAGCCCCCGATGCCGCCGAGCGAGGCGTCGATGCTGTCGACGCCGGCATCGACCGCAGCAAGCACGTTCGCGAGACCCATGCCGCGCGTGTTGTGGAAATGCGCGGTGACAGGGACGCCCGGAAAAGCGGTGCGCACGGCGCGGCAGAAGTCTGCCACCTGCTGCGGGTGTCCCATGCCGGTGGTGTCGGCCAGCGTCAGGCTGTGCATGCCCATCGCAAGATATTCGCCGGCCGCCCACAGCACGCGATCGAGCGGCTGCTCGCCGTCGAAGGGGCAGCCGAAGGCCGTCGCAATTGTGCCATTCACGCGCACTGGCGCAGCGGCGACCAGCTTCATGATGTTGCGGAACTGCGCGAGCGACTGATCGCAGCGCATGCGCATGTTCGCGAGGTTGTGCCGCTCACCGATCGACATCACCAGGTTGATCTCGTCGGCAGCACAGGCGAGTGCGCGCTCGGCACCCTTCTCGTTCGGGACCAGCGCGGTATATATGACACCCGGTACGCGGGTGATGGCCTGCATGACCTCGGCCGCATCGCGCAGGTTCGGAATCGCTTTCGGCGACACGAAGGACGTGACCTCGATCCGGGCCAGGCCGGTGGCGGAGAGTGCGTCGATCAGACGGATCTTGTCTTCGGTCGGGACGAAAACCGCTTCGCTCTGGAAACCGTCGCGCACCGAGACTTCATTGAGGCAGACGCGCCGGGGCGCATGTTCGAACAGCATGGTGGAACTCCTTCAGATCACGCCGTCGGCTTGCAGCGCCGCCAACTCGGTAGTGTCGATGCCCAGGCCTGCGAGCACTTCGGCGGTGTGTTCGCCAAGTGCGGGGCCGAGCCAGCGCGTCTTGCCTGGCGTTGCCGAGAGCTTGGGCACGATGCCCGGCAGCTCGATCGGCTCGCCGTCCGGCATCTCGTAACGGCCGATCATTTCGCGCGCGGCGTAGTGCGGGTCTTCGTGGATATCGGCGGCGGTGTAGATGCGACCGCTCGGCACCTCGGCGGCCTCGAGTGCGCCGAGCACCTCCTCCAGCTCACGCTGCGAAGTCCAGGCGGTGATCGCGGCGTCGAGCATGCCGTTGTGCCTGACCCGGCCGTCGTTGCGGGCCAGTTCCTTGTCCTCGGCCAGATCGCTGCGCCCGATCGCGACCATCAGGCGGCGGAAGATGCTGTCGCTGTTACCGGCGATGATGACGTAGCGCCCGTCCTTGCAGATGTAGGTGCTCGACGGCGAAATGCCGGGCAGGCTCGCGCCGGTGCGTTCGCGGATATGGCCGAGGGCGGCGTATTCGGGGATCAGGCTCTCCATGATGCCGAACACCGCTTCGTACAGCGCAACGTCGATGTACTGGCCCCCGCCCTTGTTCACGTTGATGTGATGCAGCGCGAGCATGGCGCCAATGGTGCCGTAGAGCGATGCGAGGGTGTCGCCAAGACTCACACCGACGCGAACCGGCGGACGGTCCGGGTAGCCGGCGAGGTTGCGCAGCCCGCCCATCGACTCGGCGATTGCGGCAAAGCCGGGACGATCCTTGTACGGGCCCGTCTGGCCGTAGCCGGAAACGCGCACCATCACGAGCTTCGGGTTGATCTTCGACAGTGCATCCCAGCCGAGCCCCCAGGCTTCAAGCGCACCGGGGCGGAAGTTCTCGATGACGATGTCAGTGTTCCTGACCAGATCCCTGACGATCTCCTGCGCACGCGGCGACTTCAGGTTCAGCGTGACCGACTTCTTGTTGCGGCTCTGCGAGTACCACCAGTAGGACGTCCCCTTGTGCAGCTTGCGCCAGCTGCGCAGCGGGTCGCCGCCGCCGGGCGACTCGACCTTGATGACCTCGGCGCCGAACTGCGCGAGCAGGCTCGCTGCATAGGGTCCGGCGATCAGCGTGCCAAGCTCGAGGACCCTGACGCCAGCGAGCGGCTGCGGTTGATCCTTGGTGGAACTGTCAGCCTGCTCATTGGGGTTAGGGCTTGCCATCTCGCTTCTGTCCTTTCGCATCTGTTGAGGTCGGACGGTCGTACGCGATCTGTCCGTTTCGGGACGCGATAATGACGAAGACAAGGCGGTGTGAAAATCGACATTTTGCGAGCTTGCCATCGCGAATCGCGATGGCAAGCCGTAATTCCAAGATATTGCACCGCACAATTGCCAGAATGAGATAGCTACAGCAGCAGGTAACACGCTGCAGGCGCAGCGGCAATCCAGGGCAATGGGGCCGCACAGACCTCAGTCGTCGTGGCGAAGGTGATCCAGTAACAGCCGCGCCGCGACCGGGAGCGCCGCGCGAGACCGAACGCACAGTTTGAGCTCGCGCTCGGCCCACGGCTCGTCCAGACGCAGCTGTGCGATCTCCAGGGTGCCGAGGTAACGCCGCGCGACAGCTTCGGGGAGGACGCCGATGCCGAGACCGGTTTCAACCATCAGGCACAGCGCCTCGTAGCTTGTTACCTGAATGCGCATGCGTACCGTGCGATCGAGGTCGGTCGCGGCCTTGACCAACTGCAGGTTGATCGCACTGCCGACATGCAGGCCGACGAACTCATAGTCCAGCGCCTCGGCAAAACTCACTTGCCCGCGCGCTGCCAGCGGGTGGTCACGCGGCGTGATCAGAACAAGGTGATCCTTGCGGTAGCGGTAGGTCTCGACCTCCTGCCCGAACGGCACGTGGGCGAAGATGCCGATATCGGCCTGATTCTCGGCCACCGCCTTGGTGACCATTGTGCTGATCAGCTCTTCAAGGTGAATCTGAACCTGGGGATGCAGCCCGAGGAACTGCTTGATCTCGCTGGGCAGGAACTGCGTGATCGCCGACAGGTTCGCTGCAACGCGCACCTGGCCGCGCACCCCTGTCGAATACTCGGCCATCTGCGCCGCGATCTCGTCAAGGCTGTGGAGTACGCCACGCGCCAGGTTCAGCAGCGCGAGTCCGGCGGCAGTCGGCTCCACCCCTTTGTTGGTCCGCCGCAGCAGCGTGGTCTTGAGCGCCGTCTCAAGATCGCTGATACGCCGGCTCACCGCAGACGCGGCCACATGCTCGCGCTCGGCTGCTGCGGAGATGGTGCCGGTTTCGACGATGCTGACGAAGAGCTTGAGTGAAACCGGGTCGAGGCGCATCGAGGATCCTGAAGATTCGTAATCTGAACGGCCTATTCTAGTGTCTCGCCCTTCAGATGGCGGAAACCCGGGCCATGGCTGAAGCCTTGACCCGGGTTCTTCAGGCAGCCGACGGTAGTGCCAACTCCGTGTGCCGGCGGAGGCACTGGCTCCCAGGCCCCCACCGCTAGCTACCTGATGGGGCATCCCGTCATGCGACGTGGTCGTTCGCGCGTTCTCAGACTTCAACCACCACCTTGCCAATAGCCTGTCCGCTGCTCAGACGGGCGTATGCCTTGCCGATTTCGTCGAGGCCAAAGCGGGTTTCGTCCAGCAAGGGCTTGAGTGCGCCCGCGTCGACGATCTCGGCCAGCTTGGCCAGGATGGCGCCGTGCTGCTCGCGCTTGTGCGTGTACAGCATCGGGATGAGCATGAACACGACGTGCAGCGACAGGCCCTTGAAGTGCGCGGGCGAGAGGTCAAGCTCCAGCAGGGATACGGTAGTGGCAACCTGCGCATTCAGGGCGGCGGCCTCGAAGGAGTTGCTCATGTTGGCGCCGCCAACGGTGTCGAACACCACGTCGAAGCCTGCTCCGGCGGTATGTTTAGCGACGTAGTCGGCGACTTTCTCGGTCTTGTAGTCGATGGCGGTGGCGCCATAGCCTTGAATGATCTCCGCCTGCTTCTGACCGCCGCAGGTGGCATAGACGTCTGCGCCAAGGTGCTTGGCCAGTTGCACCGCAAGGTGTCCGACACCGCCCGTGCCGCCATGAACCAGCACTTTCTGCCCGGCCTGGGCGCCAGCGCGTTGCAGGCCTTCGTAGGCGGTGATGCCGACCAGCGGCAGTGCGGCCGCTTCGCGCATCGAAATGCTCTTCGGCTTGTGGGCGATCAGCCTGGCGTCGGCCAGCATGTATTCGGCAAGCGCACCCTGCAGATCGGCGAGCCCGCCGGCGCAGCCGTACACCTCGTCGCCCGGCACGAAGCCGGTGACACCCTCGCCCACTGCCTCGACGGTGCCGGCGAAGTCCATCCCGAGCACGGCGGGCAGGTCCGGCGAGAGCGGCAGATCCTTGCCCATCTGGCGGATCATGGTATCGACCGTGTTCACGCTGGTGGCGGCAACACGCACGACCACATGACCCGCCTTGACTGCGGGCTTGGGCAGGTCTGCGACCTGGAATTCGGAACTGACGCCATATTCATTGAGGACCATCGCTTTCATCGAAACTCTCCTGAGGCTGTGTGATTAGCTAGTGCATGCAAGATATCTTTCGATCAAACGATGTAAAAGCCCATCAAAACGAGTTCAGTATTCGTCAAATCCATATAATCGAATGAGTTCTCTGCGGCCCCCGAAGCCGGCGCGATCAGGTGGACCGCGGCCAAGGCATCGATCAAACGACTCTGACCCCTTTGATCCTGCTGACCCTTTTGATCCTGAAATTCCGTGGTGCCATCTGCTGCGCCGCAGCGCCGCCGGCGGTAAACGGACGCCGCGCCGGGATAAACGTTGCGATAGCCGGAGTTAATTAATGCTGCACTGCGCCAATACAGCATAACTATGTAGCCGATGAATTTAATTCGTTAGAAGTGGTCATACCGCACAGCTATTGTGACTACATGGCGTATCGCTTACCTCGATCAACAATGACAACGGGAGACATCCATGAGTAACGAAAGCAAGTGCCCCTTTGCAGGACATCATGCGGCGAGCGCTGCGGCCGGAACGCGTTCCAACCGTGACTGGTGGCCGCACCAGCTGAACCTGAACATCCTGCACCAGCACGCGCCGGCCTCCAGCCCGCTGGGCGAGGACTTCGACTACGCGGAAGAATTCAAGAAGCTCGACCTGGCCGCGCTGAAGAAGGACCTGGTTGCGCTGATGACGACCTCGCAGGATTGGTGGCCCGCTGACTGGGGTCACTATGGCGGCCTGTTCATCCGCATGGCCTGGCACAGCGCCGGCACCTACCGCACGGCGGACGGGCGTGGTGGCGCGGGTACCGGCAACCAGCGCTTTGCCCCGGTCAACAGCTGGCCTGACAACGGCAACCTGGACAAGGCGCGCCGCCTGCTGTGGCCAATCAAGCAGAAGTACGGCAACAAGATCTCGTGGGCCGACCTGATCGTCCTAGCCGGCAACTGCGCAATGGAATCGATGGGCTTCAAGACCTTTGGTTTCGCTGGCGGCCGCGCCGACATCTTCCAGCCCGAAGAGGACATCTACTGGGGCGCCGAAGCGGAGTGGCTGGCCACCAGCGACAAGCCCAACAGCCGCTACTCCGGCGACCGCGAACTGGAAAACCCGCTCGCCGCCGTGCAGATGGGCCTGATCTATGTAAACCCGGAAGGCCCGGACGGCAATCCAGACCCGGTGGCCTCGGGCCGCGATGTGCGTGAGACCTTCGCCCGCATGGCGATGAACGATGAAGAGACTGTAGCGCTCACCGCGGGCGGTCACACCTTCGGCAAGGCCCACGGTGCGGGCGACCCGGCCCTTGTCGGCCCCGAGCCGGAAGGTGCGCCCATCGAGGAACAGGGCCTGGGCTGGATCAACCAGTTCGGCTCCGGCAAGGGTGGCGACACCACGACCAGCGGCATCGAAGGTGCGTGGAAGCCCAACCCGACAACGTGGGATAACGGCTACTTCGACATGCTGTTCGGCTACGAATGGGAGCTCACCAAGAGCCCGGCCGGCGCCCACCAGTGGGTGGCAAAGGACGTGAAGCCGGAACACATGATTCCGGATGCCCATGATCCGTCGAAGAAGCACCCGCCGATGATGACCACGGCGGACATGTCGATGCGCTTCGATCCGATCTACGAGCCGATTTCGCGTCGCTTCCACAAGGACCCGCAGGCCTTCGCAGATGCATTTGCGCGTGCCTGGTTCAAGCTCACGCACCGCGACATGGGCCCGAAGGCGCGTTACCTGGGCGCGGAAGTCCCGGCGGAAGACCTGATCTGGCAGGACCCGATCCCCGCGGTCGACCACCCGCTGATCGACGCCGGCGACGTCGCTAACCTCAAGGCCAAGGTCCTGGCATCCGGCCTGTCGATTGCCGAACTGGTATCCACTGCCTGGGCTTCGGCCTCGAGCTTCCGTGGCTCGGACATGCGCGGCGGCGCCAACGGCGCTCGCATCCGGCTTGCACCCCAGAAGGACTGGGCAGTCAATCAGCCCGCCCAGCTGGCCAAGGTGCTGGCAGCCCTCGAAGGCATCCAGCAGGCCTTCAACGGCGCGCAGAGCGGTGGCAAGAAAGTGTCGATGGCCGACCTGATCGTGCTGGCCGGCAACGCAGCCGTCGAAGCCGCCGCCAAGGCCGGTGGTCATGCGGTGGACCTGCCCTTCACGCCGGGACGCACCGACGCATCGCAAGCGCAGACCGACGTTGAATCGTTCGCGGTGATGGAGCCGGAAGCCGATGGCTTCCGCAACTACCGGAAGGCGAACTACACGGTGCCGCCCGAGGCCATGCTGGTGGACAAGGCTCAGCTGCTGAAGCTGAGCGCGCCCGAAATGACGGTGCTGGTCGGTGGCCTGCGCGTGCTTGGCGCCAACACCGGCGGCTCGAAGGACGGCGTGTTCACCCAGCGTGCCCAGACCCTGAGCAATGACTTCTTCGTCAATCTGCTCGACATGGGGACGACCTGGAAGCCGACCTCCGAGAGCGGGGAGCAGTTCGAGGGACGCGACCGCAAGACGGGCGTGGTCAAATGGACCGGCACGCGCGTGGATCTGATCTTCGGCTCCAACTCGCAGTTGCGTGCGCTGGCCGAGGTCTATGCGCAGGAAGACGCGAAGGAGAAGTTCGTGCGCGACTTTGCGGCAGCCTGGACCAAGGTCATGAACCTCGACCGCTTCGACCTGAAGTAAGCACCACGAGCGAGTTCGGCGCAGGCCCACGAGCTTGCGCCGAACTCGTTTCAGCCCGTCAGCACCCGAAGATCCATCTGCCCGTCGCACATCGGCGGGCACCAGTAATAGCCGCCCGTTGTCGGCTGGCTGAAACGGAACAGTGCATCGGTGATGCCGTCGTCCAGCCCCGCCATGCGACGCAGCTGCGCCTCGTAGGCGTCGAGCGAATGGCCAAAGGCGACGAACAGCAGCCCGGCCTCGCGCCCTTCCACCCACGGCATCGAGCGTCGCAGCACGAAGGCTTCGGGCTCGAAGCTCTCCTGTGCGGTGCGCTTCACGTGCGCCGAAACCGGCGCGTCGTCCAGTTCTTCGTTGTCGCTCCTGCGCCGCCCGATCACGTTATCCTGCTCCGCCGCCGGCATGGCAGCGAAGGTGTCGAGATCGTGCTGCCAGTGCTGAACCGCAACATAGCTGCCACCCGCCGCACCCGGCCCGGCACGCTCTGCCACAAAAGCCGCGGCCAGCGCATCGTCGCCTTCGGGGTTCTCGGTGCCGTCTTCGTAGCCGGTCAGGTCGCGACCGTTGTCGTAGCAGAAGGTGTCGGTCGCCTGCACCAGCACCAGCGCCGGCGCCACTGCGGCCTCGATCGCGCGCGCGCGGTGCAGCAGTTCGCCGCGATCCCCTCCGCGCAGCCAGCACCACAGGGCATGCTGGGTTGACGGCACATCAACCCCCGCGCCCGAGATCGGCGGGAAGGCACGCAGACCGCCCAGCGAACCCGACAGCGCATGGCGCACCGACTCGCCGAAACCCACCACCGTCGCCTCGCCGTCCACCAGCGCCGCGAGCGCATCGAGCGCAGCCGGCAGTGCCTCGGTCGACTCGATGGCGAAGAAGAGATGGCGCGCCTGCGCCGGCAGCGGGGCGAGGATGCCTTTCTGGAATTGGCTCATCGCATATCCTGTCAGATAAAAGGGTGATTCTACGTCGCACGCCACCCGGTGCAAGCGCGGACAAGGACGAAACGCCGCAACAGGCCCCGAAATTGCTCGGCATCCGGGTTCGAGGGCACACTCCCGCCTTCCTGCCTCAAACCCGACGGAGATCGAAACATGCCTTACACCCCGGTGTGCAGGCTGAGCAGCCTGATGGAAGGCGATGCGGCGCCCTACACCGTTGAAGGACGCGAAGTCATCCTGCTGTGGCCGGAAGGCGGCGAGCTGCAGGCCTTCAACGGCCTCTGCCCGCATCAGAACGTGCCGCTCTACCGTGGCGAGTTCAACGGCCGCTACCTCACCTGCCCCGTCCATGAGTGGGTGTTCGACGGACGCGACGGCAGCTGCGTACGGGGCGAGGAATGCAGCCTGCCGAAAATCCCGCTGCGCGTGGTCAACGGAATCGTGGAGATCGAAACGCGCGCCAGCACAGCGCCGTCAGCGGCGTAAGCCAGCAACACTCACGAGCCCCGGTCAGCGTGGTGCGCGACGCTCGGCCAGTGCGCAGAAAAAGGGCACGTACTGCGCGTGACCGCCACAGAACACAAAATCGAGCCGCAGCGGGTCGGCGGGGTCGGTGATGCCTTCCAGCGCGGGCCAGGGCTCGAGCGCTGGGTCCGCAGCACGCTGCTGCAGATGGGTCGCGTCCAGCCCGGGACGACGCACCTCGCCGCCGCTGCTGTCGATATAGATCACGGTGCTGCCGGCTCCTGAGGTTTCGCCCAGCGCCTGCACCAGCGTGAGAAAGCCGCGATCGCTGCCGCCACGCAACTGGAGGCGCTGCCCGTCCACCGTCTGCGTACTGGACGTGACCGTATCGCCGACACCCACGATGTGGGGCATGTGTGCGGGATCGAAACGCTCACGCGCCAGTCGCAGCAGTTCGCCGTGATCGCGCGGCGCCTGGCGGGCGTTGAAGTGCTCACCCAGCGGATAGTGGCCGGTGTGATCGAAGTAGTACTGATTGAGGATCACCAGCACGCCGACTTCCTTGACTGCCCCCCGGATCATGAACTGGAAATCGGTGGTGCCGGCGCTGCTGTCATCTCCATGCCTGATGCGCTCCCGTCCCTGCGCATCCGTGCCGAGGTTGGGCGCGAGGTGCACGAAAAAGGCCTGCTCCAGCCCGGCGCTCGCCGCCTCGCGTTGCAGCCCGTCCATGAACGCTTCGACTGCCTGCTGCAGCTGGCGGTAGCGCGCGGGCTGTGCGCCGAAGCGGTGGTAGAGCTGGTTGATGTTGATGGTGGGCGAAGCGATGTTGTCGAGCACGGTCGACGCCACTGCGTCGTCAATCTCGCCCGCATCGAGCCCGTACGGTGCCGTCGCCAGCAGTTCGCGCAGAAAGCGCTCTGCCCGCGCGGGCACGGCCTGCAGGAAGGCCAGCTCATCGTCACTCACGCCGGGGTGCGACACCGCGCCGTAACGGTCCTGAAACTGCACGCCACCGGCGGCCAGTCCAGGCAGGTAGAGGCCGTGATCCTGCGCACCTGCAGCCGCATCGAGCGCCTTGTCGACGATGTCATTCACGCCGCGGCGGCCGACGTGTTCGCCATTGGTGAGCACGTAGAACTGCCCCGCAAGCCTGCGCGCCGCTTCGACGTAGCGGGCTTCGATGCTGCGGGTCAGCGGGTCGCGAACCAGGCCCATGCAGACACCATCGAGGTCCTGGATGATGAGCAGCCTGTCGTGAGCGGCAAGGGTGCCGAGCAGGCCGGCATGGTCGAGCGAAAAGGCAGGAGCGGCATGTGTCATGGCCTCATTCTATCGCCTGCAGCAGGCCACACCCGAACACCACGGCTGCGGGCCCTGCCCGCGCGCCTCAGTCGAGCCGCGCCAGCGCCGGGTAATACCAGCCGAGCGAGAAGGTGCGCGCCACGTAGTTCACATAGAGCGCAGCCCACAGGCCGTGATTGCCCCAGGGCTGCAACAGCCACCAGGCCAGCACGAAGACCGCAGTCGAGAACAGCATGGCGTTGCGCATCTCGACGCTGCGCGTGGCACCGATGAAGATGCCGTCGAGCTGGAAGGCCAGTACGCCGGCAAGCGGCGCCAGTGCGGCCCAGGGGAGATAGATGCGTGCCGCCGAACGGGTGTCCGGGTCGGTGGTGAGTGCATCCACCACCCAGGGCCCTGCAATGAAGTAGACGCTACTGACCAGCAGGGCCACCAGCACCGCCCACAGGGTGCTGACGCGGACCGCCGCGCGGAAGCCGGCGCGGTCGCGCGCACCCAGCGCACGCCCCACCAGCGCCTCTGCAGCAAAGGCGAGCCCGTCGAGAAAATAGGCGCTGATCGATACGAACTGCATCAGCACCGCATTGGCAGCCAGCGTGACGTCGCCATAGCGTGCGCCCTGGGCCATGAACCAGACAAACACGAAGATCAGCGCCAGCGAGCGGATCATGATGTCGCGGTTCACCGCCAGCGTGCGCTTCAGCCGCTCGGTCACCAGCAGATTGCCAAAACGCAGCTGCGCACCGTGACGGCGCATGTAGCGCACGGCGATCACCAGCCCGACCAGGGCGGCGAAATACTCGGCAAACAGAGTGCCGAGCGCCACACCGCGCACGTCGAGCCCCAGCCCGAGCACGAAGAGGGCGTCGAGGGCGATATTGACGAGGTTCAGCACCAGCTGCAGCACCAGACCGATGTCGGTGCGGCCCAGCCCGATGAACCAGCCCAGCAGCGCATAGTTGGCCAGGGTGGCAGGTGCGGCCCAGATGCGGATATCGAAATAGCTGCGCGCCAGCCCCTCGGTCCTGTCACTGGCTTCGAGCAGCGCAAAGGCGATCTCGCGTATCGGCCACTGCAGGCTGACCAGCGCAGCTCCGACCACCGCGGCGATCAGCAAGGCCCGCCCCAGCCCGGCCACCAGCTCTTCGGTATCGCCGCTGCCTAGCGCCTGCGCAGTCAGGCCCGTGGTGCCCATGCGCAGGAAGCCGAAGCCCCAGAACACGAAGGTGAACACCAGTGCGCCCAGTGCCACTGCTGCGATATAGGCGGGATCGGGAATGCGCCCGACGATGGCCGTGTCGACAACGCCGATCAGCGGCGTAGACGCGTTGGAGAGCATCACCGGCAGGGCGATGCGGAGAACAGTGCGGTGATTCATGAAAGACGGGGGGTGTTGGGGGCGACCGGCCGAAGCCTAACCGTTCAGGCGTGGCGGTGGAATGAAGGGCAGGAAATTCCCTGCCTTATCCGGCGCTCAATAGACGCCCGACCACATGCACACCCGGTTACGCCCGCCTTCCTTGGCTTCGTAAAGGGCCTGGTCGGCGCGCGAGAGCATGCTCTCGGCCGGGGCGCCATCGAACACGGACAGGCCAATACTGATCGTGATCTGGATCAGACCACAGTCGCAATCGAGCGGGGCATTGCATACCGCCCGCCGCAAACGTTCGGCAAGGCCGAAGGACGTCTCGTTCGTCGTGCCGCGCAGCAGGACGGCAAACTCCTCGCCCCCCAGACGCCCGGCGACATCCTCTCGCCGCAAGACCTTGGTGATCACGTCCGCCAGGTGCTTGAGTACGCGATCGCCTACCGGATGACCGTAAGTATCGTTGACCCGCTTGAAGTGGTCGATGTCAAGCATCAACAGGGCTCCCGGGCGGTCGTCCGCGCCCTGCTGCTCGGCCACCGTGCGTTCGAGCTCGGCCATGAAGCTGCGGCGGTTGGGCAGCGTGGTCAGCGGGTCCGTGGCCGCCAGCGTGGCGAGCTTTCTTTCGTAGAGCTTGCGCCCGGTGATGTCGCGCACCAGCCATACATGGCCGAGGCGCTCGTCACCATGCATGATCGTCACCCAATCGACTTCAAACGACTGGTTGCCCGCCGAGTCGACTTCGATCGTGTGTGCCAGCCCGACGTGTGCCCCCTCTTCCAGTTGCAGCCATCTCAGGTCGAGATCGGGGAAGCGCTCGCCCAGCGACTGTCGCGTCATGCCCACCAGCGAAGACGACGGCAAGGGAATCGACAGCAGTTCGCACAAACCCTGGTTGACCATCACGATACGGTCGGCCGAGTCCTCCAGCAGCACGCCACCCGGAAAGCGCTCGAGCAGGGCGGTAAGGCGCGTGCGCTCGGTGATGAGTGCCGCTTCTGCGGCCTTGCGTTCGGTGATGTCCACCAGGGTCCACAGCATCTCGCTGTCGGGCTGCTCCAGATCGAGCAGCGTGCCGTGCATGTCGAACCAGCGCGCCTTGCCTTCGGCCTCGCGCAGCGGGTATTCGAAGCGCGTGAACCCGGTTGCGCGCAGCCCTTCGACGTACTCGCCCATGGCCCGCCACGACGCGTCGTCGACATGCAGGGTGCGCAACTCCGCCCCCTGCAACATCTCACCCGGCGGCGCAAAGATCTGGTGTGCGCGCTCATTGGCATACAGCACATACCCGTCCGGGGAGGACACCACGATCGCGGCTGCGTTCTGGTCGAGCAGCGCACGGCGGAACTGGTTGGCGGCCACCCTCTGCGTGACGTCGGTAATGGTGCCGATCATCTTTTTCGGGACGCCGTTTTCACGCTCGACGACGCGTCCCCGCCATTCGATCCACAGCCAGTCGCCCGACCCCTTCTTTACACGGAACTCTTCGGTCGCGACCTCATCCGGTCTGAAGCGGATCTGATTGGCCAGACTCGACTTGATGCGCGCCCGGTCCCGGGGATGAACGAGCGCCATGAACGCGTCGTAGGTGGGCTCGATGGCCCCCTCGGCGTATCCCGCCATGCTGTAACAGCGCGCATCCCATTGAGCCTGGCCACTTACGAGATCCCATTCCCACAATCCGTCCCGAACCGCTGCCACGGTCATGCGCAGACGCGCTTCGCTGCGGCGCAGGGCGTCGGCCGCTGCATGGGCTTCGCTCACGTCCTGAATGTAGCCATGCCACAGCGTATGGCCCTCGGGCGTACGCTCCGGACTGGAATGCCCGAGCAGCCAGCGCACCTTGCCGTCTTCGGTACACACGCGATACTCGCAGCGCCAGATGGAGAGCTGACTGGCTGAATCGCGAATCGATGCCTTCACCCGCAGCAGATCGTCTGGATGAATGACGGCAAAGACCTTTTCTGCCGAATACTCGACCTCATCCGGCGAAATGCCATAGATGTCGATAATCCCGGGACTGACGTAAGAAAAACAGTCCGTACCGTCGGTGCGTTCGAGATACTGATACACCATCCCCGGCACCTGCGCGACCAGCTTGGCCAGCCGCGCCCGCAGAGCGAGCTCACGCGCTTCGGCCAGCTTGCGCTCCGTAATGTCCAGATGCGTGCCAACCATCCGCACGGGTTCGCCGTTCTTGTCGCGGGCCATGATCTGGCCACGGCTGTGCACCCAGACCCAGTGCCCGTCGCGGTGACGCGCCCGGTAGTCGGCTTCGTAATAGTCGCGTTCGCCCCGGAAGTGCGCATCGAGCGCAGACTGCACGGCGTCCCAGTCGTCCGGGTGCGCGAGCCTGGACAGAGACTTGAGGTCATGTTCGGCCTCGTCCGCCTCATAACCCAGCATCTGCGCCCAGCGCGCATTGCCCTGTATCTTGCCGCTCGACAGATCCCAGTCCCACGATCCGAGGTCTCCCCCGCGCAGAGCAAGTTCAAAGCGCTCCCGGCTTTCGTTCAGATGTGCAAAGTCCCGACGCTTCTGCGCAAACAGCCAGGTAATCCAGGCCGCGGCCAGCACGAGCAGCGCCGAACCGAACAGGTTGTGCAGGACCGCCGCATCGACGGCTTCCGCGATCCCACCCATCGCCACGCCTTTGTGCAGCCCCAGGCTGACGACCACCGGGTAAGCTGCCACGCGCTGCCAGGCGTAGAAGCGCTCCACACCATCGACGGCGGCCACGGCATCGTAGCTGCCGTGTGGCGCTCCGAGACCATCGATAAAGGGCCGTGCGTCAGGAACGCGCTTGCCCAGCACCTCCTCGAGCATCTGCGAACGCGTCAGATATGCGCCGTCTTCGCGCAGCAGCATCACGACGTCGGACGGATCAGGGAAGATCTGACGGAAAGACTGGGCGAGATACTCCGGCGAGATCGAGATCACGACGACGCCCGCAAACACGCCATGCGTCAGGACCGGCCGGGAGAACTGCACCGACCAGCGCTGCGACACACGACCGAAGACCGGGTGACTGATGTAGAGCGCAGGCACAATGCCGGACCCGTGCGCCTTGAAATGGGCGCGGTCGGCGATGGACACCCGGGATTCACCTTCAGCGGGCAGGCCGAGATTCGAGAACACCATGTGGCCCTCGCCGTCGGCCACGCTGGCCTGAACCAGCGCCCCTTCAGGAAGCGCGTCGCTCGCCTCGGCAACGGCTTGGCGCAAGCGCTCATCGTCACCCGAAATCCACGCCGACGCCATGTTGCGGGCAATATGGTCGATATCGAGCACCATCGACTCGACCTGTGCGGCCAGCGCCTGTGCCGTCTGGCCGGCGCGAAGGCGGGCCTGACGCTCGGCATCGAGAAGTTGCTGCTCGTTCGAGTTCAGCAGCGAAGCCCAGTAGATGAACAGGGCGACAAGCAGCACCGCCCAGCCGATGACGACACGCGGAGACAGCACGTACTTGAGCGAAGCCAGAACTCTCATTGGCTCCCCGCTCCCTTCATGGCACGAGGGGATAATGCTTTAGCTATAAACATGGGCAGACGCATCATAGCCGACACCTCCACCTCCCTTCCATGCGATTTTGCGCAGCGCCGATCAGATCGGATGCCCGGCATGCACGCTCTTTGCAAGCGTCCGATGCTTGCGCAGATAGTTGGCAAGTTCGCTCACCGGCATCGGTACGCCTAGCAGATAGCCCTGCAACACGTCGCATCCGTTGGCACGCAGGAAGTCTGCCTGAGCCTCGGTTTCGACGCCCTCGGCCACCACGTTAATGCCCAGTGCATGCGCCATCTGGATGACGGCAATGACGATCGCCGCATCCTCCTGGTCCGCCGGCAGGTCACGCACGAAGCCCTGATCGATCTTCAGCGTACTCACATCGAAACGCTTCAGATAACCCAGCGACGAGTAGCCGGTGCCAAAGTCGTCGATGGACAGTTTGAAGCCGGCAAGGCGGAACGCCTCAAGCACCGTGGCACCACGCGCATCGGTCAGCGCACTTTCGGTGAGTTCGAACTCGAACCTGCACACGGCTTCGCCGTGGGCGGCAATCGTGTCGCAGAAGCGCTCAACCAGGGCCGCGCCCTGGAGCAGCTGGTGCGAGGACACGTTGACCGCGACCGTGGGCAACTCGAAGCCGGCGGCTCGCAGAAGGCCGAGATCCGTGCAGATCCGTTCCAGCATGCAGTCGCCGAGCGCGGAGATCAGGCCCGTGCGCTCCGCCACCGGAATGAACTCGCCCGGTGAAACCGCCTGACCATCCGGCATGCGCCAGCGCGCCAGCGCTTCCACACCGACCACCTCTCGCGTTTGCGCGCACAGCTTGGGCTGATAGGCGACCCACAGGCCTGTGCCGTTGTTCTCCAGTGCCTGGCGCAAGGCGGACTCAAGCCTGAGATCCTGGCGCACCTTGCCGTCGATCGCTTCGGAAAAGAACTGGAAGCGGTTCTTGCCCAGCGCCTTGGCGACATACATCGCCATGTCGGCGTGGCGCAGCAAGGCAGCCGGATCGTCGCCATCGACCGGCATCATGGAGATGCCCACACTGAGCCCGATATGGGTCGGCGTGGGCTCGGTCGAGAACGGCTTGCCGATCGCCGCAATCAGGTTACGGGCCACCATTGCCGCATTGTCCGGGCCACCGATATCGAACAGCACCACGGCAAACTCGTCCCCGCCAATGCGCGCAACGACATCGCCGTTGCGCACGGTGTGCAACAGGCGCTGCCCGATCATGCACAGCACCTGATCACCGACCTCGTGGCCGAAAGAGTCGTTGACCTTCTTGAAGTCGTCGACATCCAGGAAAAGCAGCGCAGCCGAATTCGCGTCGCGCCCGACACGGCCAACAGCCTTGCGCAGCTCCTGTTCGAACAGGCGCCGGTTGGGCAGGCTGGTGACATGGTCGTACAGGGCGAGGCGCTCCAGGCGTCGTTCAGTGCTGGACACCTGCTTGCGCAACCTGCCGGTGAGACGATAGGCGAGGCTCAGCGCCACCGATGCAATACCGAGCACACCGCCCGCATATTCGAGCAGGCGCCAGTACAGGGAGCTGAAATCCACGTTCAGGACCAGGGTGCCGACGGTGCCATCCTCCACCCGAACCGCTTCGCGCATCACCCCACCCATCAGACCCAGCGTGGTTTCGCTCGGCAGCGCATTGGCGCCGAGCCAGTCGCCGTCGATGTCCGGCTCCAGCGAGGGCGGAAAAGCCGGATCATTCTCCGGCCACGAGGCCAGGAAACTGTTGTCGGCACGGTACAGTGCCCCCGACAGGATGCGCGGCGTCAGGCGGATGGCCGCAATGATCTCGCCCGCTGCGCCGGCATCGTTGAACACCACCGCAGCGTTGCTGTTCTCGGCAATGATCGCGGCTTCGGTCGCGAGCTCGTCAAGCAGGACCTGGCGTCCGACGAAATACTGATGAACGATCAGCAGGACGAAGGCAATGAGCAGCGCCAGGCCGGTCGACAGGAAGCTCAGACGGTGAGCGCGCGGAAGGCGGTGTGCGACGGCCATGCCTACTCCCTCACCGAGCGCGCAAGACGCAGCGCCTTCGAGCTCAGGTTCAGCCCGGAGCGGCGCAGCGCAGGCAGGTCGACATCGAAGGCGACTTTCCCCGCGGCCAGCTCGAGGTTGATCATGACCCCACGGTCAAGATAGCCCGGCGTGTCACCGGCAAGCAGCACGCCGCCGGGCAGCACGTCGCCGCGCATGCGGCTCAGCAGCGCATCGTCGCCCGGCGCAAGATAGGCCGCATGGCAACGACCGAGCGCACTGGCATCGACCTGCTTCACGCTGAGCAGCCTGTTGCGGATCATCCGGCCATCGAGCGCGACCAGCGCGTCCGCAACCGGACTGCTTCTGAAGTAGCACACGGACAGGGCTTCGCCCGGCTGCGCGTCAGACACTGGCCAGTCGATGAACAGCAGCATGTTGATCAGGATGGCCGCCTTGAGGTCGGGTTCGGGGGCCCGTTGCTGAGCCATCGCATGGCCAGGCAGCGCGACCGCGAATGCCAGCACGGCGGCGCAGACCAGAACGAGAAAACGCATCGCAGACTGGCTCACAGCGCCACCTGCCAGCGCACGCGAATCTGCCGCCGGTCCTGGTCGATGCTGTCCTGCACGAAGGCGGACGAGGCGGGGTCGGCGTAGCGCTGATCAGTGAGGTTGTAGACGCCGACGCTCCACTCGCCCCAACCGGCAAGCGGGGCCGACGACAGCACGACGTTGAGCACGCCATGACCGGGAACCCGGTCCGATTTCGACTGCCGGGACGTCATGCCCTGCCACTGGCCGGACAGCTTCCAGCGTGAATCCAGCGGCATCGAA
This sequence comes from Parazoarcus communis, assembly GCF_003111665.1. NCBI lineage: Bacteria > Pseudomonadati > Pseudomonadota > Betaproteobacteria > Rhodocyclales > Zoogloeaceae > Parazoarcus > Parazoarcus communis. The sequence continues at coordinate 1,706,996 of NZ_CP022188.1, read as the reverse complement.
AACACCACCTTCCCGAGCAGGTCCGGCGAGTTTTTCAGGCTGCCGCCATCGCTCAGGCGCGAACGCTGCCATGCAAGGCTGCCGCGAAGCACATACCCGCCCGACCAGCTGTGTTCGGCATCAACTTCGACGCCATGAACCCGCACTCGCGGCAGATTGGCATAGGCCCACATGCCGTCGTTCGCGTCGAGCTGCTCGCCGATCATGTCGTAGATGACGTTGCGATAAATACTGACGCCAGCCCTGCCGCTGCGACCGAGGCGAACATCGGCCGCGAGCTCGACGCTGCGGATCCGCTCTGGATCGAGGTCCGGATTCGCCTTCTGCAACACCCCGTCGACGTAGTAGCGTTCGTAGGCATTGGGCGGCCGATACGAATGCATGTAGGCCGCTCTCAGGGTCAGGTCCCGGTCGGGCTGGTAGATCAGCGCAATCCGGGGCGAAATGATGGCGGCGTAGTCGCTGTGCTTGTCGTGACGCAGGCTCAGATTGAGCAGCCACTGCGGGTGGAAGCGCCATTCGTCCTGCACGAACACGCCGAACGTGCTTGAGGGATCGTTGGTGTTCAGGACCTCAGTGTAGGGCTCCCGATCGAAATTGCGCTGCTTCAGGGTGGTGTTCCACTGCGCTTCGGTACCGAGCATCCAGCGGTGACTTTCGCCTGCAGTTCCGTTCAGCCGGTAGTTCAGTCCGCTCCAGTCGGCAACAGCCTCGTCACGATTCGCAACCCCGCCCACGTAGCGGTAATCACCCTGGTAAAGGTAGGCACCGCTGAAGACCGAAAAATGCTGCTGCCACCCGGTGCTCAGGGTGTCATCGTAGGACAGTTCGAGCAGCGAGCTGCGGTCGAGGATCTCGCTGCCGGGTTCGCCGAACACCGTGCCGAATGGCGCGCCCGGCATCGCCTTGTCGCGCGTCGAGAAGCTGCCCAGCAGACGCCAGTTGCCAAGTCTCAACTTGCCATAGATCTTGTGGTAGTGCTCACCATCGAGGCCGCGCGCCCAGCCATCGCTCGGGCCGCTGTCGTATTCCTGGTAGTAGCGGTCCTTGCCCTCGGCACCGTAGGCGGCGAAGCCGAGGAACCAGTCGCCCCCGCCCTCCATGCGCTGGCCGGCGACCACACCGACGCGCCGGCTCTGCCCGCTACCCGCATCGACACTGACCCGCGTGCCATTGACATCACTACCATCGAGCATCACCAGGTTGATGATCCCGAACAGCGCGTTGCCCCCATATACAGCCGAGGATGGACCGGACACGAACTCGAGGCGCTTGATCCAGTCGATCTCGACCGGAGACTCATTGCCGATCAGGGCCTGATCGAAAAGTGCGTCGTTGCGCCGGGCGCCGTCGGTGACCAGCAGCACGCGGGAGTTGTAATCGCCGGAGCGGTTGAAGCCTCTGACGCCGAGGTACGTATAGTTCTGGTCGCCGGACGTAAACACGCCGCGCACGGTGGAAAGCGCCTCACCGAGATTGCGATAGCCCTGGTTCCGCAGTTCGTCAGCGCCAATGACGGTGACCGAGGCGGGGGTGTCGGACAAGGGCTGCGCGTAGCGCGTCGCGCCCACGACTTCGATTCGCAACAGATCGTCGAGTGACAACTCGGCAAGCTCGAACTCATCAGCCCCTGCGGCAGACACGGTACTGCCATGGGACGCGAGTCCGAATGCAAGTGCAAGAAGCAGCGATCGTATCCGCCGGTCCTGCGTCAGATTCTGTGCGGCATCTTGTTTCATTGTTCCAAGCCGGTTTCGGCGTTTGATTCACAGGCCGAATGTGCGGCACATGCCGTAACGGATTGCCTGAAGCGGCCCGCGCATCCCATAACGGAGAATGCAGCACCATTGTAGGCGACTCCTACTTCAGCCCGGAGAGGTAGTCGGCGACCGCATCGATGTTGTCCTTGCCGAGTTGGGTGACGGCTGCCGTCATCGGTGCGTAGAAACGTTCTCCCGACTGCGTCAGATAGCGCGTCAGACTGAGGCGGATATATTCGCGCTGCTGCCCGGCCAGACGGGGAAACGTGTCGCCACCGCGTGCATCGTCGCGGTGGCAGCGCGCGCACAGCCTGGCAAAGTAGGCCTCACCCTCCCCGGCACGGGGGCCGGGCGCAGTCGCGGGCTGCACCGGAGCGGCCGCGTAAAAAAGCGCAACGGCTGCCTTGTCGCGTTCGCTGAGCACTTTCATCAGGCCCTGCATGAACTCATTCTTGCGCTTGCCGGTCAGAAAGGCATCGATCTGCCTGAGCAGATAGTCGGGATGCTGAGCGGCCAGATTGGGGACTTCGGGATAGCGGCTCATGCCAGTCTCGCCGTGGCAGTTTGCGCAGAATGCCGAGGACTTCCTGCCCTCGGCCTGCGCCGCCTGCAGATCAGCCGGACTGCTTTGCAGTTGCGCAACCAGTTTGTCTGCCGCAACCGCATCTGCCGCGCCGAACGACGATAGCGGCAGTCCGCCAAGCATGAACAGGCAGCAGGCCAAGGCCAGAAACTGCCTGGCATTCGTATGAAACATCAACACTCTCCTGACAATCAACAGCCCTGAACATGTCATCGAAATTTATAACTTTAGACATAGAGCCAAAACATCGTTCCGCTGCCTTCAGCATTGCTCTACGCGCTCTGGTGCGCGCTCGTGGATTCTACCTTGGGCTTAACGGTGCAGGCTTGATCAGGCGCAAACCCGGCGTCCGTCGGACCCAGCATGGCCTTGCGGCGTGCCCGCACAGCGCCTCACGTGAAACGCGAGAATGGAGACCGGCATGAGAAGCCTGATGACCTGCCTGTTGTTGCTGTTCAGCACAGGGGCGATCGCCGATGACGAATCCCTCTGGGCGGCCCTCCGTGCGGGCGGACATGTAGCGCTGATGCGCCATGCGCCCGCCCCCGGCATCGGAGACCCGGCGGGCTTCGTGCTCGGGGACTGCAGCACCCAGCGCAACCTCTCCCCCGCGGGGCGCGCTCAGGCCACCGCTACCGGCGAACGCTTGCGCGCGCAGGGCATCACCCGCGCCACCCTCCACTCGAGTCGCTGGTGCCGCTGCCTCGACACCGCGCGCCTGCTCGGCCTCGGCCCGGTCATTCCGACGCCGGCGCTGGACTCCTTCTTCAACGAGCGCGATCAGGCTGCGGAGCGCAGTGCCGCCGTGCGCGCCCTGGTGCGGGACGCGGACACCGCAGCAGGACCACTGATCCTGGTCACGCATCAGGTGAACATCACGGCGCTGAGCGGGGTCTATCCGGTTTCGGGCGAACTCATCATCATGCGCATCGCTGGCGACGAGCTCGAACTCGCGGGCCGCATTCAGCCCTTGCCGTGACAAGCGCATCGACGTGACGCGATCGCTGCCGAATTGACTGAAGGCAAGCCGCGATCGCCGCGACTCCGCGATAATGGCGCTCACGCTCCCGCACGATCCCCGACATGACTCCGAACCTCATCGTCCTCACCAACCTGCCCGACCAGCCTGCGGCCGAGGCGCTCGCCGAGCGACTGGTCGCGCAGCGCCTAGCCGCCTGCGTCAACATCCTTGCCCCCTGCACATCGGTGTATCGCTGGCAGGGAGAAACCGAGCGCAGCACCGAGGTGCCGATGCTGATCAAGACCACGGCCGCGTGCTACGCCGCACTCGAGGCGGCGATCGTCGAAGCACACCCTTACGAACTTCCCGAGATTGTTGCAGTCCCTATCGAGCTTGGCCTTGCCGCCTACCTCGGCTGGATCGAGAACGAAACCGCGCCCGACGCGCCTGCCTCCTGACACGAAAAGAACACGATGCAACGTCTGCTGATCCTGCTCGCCCTGCTGGCGAGCCTGTTTTCCCTGCCCGGCCAGGCCGCCGATCCCATCGAACCGGAAAAGGCCTTTGCGATGACGGCCCGCGCACTCGACCCGCAAACGGTCGAAGTCGTGTTCGACGTGGCGCCCGATTACTACCTTTACGGCAGCAAGTTCCGTTTCGATGCCGAGCCGGCGAGCGTGGTGCTGGGCGAACCCGACCGTCCGCCCGGCAAGATCAAGCAGGACGAGTTCTTCGGCGAAGTCGAAACCTATCGCGGTGAGCTGCGCATCCTGCTGCCGGTCACCGCACCGGCCGACGTCAAGCGCTTCGTTCTCCATGTGAGCAGTCAGGGCTGCTGGGACGGCGGCATCTGCTATCCGCCCACCCCGCAATCGGCCGACATCGATCTCACCACGAGCGCCGCACCGGCGGGCAACAGCCTGCTGCAACGTGCGCTCGACCAGGCGCCGAATGCGGCGTCGACACCGGCCGCAACGGCATCCGGCGCAGCATCTGCGGTCAGCGGCGACGAGAGCGGCCGCATCGCCGGCCTGCTCAGGAATGCAAGCATCCCGCTGGTGCTGGCGAGCTTCTTCGGCTTCGGGCTGCTGCTGGCCTTCACCCCCTGCACCTTCCCGATGATCCCCATCCTGTCGGGCATCATCGTCGGTCACGGTCATCACATCTCGCGCGGCCGCGCCTTCATGCTGTCGCTCGCCTACGTGCTGGGCATGGCGGTCACCTATGCCGCCGCCGGCGTGGCCGCCGGCCTCACCGGCACATTGCTGTCGGCCGCATTGCAGAACGTCTGGGTGCTGTCGAGCTTTGCGCTGGTGTTCGTTGCGCTGTCGCTGTCGATGTTCGGCTTCTACGAACTGCAGCTGCCGTCGTCGCTGCAGAGCAAACTGGCCGATACCGCCAGTCACAACAAGGGCGGCCACCTCGGTGGCGTGGCGGTGATGGGCGTGCTCTCGGCACTGATCGTCGGCCCCTGTGTGGCCGCCCCGCTGGCGGGGGCCCTGCTCTACATCGCGCAGACGGGCGACGCGGTGCTCGGCGGCTTTGCGCTGTTCGTGATGGCGCTTGGCATGGGCATGCCGCTGCTCGCTGTGGGTCTCGCTGCACGTTCGGTTCTGCCCAGGACGGGGCCGTGGATGGAAGGTATCAAGAAAGCCTTCGGCGTACTCTTGCTGGCGGTTGCGGTGTGGATGCTGATGCCGGTGCTGCCCGCGCTGGCCAGCATGCTTGCGTGGGCAGCGCTGCTGTTGTTCTCGGGCATTTTCCTGCACGCCATCGACCCCCTGCCGCCCGGCGCCAAGGGCTGGCAGCGTTTCTGGAAAGGTGTGGGCGTGATGCTGCTGATCGGCGGTGCAGCCATGCTGGTGGGCGCCATGGCCGGCTCGCGCGATCCGCTGCAACCGCTGGCCGTCCTCCGCGCCGAAGCCGCTGCCACGGCACCCGCACCGGCCTTCGAGAAGGTCGGATCGATTGCCGAGCTCGACGCCCGCCTCGCAGCCACAGACCGCCCGGTGATGCTCGATTTCTACGCCGACTGGTGCGTCTCGTGCAAGGAGATGGAGCGCTTCACCTTCTCCGACCCGCAAGTGGCCGGACGCATGAGCCAGATGCTGCTGCTCAAGGCCGACGTCACCGACAACAACGACGAACACAAGGCGCTGCTCAAGCGCTTCGGCCTGTTCGGGCCACCCGGCATCATCTTTTTCGACCCTGCAGGCAAGGAGCGTGACGGTTTGCGTGTGGTCGGATTCATGCCGGCGCAGGCCTTTGCCGAAGTGCTCGATCGCGCCCGCTGATGCCCCTGCACAAGCCGTTTCTGCAGGCGCGAACGGGGGCGAGTGGACGCCCGGAATTCCCTTGCCGAAAGGCCTTGGCGGACAGATCCCGGGGGGCGAAGGGCAGCCCGAATCGCGCCGAAGCCGCCGGTTTCGCCTACAATCCCGCTTTTCCCCTTTTCCTTCAGTCCCTTCATGTTCTCAGGCATCGTCGCGGCAGTCGGCCGCATTGAACACATCGAAGCCCTCGCTGACGGCGTGCGGCTGACCGTAGACACCCGCGGACTCGACCTTGAAGACGTGATTGTCGGTGACAGCATCGCCAACAGTGGCGTGTGCCTCACCGTGATTGCACGCGATGGCGCCAAGGTGAAGTTCGACGTTTCGCGCGAGACGCTGAACTGCACCGTGGGGCTGGATCAGCCCGGTGGCGAGGTGAACCTGGAGAAGGCGCTGCGCATGGCCGACCGTCTTGGCGGTCACCTGGTAACCGGCCACGTCGATGGCGTGGGCGAAGTGGTGAAGTTCGAGCCGGTCGGCGAAAGCCACGAGCTCGTGATCCGCGCGCCGGCTGCGATTGCCGGCTACATCGCCAAAAAGGGCTCGATCACGGTCAATGGCGTCAGCCTGACCGTCAACCGGGTCGAACATCGTGATTTCTCGATCAACCTGATTCCGCACACGGTCGAGGTGACCAACCTCAAGCACCTGAAGGCTGGAAGCCGGGTCAATCTGGAAATCGACCTCATTGCCCGCTACGTCGAGCGCATGCTCGCCTGGCGCACCGAAGAAGAGCAGGCGCAACAAGCCTGACACTGGAAAGGACCCCAAATGAGCGCACTCGCTCCGATTTCCGACATCATCGCCGAGATCAAGGCCGGCAAGATGGTGATCCTCGTCGACGAAGAGGACCGCGAGAACGAGGGTGACCTCGTGATGGCAGCCGAATTCGTCACCCCTGAAGCCATCAACTTCATGGCCCGTTACGGCCGTGGCCTGATCTGCCTGACGCTCACCGAAGAGCGCTGCCGCCAGCTCGGGCTGCAACAGATGGTGCGCGACAACCGCACCCCGCACGGCACCGCCTTCACCACCTCGATCGAAGCCGCCACCGGCGTCACCACCGGCATTTCGGCCCATGACCGCGCCCGCACCGTACAGGTTGCCGTGGCCCGCCATGCCACACCTGACGATATCGTGATGCCGGGCCACATCTTCCCGCTCACCGCCCAGAAGGGTGGCGTGCTGATCCGTGCCGGCCACACCGAAGCCGGTTGCGATCTCGCACACCTCGCGGGCGTCGAACCCGCATCGGTGATCTGCGAGATCCTCAAGGACGACGGCACCATGGCCCGCCTGCCGGATCTGATCGAGTTCGCCAAGGAGCACGGTCTCAAGATCGGCGCAATCCGCGACCTGATCGAGTACCGCGCAGCAAACGAGCACCTGGTGGAAAAAGTCACCGAGAAGGAAGTCGAGACCGTGCACGGCACCTTCCTGCTGTCCGCATTCGAGGACAAGACCTCGGGCGACGTGCATTTCGCCCTGTCGCGCGGTGACATCCGCCCCGAGAACGAGACCCTGGTGCGGGTGCACGAGCCGATCTCGGTCGTGGACTTTCTCGACCCCGAAAGCAATCGTCACAGCTTCCCGGTCAATCACTCGCTGGCACGGCTTGCTGCGGCCGACGCCGGCGTGATCGTGCTGCTTTACCGCCCCCAGTCCGGTCGCGAACTGCTGGCGGGCCTGACCGGTACCGCGGATCGTCCGGTGAAATGGGATGCCCGCCTGTTCGGCGTGGGCGCGCAGATTCTGCGTGCGCTCAATGTCGGCAAGATGCGGCTGCTATCGAACCCGCGCAAGATTCCGAGCATGACCGGCTTCGGCCTCGAGATCACGGGTTTCGTCGACCAGGACTGAGCGCAAGCGAAGCGGCCAGCGCACCTGCGCCGCGCCCCTTCACCTGCGCGGGGTGCCATGCGTGGCACCGCCCACAAACCAACCTAATATTGAATCGAAACCATGCCACGTTACGAAAACATCCATGAGTACGAGAACGACCTGAACGGCAAGGGCCTGCGTATCGCAGTCGTCATGAGCCGTTTCAACCAGGACGTTTGCGAAGGCCTGCTGTCGGCCTGTACCGCAGAGCTGATCGAGCTTGGCGTCGCACCCGACCTGATCCGCATCGCCACCGTTCCCGGCGCACTCGAAATTCCGCTGGTGCTGCAGAAGCTCGCCAACAGCGGCAAGTTCGACGCCCTGATCGCACTCGGCGCGGTCATCCGCGGTGAAACCTACCACTTCGAACTGGTTTCGAACGAGATGGGCGCAGCCATCACCCGTGTCGGTCTCGATACCGGCATTCCGATCGCCAACGGCGTGCTCACTACCGAGGACGACGACCAGGCCATCGCCCGTACGCACGAAAAGGGCAGCGACTGCGCCCGTGCGGCGGTCGAGATGGCCAATCTGATGAAGGTACTGCCATGAGCAAGATGGCCCGTCGTCGCGCACGCGAACTTGCACTGCAAGGCGTGTACCAGTGGCTGCTGTCGGGAAACTCGATGACCTCGGTGCAGAAGCACCTCGAGGCCGACACCGAGAATCTGGACAAGGTCGACCGCGAACTCTTCGTCAGCCTGCTGCACGGCACCCTCGATAACGTCGAGTCGCTGCAGGCCTCGTTCGCCAAGCTGATCCACCGCCCGGTGAATGAGCTGTCGCCGATCGAGCACGCCATCCTGCTGATGGGCGCACACGAACTGCGGCACAACCTCGAAACGCCCTACCGCGTGGTGATCAACGAAGCCATCGAGCTGGCCAAGGGCTTTGGCGGCACCGACGGCCATCGCTTCGTCAACGGCGTACTCGACAAGCTCGCCGCCAACATCCGTCCTGAAGAAGTCGAAGCCGCACGCGCAGCCAAGGGCTGAACCCCCGGTCGACCGGGGCGACGCGGGGCACCCCGCCCCTCGCCCCGGCTCACGACGCATCGCGCCTTCACAGGCAAAAAAAATCCCGCCGAAGCGGGATTTTTTACATCTGAGGCAACAGCCCTGAAGGCTTAGCCGCGCGAGCTGCGGTCACGGCGATCGCCATGGCTGCGCTCGCTGCGGCTGGACGGATGGCCGTCACGGCCACCGTAACCGCCGCCACCACCCGCGCCACGGCGTTCGCCATTGCCGGCTGCCGGACGACCGAAGCCACCACCATTACCGAAGCGGCGACCATTGCCAGCACCTGCCGGACGCGGACCCGAAGGCTTGCGCGGCGACGGCTCCATGCCGGGAATGGTGTGCACTTCAAGACGGTCACCGGTGAAACGCTCGATCGCACGGATCAGGCCGGTTTCACGCGGGCCCGACAGGGTGATCGCGATACCGTCACGACCGGCACGACCGGTACGGCCGATACGGTGCACATAGTCTTCTGCCTGACGCGGGGGATCGAAGTTGATCACGTGGCTGATGCCGGCAACGTCGATACCGCGGGCGGCAACGTCGGTTGCGACCAGCACGCCGATGCGGCCCTGGCGCAGACGGTCGAGGGTACGGTTACGCTGGGTCTGGTGCATGTCGCCATGCAGCGCAGCGGCAGAGAAACCTTTTTCCTGCAGGCTCAGCGAAAGTTCGTCGGCGCTGCGCTTGGTCGCGGTAAACACCACGGCCTGCTGCAGACCATCGTGACCCAGCAGGGCCTCGAGCAGACGGCTCTTGTGACCCATGTCGTCAGCAAACATCAGGCGCTGCTCGATCTGGCCGCGGTCTTCCTTGGCGACTTCGATCTCGATGCGTTGCGGGTTGCGCGTCATGCGCTCGGCCATGCGACCGACCACGCCATCAAGCGTTGCCGAGAACAGCAGGGTCTGGCGCTGGGCCGGGGTTGCTGCAACGATGGCGTCGATGTCTTCTGCGAAGCCCATGTCGAGCATGCGGTCGGCTTCGTCGAGGATCAGCACTTCAACGTCGGAGAGCTTGATCTTGCGACGGTTCAGGTGATCGAGCAGACGGCCCGGGGTGGCGACAACTACGTCGACCGGACGCTGCAGCTGCTTGACCTGGGCAAAGAACGGCGCGCCGCCGACGAGGCAGGCGGTGTTGAGCCAGCGCAGCGCCTTGCCGTAGGTCTGCACCGCTTTCTCGACCTGCTGGGCAAGTTCGCGGGTGGGCGTCAGCACCAGAACGCGCGGACCTGCACCAGGCGCCGGACGACGGTCGATGAGCTTGTGCAGCGACGGCAGCGTGAAGGCTGCAGTCTTGCCGCTGCCGGTGTGGCTCGACACCAGGAGGTCCGAACCGGCAATGGCGGCGGGAATGGCCTGCATCTGTACCGGGGTCGGGATGGTGTAGCCGGTTTGCTCAACGGCTTTGATAAGTTCGTCGGCGAGGCCGAGGCTCTGAAATGTCATGATTCTTCCTGTATTGCTGGCTGGCTTGTGGCCAGACGGATTCGGATCCGAAAATTCGGACCACAAGGCATCGCGCCGCCACGCAACTGCGGGTAGGCAGTTCCGGAGCGTCGGGCGACAAGCGCGCGATGGGCGTGGGCCGGTCATCAGGCAAGCCTGAAGACCGCGCATCGGCACCAACCGGTTGTCGCGATGCCAATCGATCGGAAGAACGAGAGGATTTTGGCGGGAGGTCGGGGGCGATGGGGCTGTGATAACAGTCCCTGGGGCCGGTCCGGCGGAAAGTTTTCCGCATCTCAACCTTGTAAGGCCCTGCTGCTGCATTGCACAACGACGCGAATTATAAAGGCTTTCTCTTCCGCTGTCGAAGATTCATTTACGAAAGTCGTAAAAAAGGCGACGAGCACATTACAGTGCGTCGTCGCCTCTTCAGCGAACCCTGTGGGTATTACTTGCCGTTTACGGCGGCCTTCAGCGTTGCGCCAGCGGTGAACTTCGGCACGCTGGAAGCGGCGATTTCGATGGCTGCGCCGGTCTGCGGATTGCGGCCGGTGCGTGCAGCGCGCTTGGACACTTCGAACGAACCAAAGCCGGTGAAGGCAATCTTGTCGCCCTTGGAGAGTTGTTCGGCAACAATGTCGAGCACGGAGGACAGCGCGCGATCAGCCTGAGCGCGGGAAACATCCAGACGGTCGGCCAGGGCTTCGACGAATTCACCTTTGTTCATGCTTTTCCTCGATTTGATTGGTGTGTAAGGAATGAAATACTGGATCTACCGGCGGATTCTAGCACTGTCCCACGCACTGGCGCAGTCAGTAACAACCCGAAAGCACTATGTAGCGTCATCTTTGCGACATTCAGCACACTCATGGCATTCAGCGCCCACCGGAGCAGCCTGCGATGGTACCGCGAAGCGCTGACGAATGTGGAAGGCGTTCCCCCCTGAATGTGCCTGAACATGGTCTTCAGTCGGCCTTGTACGGCCCGCCGCCCAGGCCGATCGGTGCAGGCGCGGCTGCCACGAGCCTGGAAAAGATGCGCTGAAAGTCTTCATGCGTGGCCGGGTCACCGGTGCCCGCCATCGGGTCTGCGTTTTCGCGGAACCCCGCCGCAGATTCGGCCCAGTCCTCTGCGGTGAAATACTTCTTCACCAGCGGCAGGATCACGTGCTCTTCCAGCAGCATGTGATTGCGATAGAACTCGGCAAAGCGCTCGAACGCCTGCGAGAAGGCATCGAAACCGTCGCGCGCGCCACTTGCATACTGATGCAGAGCAGCCTCGAGCGCCTTGATGCGATCATCGCCCACAGCGTGCTCCTGCTCGAGCCTGGCCATCGCCTCGGCCCCCTCGCTGGTGCGCTTCTTGAGAATGGCGAAAAGGTACTGGTCTTCCTTGGGGTGGTGCTTCTTCTCCGGATAGGCATCGAGATAGTGCACCATGGCCTTCAGCAGACCGAAGTCCGGCTGCAGCTTGCCTTCGCCGATCTCCTTGATCATGTGACGGATGGCGTGAAGGATGGCCGCCAGCGACTGATGTTCGTCCTGGATGATACGCAGCGCTTCCATGATTTCTGTCCTTGTCCGACTGTCGTGTCAAACGACGTGTTTGGTGAAGTGCTCGTGGCCATGGCCGAGCACCGGCGAGAAGGGCAGCAGGCGCTGCCCTGCCCCTTCAGGTGGCCAGCATCTCCTGGTGCTTGCCACCCAGACCGAGGTAGGCCTCGATCACACGCGGGTCGTCGCGCAGCTGCACGGCCGGTCCTTCCATCGCGATCGCGCCGGTCTCGAGCACGTAGGCGTAGTCGGCCACCTGCAGCGCGGCGCGCGCGTTCTGCTCCACCAGCAGGATCGACACCCCGCGCCGGCGCAGCTCGGCGATGATGCGAAAGATCTCGCGCACGATCAGCGGCGCGAGCCCGAGGCTGGGTTCGTCGAGCATCAGCAGTTTGGGCTTGGCCATCAGCGCGCGGCCCACCGCCAGCATCTGGCGCTCGCCGCCCGAGAGCGTGCCGGCAAGCTGGCCGCGGCGCTCTTTGAGGCGCGGGAACAGGGTGTAGACCTCTTCCATTGTCTTGGCCTGATCGCGGTGCCCCATGCGGTAGCGCTGGAAGGCGCCCAGCGTGAGGTTGTCTTCCACCGTCATCTCGCCGAAGAGCTCGCGCTTCTCGGGCACCAGGTTCATGCCGCGCGCGACCATGCGCTCGACCTCGGGCACCGACTCGATGCTGCCGTCAAACTGCACCTGGCCCTTGGAGCCGAGCACGCCCATGATGGCCGACAGCATCGTGGTCTTGCCTGCGCCGTTGGGGCCGATCACGGTCACGATCTGGCCTTCGCCCACCACCAGGTTGGCGTTGGAGAGCGCCTCGACCTTGCCGTAGGACACGCACAGGTCCTGAATCTCGAGCACCTTGTTCTTCGGGGTGTTCGCGGCGCTTGCCGCGTCGTTCGGTGTGTTTGCCATGTTGGTTTCCATCACTCCACCCCACCCAGATAGGCTTCGAGCACTGCGGGGTCTTTCTGCACGTCTTCGGGCAGGCCTTCGGCGATCTTCTCGCCGAACTCCATCACCACCACCCGGTCGACCAGACCCATGACGAAGTCCATGTCGTGTTCGACCAGCAGCGTGGCCATGCCTTCGGCCTTGAGTTTCTTCAGCAGCTCGCCGAGCGCCTGCTTCTCCTTGAAGCGCAGACCGGCGGCCGGTTCGTCGAGCAGCAGCAGGCAGGGGTCGGAGCACAGCGCGCGGGCGATCTCCATGATGCGTTGCTGACCGAGCGCGAGGCTGCCGGCTTCGTCGAACATGTGTTCGGCCAGGCCCACGCGTTCGATCTGGCGCGCGGCTTCGGCCAGCAGGCGGGCTTCTTCTTCGCGGTCCATGCGCCAGGCCGAGCTGATCACGCCCTTGTCGCCGCGCAGGTGGCCGCCGATGGCGACGTTCTCGAGCACGGTCATGGTCGGCAGCAGCTTCACATGCTGGAAGGTGCGGCTCATGCCCATGCGGGCGATCTCGCGCGAGTCGTGGCCGGCCACCGGCTTGCCCATGAACAGCACCTCGCCCGAGGTCGGGGTATCGACGCCCGAGATCTGGTTGAACATCGTGCTCTTGCCCGCGCCGTTGGGGCCGATGAGCGCGAGGATCTCGCCTGCGCGCACCTCCAGGCTCATGTTGTTGTTGGCCACCAGCCCGCCAAACTTGCGCGTCACCGCCTTGGCTTCGAGGATGCGCTCGCCGACCTTGGGCAGCGTGCGTCGTGGCAGGGCGACGGCACTGGGGTCGATGGTCTTCTGCTTCGCCTTCACCGGCACGAAGCGGGTGAGGATGGGCCACAGGCCGTCGCGGGCCCGTTGCAGCACGAGCACCATCATCAGGCCGAACACGATCACCTCGAAGTTGCCGCTAGTGCCAAGGATGCGCGGCAGCAGATCCTGCAGCCACTGCTTGAGGATGGTGATCACGCCCGCACCGACGAGCGCGCCCCACACGTGACCGGCACCGCCGACCACGGCCATGAACAGATACTCGATGCCGATGTGCAACCCGAACGGGGTCGGGTTCACGAAGCGCTGCATGTGCGCATACAGCCAGCCCGAGGCGCAGGCGTGCAGCGCGGCGATGACGAAGATGATCATGCGCGAGCGCGAGGTGTTCACCCCCATCGCCTCGGCCATCACCATGCCGCCCTTCAAGGCGCGGATCGCACGGCCTTCGCGCGAGTCGAGCAGGTTCTGCGTGGTGAGCACGGCCGACAGCAGGAAGGCCCAGATCAGGTAGAAGATCTCCTCGCCCTGATCGAGCTCCCAGCCGAAGATCGAGATCGGCGGGATGCCGGTGAGGCCGGTGTGGCCACCGAGCGTCTCCATGGTGCCGAACAGGAAATACAGCGAGATGCCCCACGCGATCGTGCCCAGCGGCAGGAAGTGGCCCGAGAGCTTGAGCGTGAGCGAGCCGAGCACGATGGCCACGGTCGCGGTGAACACCAGCCCGACCACGAGCGCCAGCCACGGCGAGCCGCCCAGCCACGACAGCCAGCCCGGCAGGTCGGTCGCGGTGGTGAGCACCCCGGTGGTGTAGGCGCCGAGGCCGACGAAGGCCGCCTGGCCGAAGCTGGTGAGTCCGCCCACGCCGGTGAGCAGCACCAACCCGAGCGCGACCATCGCGTACAGGCCGATGTAGTTGAGCAGCGTGACGTAGAACGGCGACAGCACCAGCGGCGCCACGAGCAGGATGCCGAGGAAGGCGACCAGCATCACGCGCGGGGACAGGAAGGCATTATTGGCAGCGGCGGATTTCATTCTTCCTCCTCCATATGGTGGCTGGTCAGCGAACGCCACAGGAGAACGGGGATGATCAGGGTGAATACGATGACTTCCTTGTAGGCACTGGCCCAGAAGGACGAGAAGGCTTCGAGCAGGCCCACCAGCACGGCGCCGACGGCGGCGATCGGATAGCTGCCCAGTCCGCCGATAATGGCGGCGACGAAGCCCTTGAGGCCGATCAGGAAGCCGGTGTCGTAGTAGATGGTGGTGATCGGTGCGATCAGCACACCCGACAGCGCACCGATGAAGGCGGCCAGCACGAAGGTGAGCTTGCCTGCGAGCGAAGGCGAGATCCCCATCAGCTGCGCACCGACGCGGTTGATCGCGGTGGCACGCAAGGCCTTGCCGTAGATGGTGCGTTCGAAGAACAGGTAGAGCGCGACGATGAGCGCGAGCGAGGCGAGGATGACCCAGATCGTCTGCCCCGACACCAGCAGCGGGCCGACTTCGAAGCGCGCATCACTGAAGGGCGGCGTACGCTGGCCTTCGGCACCGAAGAACAGCAGGCCCAGCCCGACCATGGCCACGTGGGTGGCGACCGACACGATCAGCAGAATCAGCACGGGTGCCGCGGCAATCGGCTGAAACACCAGGCGGTACATCAGCGGCCCCATCGGCACCACCACGGCCAGCGCCAGTAGCACCTGCGCGAGCATCGGCAGTTCCTTCAGCGGCAGCGCCGCGAGCAGGCCGGCCAGCCCCAGCGGGTAGGCCAGGTTCCAGCCCAGCACACCGGTCAGCTTCTTCGTCTGCCCCGAGCGCAGCGCCGCACTGCCGTCGATCGCCGCCGTCAGCGCGCCCATGATCACCAGCAGCCACACCGTGGCCGGGATCGCCCCGCCCTGCAGCATCGCAAGCGTCAGCGCGCCATAGGCGACGAATTCGCCCTGGGGAATGAAGATCACCCGCGTCACTGCAAACACCAGCACCAGGGCCAGCGCCAGCAAGGCGTAGATCGCTCCGTTGGTAATGCCGTCCTGTCCCAGCAACAGCGCTATCTGAAAATCCATGACGAACTCCTGCCCCACCGTCGCCCAGGGCGGTCGGTGCAGCTCGCAGACTTGGTTCTCTATCGGTTTGGTATGCGGCGCAGGAGCAGAAAGCCCCTGCGCCGGATCAGCGACTTACTTCACCAGCTTCCAGGTGCCGTTCTGGATCTCGACCATCACGCGCGAACGCTGGTCGAAACCGAGGTGGTCGGTCGGGCTCATGTTGAAGATGCCATGGGCGCCCGGCAGCTCCTTGATGCCTTCGAGGGCATCACGCATCGCGGCACGGAACTCCACGGTGCCCGGCTTGGCCTTCTTCAGCGCCACCGGGATGGCCGCGCTCATCAGCTGACCAGCATCCCAGGCATGGGCGCCGAAGGTCGATACCGAACCCTTGCCGTGCGCAGCTTCATACTTGGTGATGTATTCCATGGCCGCCTTCTTGACCGGATCGCTGTCGGGCAACTGGGACGCGACCAGCACCGGGCCGGCGGGCAGGAAGGTGCCTTCGCAGTCCTTGCCACAGACGCGCAGGAAGTCGTTGTTGGCGACGCCGTGGGTCTGATACAGCTTGCCGGCATAGCCACGCTCCTTCAGCGTCTTCTGCGGCAGGGCGGCCGGCGTGCCGGAACCGGCGATCAGCACCGCGTCCGGACGTGCAGACATGACCTTCAGCACCTGACCGGTCACCGAGGTGTCGTTACGGTTGAAACGCTCGTTGGCCACGATCTGCAGCTTGCGTGCCTCAGCCACCGACTTGAACTGCTCGTACCAGCCCTCGCCATAGGCATCGGCGAAGCCGATGAAACCGACAGTCTTCACGCCGCTGTTGCTCATATGCGTGACGATGGCGGTCGACATCTGCGCATCGTTCTGCGGGGTCTTGAAGACCCAGCGGCGCTTGTCATCGACCGGCTCGACGATGCGGGCGGAGGCTGCCATCGAGATCATCGGCGTCTGCGCTTCGGCGGCGACGTCGATCATGGCCAGCGAGTTCGGGCTGATCGTGGAACCGATCACCACATCGACCTTGTCCTCGGAGATCAGCTTGCGGATGTTCTTCACCGCGGTGGTGGTGTCGGACGCATCGTCGAGGACGATGTAGTTGACCTTCTCCCCGCCGATCGTCGTCGGCAACATGGCCAGCGTGTTCTTTTCCGGGATCCCGAGCGACGCGGCAGGACCGGTCGCAGACACGATCACGCCTACATTGACGTCGGCCTGTGCTGCGGTGGCGACGAATGCGAGGCCGATGGCGGCCAGCAGAGTGTTCTTCAGCTTCATGGTGTCTCCTCCTCTTGGTTTATGTGAGTAAACGGGCTTGAGGTGTCCCGGTTACCTGCCGCAAAATTATTACATACCTAATTCGTTAAAAACTAACGAATTGTGACGACATCGCAGATCAGACCCGCTCGATGATCATTGCGATGCCCTGTCCCACCCCGATGCACATGGTGCACAAGCCGTAACGACCGCCCGTCGCCTCCAGCTGACGCAAGGCGGTAAGCACCAGGCGTGCGCCCGACGCGCCCAGCGGATGACCGATGGCGATCGCGCCGCCATTGGGATTCACGCGCGGATCGTCGTCGCGCAGTCCGAGCTGGCGCGTCACCGCCAGCCCTTGGGCTGCGAACGCTTCGTTGAGTTCGATGACGTCCATCTGCTCGAGCGTGAGACCCGCTTTCTCGAGCACCTTGAGCGAGGCAGGCGCCGGCCCGATGCCCATGATGCGCGGTTCGACCCCGGCGGTCGCCATGGCCACGATGCGCGCACGCGGCTTGAGGCCGTGCTTTGCCGCCGCCTCACCGGACGCGATCAGCAGTGCCACCGCGCCATCATTGACGCCCGAGGCGTTACCCGCGGTGACCGAGCCGTCCGGGCGCACCACGCCCTTGAGCCGTGCCAACGTGTCGAGCGTGGTGTCGGCACGCGGATGCTCGTCCGCCGCAACCACGATCGGATCGCCCTTCTTGCGCGGGATCTCCACCGGACACAACTCACCGTCGAAGAAACCACGTTCGGCCGCCGCCGCGTAGCGCTGCTGACTGCGCAGCGCAAAGGCGTCCTGGTCGGCGCGGCTGACCTTGAAATCGGTGGCCACGTTCTCGGCGGTTTCCGGCATGGAGTCGATTCCGTACTTCGCCTTCATCAGCGGATTCACGAAGCGCCAGCCAATGGTGGTGTCCTCGATCTTCGCGCTGCGCGAGAAGGCCGTGTCGGCCTTGCCCATGACGAAGGGCGCGCGGCTCATGCTCTCGACGCCGCCGGCAATCATCATCCCGGCCTCACCGGCCTTGATGGCGCGGGCCACGATGCCCACCGCATCCATGCCCGAACCGCACAGGCGGTTGATGGTCGAGCCCGGCACGTCGATCGGCAACCCCGCCAGCAGGCCGGCCATGCGCGCAACGTCACGGTTGTCCTCGCCGGCCTGGTTGGCGCAGCCGTAGTAGATGTCCTCAACGGCTGCCCAGTCGACCGTGGGATTGCGCTCACGCAGCGCCCTGATCGGCAACGCTGCAAGATCGTCCGCACGCACGCCCGACAAGGCGCCGCCATAGCGCCCGAAGGGTGTCCGGATACCGTCGCAGATAAAGGCTTCTGTCACTGAGTGTCTCCTCGTCATTGTTGCCGCTGCGCCTGTGCTGGCAGACAGCGTCTATTCGTTTTCCACCGCCGTTGCCGGCCGCATTTCAGTCTTGAGCAAACCCTTGACGCCGTTGAGCAGAATTGCGGTCACCACCGGCGCCATATCGCCATAGGTGTAATGACCGTCCGAGCGCAGCCAGGTAAAGGTCCAGTTGATCATGCCGAACAGGATCATCGCCACCGGCTTGTCGAGGTTGCGCGACCTGAGCCCGGGCTCGACGCGCTCGATGGCATCGGCAAACGCCGCCACCACCTTGCGCTGCTTGCCCACCACATATTCTTCCTGGGCGGTCTGGAGAAACTTCACGTCCTGCACCAGCACCACGTGCTGGTTCTGTGAATGCTCGTATTCCTCCATGAAGCGCATGACCAGCCCCGACAGATGCGGCTCGGCCTCCAGGTCCTGCGACTCCACCCCAGCCACGATCGCAAGCAGCTGATCCATGTAGCTGTCGGCGATGTCGAACAGGATGTTTTCCTTGTCCTTGTAATAGTGGTAGAGCAGCGGCTTCGACACCCCGCAGGCTTTGGCCAGCTCGGCCATCGACGCGTTGTGAAAACCCTTGTCGGCAAAGAGCCGCGCCGCCTCCTGAAGGATGACGCCGCGCTGTACCTCGAATGTGGGAGATTTGCCCCTGGCCATTGTTCGCTTCCGTTCCTGTGCAAATGAGTTCGCTCACCCGCACGCGTCTGGGATGCCGCCTTTCAACGATCGTCGAAGCTGATGACCACCCGCTCGGTCAGCGGATGGGACTGGCAGGTGAGCACATAACCGGCGTCAACGTCGGGTTGTTCGAGAGTGTAGTTCTTGTCCATGCGAACCTTGCCCTCGATGACCTTGGCGCGGCAGGTGCAGCATACCCCACCCTTGCACGAGTACGGCAGGTCCATGCCCGCGCGCAGCGCGACATCCAGGATGGACGGATCCTCGGCGCGGAAATCCATCTCGCGCTTGAGGCCGTCGGCGATGATCGTGATCCGTGCCTGCGGTGCGTCGCCCGCTTCCACATGATGGGCGGGACCGCTGTCGGGTACACCGAAACGCTCGAGGTGGATGCGCCCCGCGTCGACGCCGCTGGCCAGCAGACCGGCTTCGACCTCGTCGATCATGCCGCCGGGTCCGCAGATGAAGGCGGCATCGATGGTGTCGGCCGGGATCAAGGTGTCGAGGAAACTCGCCACGCGGGCACGGTCGAGACGACCATTGAACAGCTCGACGTCCTGCTCTTCGCGCGAGAACACGTGGTACATCGTGAAGCGCGTCATGTAGCGGTCTTTCAGATCCTCCAGTGTCTCGGAGAAGATCACGCTGCCCTGACGCTGGTTGCCGTAGATCAGGGTGAAGCGGCTGTCGGGCTCGGCGCGCAGCGTGGTCTTGATCAGCGACAGGATCGGGGTGATGCCGCTACCGGCCGCGAAGGCGACGTAGTGGCGGGCATTCGCGGGATCGAGTTCGGTATGAAAGCGCCCCTCGGGGGTCATGACCTCGATCACGTCGCCGGCCTTGATGCTGGCATTGGCCCAGGTGGAGAAACGTCCCCCGCCGATCTTCTTGATCGCGACGCGCAATTCGCCGTCGTCGACTCCGGCACAGATCGAGTAGGAGCGGCGCAACTCCTCGCCACCAACATTGGCCTTGAGCGTGAGGTGCTGCCCCTGCACGAAGCGGTAATCATCGGCCAGGTCTGCGGGCACATCGAAGCGCAGGCTGATGGCTTCGGGGGTCTCGCGGCGCACTTCGGCGATCGTGAGCGGGTGAAATTTCGGCGTCATGGTTTGTCTCCGGTGTCCGTCTTGTGGGGCGGATCAGATCGGTTTGAAATATTCGAAGGGTTCGAGGCAGCTCTTGCAGCGGTACGTTGCCTTGCACGCGGTCGAGCCGAACTCGGACAGGCGCTCGGTATCGTTCGAACCGCAGCGCGGGCAGGTCAGCGTCTTCTTCACGAAATGGATCGGTTGCGCACCGCCCACCGCAGCCTTGCCGGTCGGCGGAACGATGCCGTAGGCACGCAGCTTCTCGCGCGCCGCCTCACCGATCCAGTCGCTGGTCCATGCCGGATCGAGCCGGGTTTGCAGCTCGACCTTGCCCACACCGGCGGCCAGCAGGGTGTCCCGAATCGCAAGCCCGATGACCTCGGTGGCGGGACAGCCGGAGTAGGTCGGCGTCACCACCACGGTGATCACGTCGTCCGCGCAGTGCAGCTCGCGGATGATGCCGAGTTCCACCACCGATACCGCCGGCACTTCGGGGTCGGGCACGCTGTCGAGCAGCTTCCAGGCCTGGTCTTCGGTCAACATTGTGTATCTCCAGGAAGTGTGGAGAAGCCGCTGCAAGCAGCAGGCTTGTCCATTCTTCGTCTCACCACTGCGCGCCGGGATAGGTGCGCTGCATGTACTGCATGGTCGCCAGCAGATGCCCCATGTGCTCGGAGTGACGGCCGAATTTGCCGAAGCTCTTGAACGGCGTGCGCGCCGGCACCACCAGCGTGGCCTGCGCGAACACCGGCAGCACCATGGCTTCCCACTCAGCCTCGAGCTCGCCCCAGGCCGGGCCGATAGCGGCCGCGGAAACGGCTTCATCGGTCGGGTTGGCAGCGAACAGCTCGGCGGTGTAGGGCCACAGATAGTCGAGTGCGGCCTGGGTCTTCGCATGCGACACGTCGGTGCCATCGCCAAGACGGATCACCCACTCGGCCGAGTGATTGAAGTGATAGCGGGCTTCCTTCAGGCTCTTGGCTGCGATGGCGGCGAGTTCGGTATCGGACGATGTGGCGAGCTTCTGCCACAGCAGGATCTGAAACGTGCTGTAGAGGAAGTTGCGTACCGTCGTGCGACCGAAATCCTCGTTCGGCACTTCCATCATGGTGATGTTGCGATAATCGCGCTCGACACGCAGGAAGGCCATCTGGTCTTCGTCGCGGCCCTTGCCTTCGAGATTGCCGGCATGGGTCAGCAGCAGGCGGGCCTGACCGACCAGATCGAGTGCCATGTTGGCGAGCGCCAGATCCTCTTCGATGACCGGCGCGTGTCCGCACCACTCCGACAGGCGCTGACCGAGGATCAGGGCGTTGTCGCCGAGGCGCATCACGTATTCGATGTGTTCCGCTGAAGCGGCAACGGTTTGGACTGAGGTTTGCGTCATGTCGTCCGCCATTACATGTGGTTAACTTCGTCGGGCAGCTGATAGAAGGTCGGATGACGATAGATCTTGTCTTCCGCCGGATCGAACAGCTCGGGCTTGGCATCCGGATCGGAGGCGACGATGTCGGACGCCTTCACCACCCAGATCGACACGCCTTCGAGGCGACGGGTATAGACGTCGCGTGCCATCTGCAGCGCCATCTTTGCGTCCGGCGCGTGCACGCTGCCGCAATGCTTGTGGTCGAGGCCGTTACGGCTACGGATGAAAACTTCCCACAGGGGCCATTCCTTGCGTTCCATGTCTCTCACTCCTCAATGTGTGTGCTGTCGGGCCCGTGCTTTGCGGGCCCGCGCTTCGATTCCGTTACTGGATCAGGCGGCCTGACGTTCGCGCGCGGCCATTTTCTCGGCGTGGGCGATTGCGGCTTCACGCACCCAGGCACCGTCGTCCCAGGCCTTGTTGCGCGCCGCCAGACGATCGACGTTGCACTGGCCATGACCACCGACCACGTTCCAGAACTCGTCCCAGTCGATCACGCCGAAGTCGTAATGACCGCGCGCCTCGTTCCACTTCAGGTCGGGATCGGGCAGGCCGACGCCCAGCACCTCGGCCTGCTTGACCGTGGCGTCGACGAACTTCTGCCGCAGGTCGTCGTTGGAGATGCGCTTGATGCCCCAGCGCGCAGAATCCGTGTGCACGCTGTCCTTGTCGTGCGGGCCGAACATCATGATCGACGGGAACCACCAGCGATCGACCGCGTCCTGCACCATCTCGCGCTGCTCTTCCGTGCCCTTCATCATCTGCAGCAGCAGGTCATAGCCCTGGCGCTGATGGAAGGACTCTTCCTTGCACACCCGCACCATGGCGCGGGCATAGGGGCCATAGCTGCACTTGCACAGCGGAATCTGGTTCATGATCGCCGCGCCATCGACCAGCCAGCCGATCACGCCGATATCCGCCCAGTTCAGCGTGGGGTAGTTGAAGATCGAGCTGTACTTCGCCTTGCCCGAGAGCAGCGCTTCGGTCAGTTCGTCGCGCGACACGCCGAGGGTTTCGGCCGCCGCATACAGATACAGACCGTGGCCGCCCTCGTCCTGCACCTTGGCCAGCAGAATGGCCTTGCGCTTGAGGCTGGGTGCGCGGGTGATCCAGTTGCCTTCGGGCAACATGCCGACGATCTCGGAGTGGGCGTGCTGGCTGATCTGGCGCACCAGGGTCTTGCGATAGGCCTCGGGCATCCAGTCCTTGGCCTCGATGAAGCCGCCGGCATCGATCTTGGCGTTGAACTCGGCCAGATACTCGGGGTTTTCGACCTTGCGCGGCTTCTTGGTGTCGCCGTCGGGAATGCTGAGTGACTGTGTGTACATGGTGGACTCCTCGTGGGGTTCACAAGCGGCACAGCGGGATAGCTGGCCGCGGGAGATGCTTTATTCTTTCGGCCGGCGATCGACTACGCGCTTGGCCTTGCCGACGGTCACCCGTTCGATCGAGAACGGCTCGCCAACCACGACCTTGCACGACACACCGATCAGGGCCTTGATGTGATGGGTGAGCTCCTTGGCCAGCGCCTCTTTCTGCTCCGGATGACGACCAACATTGGCCTCGGCGTTGACCTCGACCTTCACCGTCAGCGTGTCCATGTGGCCGTTCTTGTCGACCTCGAGCAGATACTGCGGTGCCAGCTTGGGCATCTTGCAGATCAGCTCTTCGATCTGGGTCGGGAACACGTTCACACCGCGGATAATGAGCATGTCGTCCGAGCGCCCGGTGATCTTGGCCATGCGGCGCATGCTGCGTGCAGTCGGCGGCAGCAGACGGGTGAGGTCGCGGGTGCGGTAACGGATCACCGGCATCGCTTCCTTGCTCAGGGACGTAAAGACAAGCTCGCCTTCCTCGCCGTCCGCCACGACTTCACCGGTTTCCGGGTTGATGATCTCGGGATAGAAATGATCTTCCCAGATCGTCGGGCCATCCTTGGTTTCGACGCACTCGTTGGCGACGCCCGGCCCCATGACTTCGGACAGACCGTAGATGTCGACCGCGTCGATCCCCGCACGGGCCTCAACCGCCAGGCGCATCGCCGGGGTCCAGGGCTCGGCACCGAAGATGCCGATCCTGAGCGAGGTGCTCTTGGGGTCGATGCCCTGCGCTTCCATCTCGTCGAGGATGGTCAGCATGTAGGACGGCGTCACCATGATGATGCTGGGCTTGAAGTCCTGAATGATCTGGACCTGCTTCTCGGTCTGCCCGCCCGACATCGGGATCACCGTGCAGCCAAGACGCTCGGCACCGTAGTGCGCGCCCATGCCGCCGGTGAAGAGACCATAGCCGTAGGAGATATGCACCATGTCACCCGGCCGGCCGCCCGAGGCACGAATCGAGCGCGCCACGACGTTGGCCCAGGTGTCGATGTCCTTCAGCGTGTAGCCGACCACGGTCGGTTTGCCGGTGGTGCCGGAGGAGGCATGCACCCGCGCCACCTTGTTCATCGGCACTGCGAACATCCCGAAGGGGTAGTTGTCGCGCAGGTCGTGCTTGGTGGTGAAGGGAAACTTCGCCAGATCCTCGAGCGTCTTCAGGTCGTCCGGATGCACGCCCTTGTCGTCGAAAGCCTTGCGGTAGTGCGGCACGTTCTCGTAGGCGTGGCGCACGCTCCACTTGAGTCGCTCAAGTTGCAGGGCACGCAGTTCGTCGATGCTGGCCTTTTCGATAGGCTCGAGTTCGGGTGGGGAATATGTATTCACCGTCATTTTTGTCTCCTGCTCCTCTATGTCCGATCTGATTCTGGTGTTCTTGTATTTTTGTATTCGTTACAGCTCAACCACTGGCCGGCCCTTCATCCGGTAAGACTTGCCGCGCATCACGGCGATCAGCTCGCCCGTCTGGTTCGTCACCGTGATGTCGTACACGCCGGTACGGCCCGAGGCGGAGACTTCGCGTGCCTCTGCGCTCAATACGTCTCCCGGACGGCCGGGCGCCATGAAGTCCACGCTGATGCCCGAAGCCACGGTCATCTCGTTGCCGCTGTTACAAGCATAGGCAAAGGCGGTATCGGCGAGCGTGGTGATGAAACCGCCGTGGCAGATGCGAAAGCCGTTGAGCATGTCCTCGCGCACGGTCATGGTCATCGTCGCACGCCCCGGCCCCACATCGGTAAAGGTCATGCCGAGGCCACGCGCAGCCTGGTCGCGCTCGAACATGCCATCGCGCACGCGCTCGGCCAGCGCCTGGGGGTCAAGACCGGCGTTCAGGTCACGATTCATCACTTCACTCATGAAAGCTGTCTCCGTTATGGCTTTTTCTCAGGATCAGCGGCGAGACGCGGTAACGCTCCTCACCATAATGCTCACGCAGGTTGTGCAGCACCCGCGCCACGAAGCGCACACCGATCTGGTCCGCCCAGGCCAGCGGCCCTTTCGGATAGTTGGTGCCGAAGCGCATCGCAAGATCGATGTCGGCCGCAGAGCCGATGCCTTGCAGCACCGCATCCGCGCCCTCATTGGCAAGCATGGCGACCGTGCGCACACCGATCAGCCCGGCCACGTCGTCGATGCGCGACACCGCCAGGCCAGCCTGCTGCAGCGTGCCGACCACCGCATGCCACGCGCCCAGACCGCAGTGGTCCGCACGTGACAGCACAACGCGCGGCGTGGTGGCGTAATCGAGACACAGATCGAGCAGCACGAGATTGCTCAAGCCCTCTTCGGCCGTGCGACGGGCGGCAGTGCGGCCGTCGCAAAGCATCAGGCGCCCGCGGCCGATCTCCAGCCACCCGGCAGCCCCCGTCGGTCCAGCCTTGCGCGTCACCCCGACACCCGCGGCTTCGAGCCTGGCCAGCAGCGGCTCGGCCACACCGAGACTGCCCACCGCAGTCACGCTGCGCTCGGCCGTCGCGGGCGCCTCGGTCCTGGCCACGGGTTTCGCGACGTCGGCCCCGTAGGCGTAGAAACCGCGCCCACTCTTGCGTCCGAGCCGTCCGGCGAGCACCAGATCCTGCTGGATCAGGCTCGGCGTGAAACGCTTGTCACCAAAATAGGCATCGAATACCGAGCGCGTGACGGCGTAGTTCACATCGTGGCCGATGAGGTCCATCAGCTCGAACGGCCCCATCGGAAAGCCGCAGCATTCGCGCATTGCGGCGTCGATGCTCGCGGGCTCGGCCGCGCATTCATTGAGCACCCGCAGCGCCTCGGCGTAGAAGGGTCGTGCCACCCGGTTGACGATGAAGCCAGGCGTGGATTTCGCATGTACGGCCACCTTGCCCCACGCTTTTGCGGTGGAGTACAAGGTATTGGCCACTGCACGGTCAGTCGCGAGGCCGGAGACGATCTCGACCAGCTTCATGCGCGGCGCCGGATTGAAGAAGTGCAGGCCGGCAAGGCGCTCAGGACGGGCCAGCACTGCGGCCATCGCGGTAATCGACAGCGACGACGTATTGGAGGCAAGGATGGCCTCGTCGCCGAGCAGGCTTTCGAGCTGCAGGAAGAGCTTCTGCTTGATCTCGAGGTTTTCGACGATGGCTTCGATCGCAAGACCCGCATCACTGGCAGCGGCCAGATCCGTCACAGCGGTCAGCCGCGCCATGGCCGCATCACGCGCGGTGGATTCCAGCTTGCCCTTCGAAACCAGAAAATCGAGATCCTTCGCGATCCCGCCAAGGCCCTTGTCGATAGCTTCGGCGCGGGTGTCATACAGATACACCGGATGTCCGGCCAGCGCAGCGACATGGGCGATGCCCGCACCCATGGCACCGGCACCGATGACCAGCACCTTTACATTCTTGTCGAGGGCCACGGCTCAGTCCCCCTTGAACTCGGGCGTGCGCTTTTCCATGAAGGCGGCGACACCCTCACGATAATCGTGCGAGCGACCGCAATCGCGCATCATGTCGCGTTCGAGGTCGAGCTGGGTGTCAAAGTCATTGGTGGAGCTGGCCCAGATCGCCTTCTTGGTCTGGGCAAAGCCGAAGGTCGGCCCCTTGGCCATCTGTGCTGCAAGCGCCTGCACCGTGGGCATCAGGGATTCGTCGTCGACGCACTTCCAGATCAGACCCCAGGCTTCGGCCTGCTCTGCTGCCAGCTTGTCGCCGAGGAGCGCCAGCCCCATTGCCCGCGCAGGGCCCAGCAGCCGCGGCAGAATCCAGGTGCCGCCGGTATCGGGAATCAGGCCGAGCTTGCAGAAGGCCTGGATGAAGCTCGCCGAGCGGGCTGCAAACACCATGTCGCAGGCCAGCGCCAGGTTGGCACCGGCGCCGGCCGCCACGCCATTGACGGCACAGATCACCGGCAGATCGAGATTGCGCAGCGTCATCACCAGCGGCTTGTAGTTCTTTTCCACCGACGCACCCAGATCAGGCGCCTCGCCGCCGGCCGCAACCGAACGGTCGGAGAGATCCTGTCCGGCACAGAAACCGCGCCCCGCACCGGTGATGACCAGCACCCGGACCGAACCGTCCGCCCGCCCCGCCTTCACCTGTGCAAGCGCGGCACGCATTTCCCCGTGCATCTGATCGTTGAAGCTGTTCAGACGATCGGGTCGGTTCAGGGTCAGTGTGGCCACCCCCGCATCGATTTCGAGGCGAATGGTTTCACCGTATCCGGCTGCTGCGCTCATCTTGTCTCCTCCTGGCCTTGTCTTGCCCCGCGCGCTGGTGCACGCTGGGGAATTGTTCTTTCCGGAGTTCAACTCCGGGATCGGGACGACAACTGTTTTCGTTGTTTGACCGACCGGTCAATCAATAGTAATCTTGATCCAGATCAAAAGACAAGCTTTTTTCACTTGCCCTTTTTCTGCACCATCGACATACGAAGCACCCCGCGCGGACCCGTCCGACGGCCCCAAAAAATCTGAGGAGACAAGGCATGACCCATCCGCTGTTCGAGAAGCACAAGGCCACCCTGGACGCAGCCATCGCCGCCATTCACGGTCGCGGTTACTGGACACCGTTCCCGGAAATGCCCAGCCCCAAGGTATATGGTGAAACGGCTGCCGACGATGGCAAAAAGGCTTTTGACGCCTGCCTCGGCAAGGAATTTGAGCTCGATCAGCCGGGCCAGACCGGCTGGGCAGCCACCGAACGTTCGCCCTACGGCATTGCACTCGACGTGCGCTACCCGGTGTGCGAGCCCGAGGCCCTGATTACCGCCGCGCAGAACGCAATGGAAGGCTGGCGCAAGGTCGGCGCAGAAGGCCGTGTCGGCGTCTGCCTCGAAATTCTCGACCGCCTCAACAAGCGCAGCTTTGAAATTGCGCACGCAGTAATGATGACCACCGGTCAGGGCTGGATGATGGCCTTCCAGGCCGGCGGCCCGCATGCGCAGGATCGCGGCCTGGAAGCCGTTGCCTACGCATGGGACGAGATGAGCCGGGTGCCGGCCGAAACCATCTGGGAAAAGCCGCAGGGCAAGAACCCGCCGCTGAAGATGAAGAAGCACTACGAGATCGTCGGTCGCGGCGTCGGTCTGGTCGTCGGCTGCGGCACCTTCCCGACCTGGAACACCTACCCCGGCCTGTTCGCCACGCTGGTCACCGGCAACCCGGTCATCATCAAGGCCCACAGCAACTCCATTCTGCCGGCAGCGATGACGGTGAAGATCGCGCGTGAAGTGCTGAGCGAAGCCGGCCTCGACCCCAACCTGGTGTCGCTGGCCGTGGTCGAGAAGCGCGCCGCCACCCAGGCGCTCGCCACCCACCCCGCAGTGAAGTCCATTGATTTCACCGGCAGCAACGTCTTCGGCCAGTGGCTGATCGACAACGCCCGCCAGGCCCAGGTGTATGCCGAACTCGCAGGCGTGAACAACGTCGTCATCGAATCCACCGACAGCTACAAGGCAATGATGCGCAATCTCGCCTTCACCCTGAGCCTGTACTCGGGCCAGATGTGCACCACCACCCAGGCCATCCTGGTGCCGGCCGGCGGCATCGACACCGACCAGGGTCACAAGTCCTTCGACGAAGTCGCCGCCGACCTCGGCGCCGCCATCGACAAGTTCCTGACTGACCCGGCGGTCGCGACCGCCGTGCTCGGCGCCATCCAGTCCGAAGCCACCCTCGGCCGCATCGCTGAAGCGGGCGAATACGGCAAGGTGGTACTGGCTTCCAAAAAGGTCGAACATCCCGACTTCCCGCAGGCCGAAGTCCGCACCCCGGTGCTGCTCACCTGCGACGCGGCCGACGAAAAGAGCTACATGGAAGAGCGCTTCGGCCCGGTCAGCTTCGTGGTCAGGGTCGCCGACGGCGCCGCAGCCATCGCCCTGTCGGAACGCATCGTCAAGGAACACGGCGCGCTCACCGTTGGCCTGTACTCAAGCAAGCAGGACGTCATCGACGCCATGACCGACGCCAGCCTGCGTGCCGGCGTGGCCCTGTCGATCAACCTCACCGGCGGCGTATTCGTAAACCAGTCCTCAGCCTTCTCCGACTACCACGGCGTAGGCATGAACCCGGCAGCCAACGCGAGCTACTCCGACAGCGCCTTCGTCGCCAATCGCTTCCGCGTCGTACAACGCCGCTACCACGTAGAGTAAGACCACGGCGAACTGGGTCAGAGCCTTCAGCAATTCAGGCTTTTCGCTCTTACCCAGATCACGCCCCCTCGCTCACGGCGCCCAGCCGTGGCGCGGGCGGCCCGGCGGCAACTTCTGTCGTGCCGAGCGGCGGGCCTGCGCAGGGGAAACAAGGCGATGCATGTCTGAGTCCGGCGCAGCCGGGCGAGTTTGCATCGCCTCCCCTGCGCAGGTTCGCAGCGAGGGCAGCCGAAGGCCACGACAGCAGGCGCCGACGGACCGCCCGCGCCGCGACTGGGCGCCAGGCACGAACCAGAATACGCAACAATCCAGCACTGCCGCATAAAAATGCAGAAGACGAGACCAGGAGACACCCAATGCCCTGCTACGAAATCGACGGTCTCAAACCCGTCATCCACCCCACCGCCTTCGTCCACCCCGATGCTGTACTGATCGGTGACGTCATCGTCGGCCCGCGCTGCTATGTCGCCCCGCTCGCCTCGCTGCGCGGCGACTTCGGCCGCATCGTGCTGGAAGAAGGCAGCAACATCCAGGACACCTGTGTGATGCACGGCTTCCCCGGCACCGACACCGTGATCGAAGTCGATGGCCACGTCGGCCACGGCGCAGTGCTGCATGGCTGCCGTGTCGGTCGCAACGCCCTGATCGGCATGAACGCCGTCATCATGGACAACGCCAGCATCGGCGAATCGAGCATCGTCGCCGCCTGCGCCTTCGTCAAAGCCGGCATGGAAGTCCCCGCAGGGAAACTCGTCGCCGGCATGCCCGCCAAGATCATGCGTGATCTGTCGGAGCAGGAAATGAACTGGAAAGTCGACGGCACCCGCTGCTATCAGGACCTGACCGTGCGCAGCCTCGCCACACTCAAGCCCTGCGAGCCGCTCACCGAGATGGAAGCCGGGCGCAAGCGCTTCGAGTTCGAAGGCGTCGTTCCCCTCATCGACGCCAAGAAAGGCAGCTGAAGGCCGCCACAAAGGCGGCTGTACCCGACTATGCTTAGTTCAGCAGGCGGGCCGACCGACCTCGGCCGCCCGCCTCGCCCCGCACACGGGAGCTGCGCATGGACGGGATTTTCATCAGCTATCGCCGCGAGGACTCATCGGGTTACGCAGGCCGCCTCTATGACCGGCTCGCGGCCCGCTTCGGGCGTGAGCGCGTGTTCATGGATGTCGAAGGCATCGACCCCGGCACCGACTTCATCGACGCCATCGACAGCGCGGTCGCCTCATGCACCGTCCTGCTCGTGCTCATCGGCCCCAAATGGCTGGGCGAGGACATCGGCAGCGACAAACGCCGCATCGACGACCCCCACGACTTCGTCCGCCTTGAGACCGCCGCCGCACTGCGGCGCAAGATCCGCGTACTGCCGGTACTGGTCAATGATGCGGAAATGCCCGGCGAAGATGCGCTCCCGCCCGACCTCAAGGCACTTGCACGACGCCAGGCCATCGAGATCAACCACAAGCAGTGGGATGCATCGACAGGCGAAGTCCTGAAGGCGCTCGATCGCATCTTCGGTACCGACAAGCCGCGCTGGCGCCTGCCGGCGATCATCGGAGCGACCTGCGTCGCGCTCGCAGCGGGTGGCTGGCTGTCATGGCACGAGCTGACGATTGACGATGCCACACGCCCGGCAACCAGCGTCGGCGAACCGGGAGACGCTGTCACCGATCACCCCACCCCCACCCTGCTCGCCGCAGCGGAGCCGCCTGCCCCTGCACCCCCGGCAGCCGCCACCGACGGGGCCACACCCTCCACGCCGGCCGAGGCCGCGGGCGCAAACCCACCAGCGGAAGCCCCCACCAAACAGGCGGTCACTGCACCACCCGCCGCCGCACCACCAGCTGCACCTGCTGCACCCGCTGCACCCACGCCCGCAGCAAAGCCCCGCGAGACCACCACGCCGCCACCGCAGCCTGCGCCCAAGCCAGCCCAAACCGCCAAGCCCGCCGCGACCGCCCCCCCCCAGCCCGAACGTACCGCGCCCGAAGCCGTGATCGTCACCCGGCCTGAAGCGGCGCCGAAAACCGCGCCTGTGCGCCCTCGACCGGCGCCAGCCGCCGTCGATAGCCGCTTGCCGCGAGCGGGCGAAAGCTGGGTTTATCGGACGCGCGGACTGTGGGCAACCAGCCCGAAACGTACTGTTGTCGTCACCGTAAGCGCCCAGGACGGCACCGCAGTCACCGAACGCATGCAGGACACCGAGCCCGCCCCCGGGCCTGCCGGCACCCAGGTGAGATGGCGCGGCAGCGAAGCACGCATCGCGCATGATGGCGGCCTCGGCACCGAGTTCAGCCCCTTCATCAGCGCCTTTGCCGAGCTTCAGCAGGACACGTCGTGGCGCGGCATTCCGACCCCCGACCTCGATGGCAACTGGGGCGGCTGGTACGGCACCGGCGAAGTGATCGGACGCGAAACCGTCCGCGTACCGGCCGGCAGCTTCGACGCCTGGAAGGTCGAAGTCTGGAGCACCCGCCACGCCACCGGGGGTCAGACCATCGCCGGCCTCGAGCCGGTGCGGATTCACTTCCTGATCTGGTATGCCCCGGGCGAGAAACGCTACGTGAAGATGCAGCGAACGCTGATCTCCGCACTTAGCCGCGACCTGGAAAAAGACACGATTGAACTGGTCAGCAGCGCGCCATAAGAATAGGCTAATAAGGGATCGATACTAAAATAGAGCCTATGACTTTCGAACGAGAAACACGCAGCGCGACACTGCTGCAGTCCACCGGCAACCTGTTTGCCGATCTCGGCGCTCCAGAAGGCGGTGAAAAATTCCTGCCGCTGCTGCAGACGGACACCACCTGCGTCGAACGGATCGTCTCCCACGGCAGCGCGAGCCCGCCCGGCTTCTGGTACGACCAGCCCGACGACGAATGGGTCATGGTCGTGACCGGTAGCGCGGAGCTCGCTTTCGATGACGACAGCCGCATGTCCATGCGACCGGGTGACTGGGTGACCATCCCCGCCCACTGCCGCCATCGCGTCGAATCCACTGCACCCGACACCGTCTGGCTCGCCGTTCATGTCCGCCACCTGCCCGCAACGGTGTCCTGCGCCTGAGGCTGGGCCGCACCGGTTCACCGCCGCGGCGCAGACCTGACACGCCTTCAGCGCTGCGCGCCGAGTTCGCTCAGAGACAGATCCCAGCGGCTCAGGGCGTGGCGCAGCAAGGTCTGCTCGGGCTGGGAAATCCGCCCGTCCGCCTTCGACAGCACCAGCATGGCCTGGCAGGTCAGGGACCGCAGCGACGGATCGGTGACGCGATCGAGCATGTGCTCGACCTGCTCCAGATCCAGCAGGCGCACGGCCTCCGTATTCCCTCCACGCGCCAGCAGCTCCTGGCAGTGATCGATGACGGCCTGAATCAGTACGTCGCGGGGGATCCCCAGCAGTGCCGCAATCTCGTGCCGGTCCAGCGCCTCCACCTCGCGATTGGCGAGTTCTCCGTCCGAGATCAGCGTCAGCGCGACCAGGCGGGCAGCAATCGTGCGTTGCTCGTTCAGCGGAATGTTCATCGAGAGTGTCTCCTTGAAATGTCGGATGCTTCGACTCCGCCCATATGTGCCGGGTTCAACCCGTCCGATTACATCATCAGGAACAAGGACATGTGGCGTACGGCACGGGCTGAATTCAGCCGACGTATGTATAATTAGTAAGATTTTGTCAGGCAAGCACTTTCCCGCATGGGTCGCCTGTCGCACGTCACTTCATGAGCCTCGGCCACCCCTGTCAACATTCGGTTAGTCCGACCTCCTGCACCAGACCCGTCATGTTCGCTTCAGGCTCCGCTCCCGGCTTTCGCCCGTTTCTCCGTCGCCTCGCCCTGAGCGCATGTGTACTGGCGCTGGGCGCCTGCGCGACCGCTCCGCAGCGCCCGCCCGACCTCCAACGCGGCGACTTCCGCTATGCGATCGAGCGCGCCCGCTGGCTGATCGAGCAGGAGATGGCCGACAACAAGGTCACCGGCCTGTCCGTTGCGCTGGTCGACGACCAGCGCGTAGTCTGGGCAGAGGGCTTCGGCTACGAAGACGCCGAGCGCGAGATCGCCGCCACACCCGGCACCCCTTACCGGCTCGGGTCAATCGCCAAGGTGCTCACGGCAACCGCCGCCATGCAGCTTGCAGAAGAGGGCCGCATCGACATCGACCGCCCGCTGAAAGAAGCACTGCCGGCCTTCTCGGTGCGATCTCGCTTCGACAACACGACGCCGATCACGCCGCGCAACATCATGCACCACCACTCCGGCCTGCCCGCCAACCACCTGAGCGGCATGCTGAC
Source organism: Parazoarcus communis (assembly GCF_003111665.1). Taxonomy (NCBI): domain Bacteria; kingdom Pseudomonadati; phylum Pseudomonadota; class Betaproteobacteria; order Rhodocyclales; family Zoogloeaceae; genus Parazoarcus; species Parazoarcus communis. The sequence continues at coordinate 1,674,099 of NZ_CP022188.1, read as the reverse complement.
CACCTCGGCTCCGGCGCCCTTCACCAGCCTGGTGGAGGCCGTGCGCAACGAATACGTCGCCTATCCGCCCGAGTTCATCTTCGGCTACTCGAATCTGGCTGTCAGCCTGCTGGGTGCGGCAATCGAGCACACCGCCGGCACGCCCTTCGAGCAGCATCTGCAACAGCGCCTGCTCGCCCCGCTGGGCATGGTGCACACCCGCTTCGAGTCGCAGCCTGCGCTCAAGGTGTACAACCGCCACGAAGAAATCGACGCGCTGGCCCTGCGCGACCTGCCGTCCGGCGGACTCGTCTCGAACGTCGACGACATGAGCCGCTTCATGCGCTGGGTGTTTGCCGACGGACGTGCCGGCGAGCGGCAGTTGCTCGGCGCCGACACCCTTGCCGAGATGCTGCGCCCGCAGAATACCCATGTGCAGCTCGACATGGGCTTTCGCGTCGGACTGGGCTGGCTGCTGTCGGGTATCGAGATCCGCAACGCGGGCACCGTGGCCAGTCACGGCGGCACCCTGCTCGACTCCCACAGCATGATGGTGGTCTTGCCCGAGCACAAACTTGGCATCATCGTCGCTTCCAACTCGGCCACCTCGCAGGGCGTGGTCAAGACGGTCGCCACCGAAGCGCTGAAGCTTGCCCTCGAAGCCAAGGCCGGCATCGTTCAGCCCGAGCCGGTGCTAGCCTCCAGCGCCGACGTGGCGCTGCCGCCAGACCAGCTTGCACGCTACTTGAGGTAGGCTGAAAAAAATGGAGTCCAACGTTTTGTAAAATTGCACGAACGGAGGACGCACATGGAACGGATGCCGAAAGGGATTTACACGCCGGAATTTCGGGCGGAAGCAGTGAAGTTGGTGGAGGCAGAAGGGCTTTCGGTGGATGCAGCGGCCAAGCGCCTTTCGGTGCCGAAGAGCAGTCTTGGCAACTGGGTCAGGGCCTCGCGTGCGGGCAAGCTTGCCAAAGTGGGGCAAGGCCAACGGTTGCCGACAGAGACGGAAGTTGAGCTGGCGCGATTGCGCAAGGAATTGGCGGAAGTGAAGCTGGAGCGCGATCTGCTAAAAAAATGTGCGGCGTATTTCGCGAAGGAGTCGCGGTGAAGTACGCACAGATTGACCAACTGCGACTACACCACCCTGTGGCGGTGATGTGCCGGCTGCTGAGTGTTTCGGAGAGCGGCTATCACGCCTGGCGCCAACGCCCACCCTCGTTACGGGCGCAAGAGAATGCGCACCTGGAGACCGAGATCAAGGTTGCGCATCGACGCACACGAGAAACCTACGGGCCACAACGCCTGCAATCAGATCTTGCGGATCACGGCATCCCGGCCAGCGTGTATCGCATCAAAAGGTTACGCACAAAGCTGGGACTGCGTTGCAAGCAGAAACGCAAATTCAAGGCGACAACGAATTCGAATCATTCACTGCCGCTGGCGCCTAATCTGCTGGATCGTCAATTTGATGTGGCAGCGCCCAATCGGGCTTGGGTGGCCGACATCACCTACATTGCGACCGATGAGGGCTGGCTATACCTTGCTGGCGTCAAGGATTTGTTCAACGGCGAATTGGTCGGCTACGCCATGGCTGAGCGGATGACCAAAGAGCTGGTTACGAAAGCATTATTCCGAGCAGTCGTCGCGAAGCGACCGACCAAAGGGCTGATTCACCATTCGGATCGCGGCAGTCAGTATTGCGCGTACACCTATCAGACATCGCTGCGGCAATTCGGCATGCGCGCATCAATGAGTCGCAAGGCGGACTGCTGGGACAATGCCCCGATGGAAAGCTTCTGGGGTTCTCTGAAGAACGAACTGGTCCATCACCAATCCTATGCCACCCGCGAGCAGGCGAGGCGTGAGATCACCGAATACATCGAGATCTTTTACAACCGCATACGCAAGCAGGCACGCCTTGGCTATCTCTCACCTGCCGCTTTCAGTCAGCAGTACTATGCAAAACAGATGGCAGCTTAATCCGTTGGACTCCACGATTGACGACCTACCTCAACTCGGCCTGGTACGACTCGATGGTCGGGCTGGTCCGGGTGCGCCCGGGCGACGATGCGCTCGATGCCAGCGTGATGGGCCATACCCTGCAGCTCAAACCCCGCCCCGAGGGGCAGTTCGGCCTGCGCTACAAGCTGTTCGGCATGATCCCGGTGCAGGTCAGCGCATTCGACGGCATCCGCATCTCGATGGCAAAGGTGGCAAACCATGACGTGCTGGTAGGGCATTTCGGCGACGACACCATGCTCGTCGGCGAGCGCCTGAGGCCGGCGCCGGTGCCGCAGCGACTGCTCGACTACGTTGGTGAATACCGGATCGTCGGGCAGAAGCTGGGCATCATGCCCGACCGCCTCGCCCTTCGCCTCGAGGACGGCTTGCTGGTGGGCGAATGCAGCTTCTCCGAACTCCCCGGATTCGTGCTGCGTATCGGCCTCAATCCGATATCGGACACCGAACTGCTGGTGTCGGGGCTTGGCACCGGCAAGGGCGAAACCATCCTCGCCACCAGCAAGGGCAAGGACAAGGTGCTGCTGTTCTCCGGCCTCGAACTGCACAAAGTCACCAACTGACCGGCACGGCCTGTGAAGAACGTTCTCGTTGTCCATTATTCCCAGAGCGGCCAGCTGTCGGATGTCGTTTCCGCGATCTTGCGCCCGCTCGAGGACGCCGGCATCCGTGTGCATCAGGAAGTCCTGCGCCCGCAGACGCCCTTTCCCTTCCCGTGGCCGTTTTTCCGCTTTCTCGACGCGTTTCCCGAGTCGGTGCGGCTCGACCCGCGGCCGAACCTGCCGTTGACGGTGGCCCCGGACGCCAGTTTCGACCTCGTGATCCTGGCCTGGCAGGTGTGGTACCTGTCGCCCTCGCAGCCGGTCACCGCCTTCCTGCAAAGCGACGAAGGAAAGCGCCTGCTTGCCGGCAAGCCCGTCGTCAGCGTCGTTGCCTGCCGCAACATGTGGATGACCGCCTACGACAAGCTCGTGACGCTGCTCGGTGCTGCCGGCGCACGCCTCACGGATCACGTCGCCTTCACCGACAACGCCAACCCGCTGGCAACCTTCATCACCACGCCGCGCTGGATGTTCACCGGCCGCCGCGACCGCTTCCTCGGCCTGCCGGCTGCCGGCGTCACGCCGACCGAGACCGCAGCAGCCGCACGCTTCGGCCATGCGCTGGTCACGGCGCTGGCCCGGGACGAAGAGCGCAGTGGGGCCCCGATGCTCACCGGCCTGCGCGCCGTCAGCGTCAATCCGCGCCTGGTGGTCAGCGAACGCGCCGGGCAACGCGCCTTTCGCGTGTGGTCCGGCTTCGTGCGCCTGTTCGGCAAACCCGGACAACTGCGCCGGGTGCCGGCGCTCGCACTGTTTGTGACCTACCTCATCGTCCTGATTATTACGGTGGTACCCTTGAGCCTTGTGCTGCAGCGCAGCTTCGCTCCCCTGCTCCGGAACCGCCTCGATGCGCTGCGCGCGCGCTACGAACAGCCCTCCGGTTCGGGCAACGCACGCATGACCGAACATGACTGAACCCCGCTCCGTATATATCACTGCCACGGCCTGCTGCCTGCCCAATGCCCCTGTCGACAACGAGGCCATCGAGTCGGTACTCGGCCGCATCGGCGAACGGCCTTCGCGTGCCCGTCGCATCGTGCTGCGCAACAACGGCATCCGCCAGCGCCACTACGCCATCGACCCCGCGACCGGTGCAGCCACCCACAGCAACGCCGGCATGACGGCCGAGGCCATTCGCGGACTGGCGACAGACGGATTTGCGCTCGACGACATCGAATGCCTTGCCACCGGCACCTCGCTGCCTGACCAGATCATGCCCAATCACGGCGTGATGGTGCACGGCGAACTCGGCAACCCCGCATGTGAAGTCGTCAGCACCGCAGGCATCTGCCTGGCCGGACTCACCGCGCTCAAGTACGGCTGGCTGTCGGTGCTCGCCGGCAACACGCGCAACGCCGTCACCACCGGCTCCGACCGCCCCTCGGCGGTGCTGCGCGGGAGCAGTTTCGAGGCCGAGAACGAACACCGCGTGGCCGCACTCGAGCGTCATCCCGAGATCGCATTCGAGAAGGACTTCCTGCGCTGGATGCTGTCCGACGGCGCCGGCGCCTTCCTGCTGCAGGATGCACCGCGCACCGGTGCACGCGCACTGCGCATCGACTGGATCGAGCTCTCGTCGCAGGCCCACGCCCAACCGGTGTGCATGTATGCCGGCGGCGAACGCGACGACAGCGGCAGGCTGCAGGGCTGGGCCGGGTACGCGCCCGAGGCCTGGGGCAGGGAGTCGATCTTCGCCATCAAGCAGGACGTGCGTCTGCTCAACGAGCAGGTGGTCGCAAGCACGCTCGAAGCGCCGCTGCGCCGGCTGATCGAGCGTCGCCAGCTCCGCGCCGACCGGATCGACTGGTTCCTGCCGCACATGTCCTCGCACTATTTCCGCGACCAGATCGCCGACTGCCTGCAGCGGCTCGGCCTGCCGATCGCGCCCGAGCGCTGGTTCACCAACCTCGCGACCCGGGGCAACACCGGCGCGGCCTCGATCTACATCATGATCGACGAACTGCTGCGCAGCGGCCGCCTGAGCGAAGGCGAGCGCCTGCTGTGCTTCGTACCCGAAAGCGGCCGCTTCTCCAGCGGTTTCATGCACCTGACCGTGGTCTGACGATGGACGCAAACGAAGTTCCACAGGAAGGCAACGCCACCCTCGGCGGCCACCGCAAGGCCATGTACGCGCGCGGCGCCGATGGCCGCATCGGCATCGTGCCCTCGAGCGGCTGGGAGGCCGAGGAAATCGTCACCCTGCAGGCAGTGGAAGACCTCGACCGCCTTGCGGCTGACGCGCGCAAGCGGGCACGTGCAGGCAGCACGTCGCCGCTTGAGTATCACATGTACAAGGCACGCATGGATCTCACCCTGTTGTCCCAGATCAGCGGCATCTGGGCGTGGCGGGTGCGCCGCCACCTGCGCCCGGACATCTTCGCCCGTCTGCGTCCCGCTCTGCTCGCGCGCTACGCCGAGGCGCTGGGCATCAGCGTCGACCAGCTCAAGCGGGTGGATTGAATGCAGGACACCCCAAACACATTCAGCCACCAGCACGCCTCGCATTGCGAGAGCGGCGTGATGTCGGCCATCGTGCGCCACTACGGCCTGCCCCTGTCCGAGCCGATGGCGCTCGGCCTGTCGTCGGCCGTGTCCTTCGCCTACCTGCCCTTCATCAAGCTCGGTGGGCTGCCGCTGGTGGCCTACCGCATGCCGCCGCGCGCGATCATCCGCGGCCTGCAGAAACCGCTTGGCATCCGCATGCGGACCGAAACCTTCCGCTCCACTGCCCGTGGCGAAGCACGCCTCAACAGCCTGCTCGACGAGGGCAAGGTGGTCGGCCTGCAGACCTCGGTGTTCTGGTTGCCGTATTTCCCCGGCGACATGCGTTTTCACTTCAACGCCCACAACGTGCTCGCCTATGGCCGCGACAGCGCCAGCGGCGAATACCTGCTGTCCGACCCGGTGTTCGAAGAGCCGATGCGCTGCGCACCGGCCGACCTCGCCCGTGCGCGCTTCGCCCGCGGCGTACTCGCGCCCAAGGGCCTGCTCTATTACCCGGAAACCCGCCCCAGCGAGCCCGACTGGGGCAAGGCGGTTCCGGCGGCCATCCGCAAGACGGTGCGCATCATGCTGCGCGCCCCGATTCCGCTGATCGGCATTCGCGGCATGGAGCGGGTAGCGCGCGCCGTCGAGCGCCTGCCCGCCAGTGGCGATCTGCAGAAATCCAAGCTCTTCGTCGGCCATCTGGTGCGGATGCAGGAAGAAATCGGCACCGGTGGCGGCGGTTTCCGCTACATGTACGCCTCCTTCCTCGAAGAAGCCGCCAGCCTCGCGGCGCGTCCGGCGCTGACCGAACTGGCCGGCGAACTGGTCGAGATCGGTGACGGCTGGCGCGAGTTCGCGCTGGCCACCGCGCGCATGATCCGCGACCGCGACCCCTTCGATCCGGCCCGTCTGGCCGCCCTGCTGCGCCAGCAGGCAGCCCGCGAAAAGACCTTCTTCGGCAGCCTCGACCGCGCCATCCAATGATCGCCATCGAGCGCATCAGCCATCGCTATCGCAGCGCCAGCATGGCTGCCCTCGATGCCATCACGCTCGATGTCGGACGCGGCAGTCTGTTCGGCCTGCTCGGCCCCAACGGCGCGGGCAAGACCACGCTGATCTCGCTCATCGCCGGCCTCATCGCCCCGCAGCAGGGGCAGATCAGGGTCAGCGCTCAGACGCTGTCCGACTTCCGCCGCGCCCGCCCCAATGCGATCGCCCTGGTACCCCAGGACTACGCCTTCTACCCCATGTTGACGGTCGCCGAGAACCTCGCCTTCTTTGCCGGCGTGCAGGGGCTGGACCGGCATCAGCAGCAGGCCCGCAGCAGCGAGGCCATCCGTTTCGCCCGCCTCGAGAGCGTCGCCAGACAGCTTGCCGGCGAACTCTCCGGCGGCTTGCGCCGGCGGCTGAACCTTGCCATCGGCCTGCTCGGCGACCCCGCGCTGCTGCTACTGGACGAGCCCACCGTCGGTGTCGATCCGCAGTCGCGCCACTTTCTGCTCGACGCCATCCGCGACCTGCGCGACGCCGGCAAGACGGTGATCTACACCAGCCATTACATGGATGAGGTCGAAGCCATCTGCGACCGTATCGCCATCATCGACCACGGCCGGGTGCTCGCCAGCGGCACGCTGGCCGAGGTGCTCGGTGCCGGCGAGTCGCAACTGCTGCTCCGCCTCGACCGCGATCTGCCGCAACCGCTGCTCGAGCGCTGGGAAGCAGCGCATACGGTCACGACGCAGGGCGCAAACAGCATCTGCCTGACCCCGGTCCCTGCCGCCGCGCTGCCGCAGATCCTGCAGGATCTCGCCGCGCACGGGCTCACGCCGCTGGCCCTGAACCACGGCCAGCAGAATCTGGAGCAGGTCTTCATGCACCTGACCCAGCGTTCGCTGCGGGACTGAACAATGACTGCAGCCTGCACCCTGATCCGGCTCGCCGCCCTGTGGCGCAAGGAAGCGCTTGCGCTGCTGCGCGATCGTCACGGGCTGGCCGCCCTGTTCCTGATGCCGGCCATCTTCATCCTGGTGATGTCGATGGCTCTGCGCGACGCCTTCGTACCCGGCGTACCCGCCGACCTGGGCTACGCCATCGTCGACCTCGACCGCAGCGAAGCCTCGCAGGCGCTGGAGGGACAACTCGCCGGCATCGACCTGCTGCGCGAGTTCGGCACCCTGGACAGCGAGCAGATCGGGCGCGAAGCAGTGGCGGACGGTCGCATCGCCTTCGTACTGGTAATTCCGCAAGACTTCGAGCGCGGGCTTGGCAGCGCCGCCAGCCCAGCCCCTGACGCGGCGGGCGTGCGCCTGCTCGCCGACCCCACGGTGCCGCTGGCGGTACGCAACGGCTTTCGCCAGCAAGTCGAAGCCGAACTCACCCGCCTGCAACTGAGCACCCTGCTCGCGCGCATCGGGCGCAGCCTGTTGATCCCCGAACTGCGCGACGTGGCGGGCAAGGCACCGCCCCTGCCGGTCGTGGTCGAAGCCGTTCGCAGTCCCACGCTCGCCGACGGGTCGGAAAGCGCCGCCACCCTGCCTTCATCGGTGCAGCAGAACGTGCCGGCATGGCTGATCTTCTCGATGTTCTTCGTCGTGGTGCCGATCTCTGCCGTATTCATCGCCGAGCGCCAGCACGGCACGCTGCAGCGCCTGGCCACGCAGCAGGTGTCCTTCGGCCTGATCCTCGCCGGCAAGCTGCTGCCCTTCTTTGTCGTCAATCAGGTGCAGGCGGTGCTGATGGTGCTGGTCGGACGCTATCTCGTACCGCTCGCCGGCGGCGAAGCCCTCACCCTGCCCACGGGCGCCGCCTCGCTGCTCGCGCTGTGGCTGATGAGCGCAGCGGTCAGCGTCGCCGCCGTGGCCTGGGCCCTGCTGATTGCCAGCAGCGCGCGCAGCACCGAGCAGGCCACCGTGATCGGCGGTGTGGGCAACATCCTGATGGGTGCGATCGGCGGCATCATGGTGCCGAAATTCGTCATGCCGGCCGGCATGCAGCCCCTGACCGACCTGTCGCCGATGGCATGGGCGCTGGACGGCTTTCACCGCGTGATGTTGCGCGGCGGCGCCATCGCCGACGTCCTCGGCCCCGCCGCCGCACTGCTATCCTTCGGCCTCGCGGCGCTGGCCGTCGCGATCCTGCTGAACCGGCGCGCCCTGCGCGCGCTCCGCTGACGAGCCAAGATGAACGACCTCAAACACGCGATCAAACAACTGATCGTCGACGCCTGCGACAAGGACTGCGACCCGGCGTCGATCACCGACGACGAAATCCTGTTCGGGCCCGAAGCACCGCTGGCGCTGGATTCGCTCGACGCCCTGCAGCTGTCGATGGCCATCCAGAAGAAATACGGCCTGCGCCTGACCGACAGCAAGGAGACGCGCCGCATCCTCTCCAGCGTCAGCAACCTGGCCGAACAGCTCGACGCCTTCATCGCCAGCCGCCCATGACGCGGACGGTGCGGATTGCCGCCTTCGCACACTGCTCGACGCTGGGCCAGCGCGCGCACGAGGCCGCCGCCGAACTCGCCCGCCCGGCCTGCGCACCCGGCGAACGCAAGGTGCTCGGCGAAGCCTGGCCCTGGTTCGCGATGGCGGTGGATGACGCCGACTGGAGCGCCCGCGCATGCACCGCCATCACCCGGGTTGGCAGCGACCTCGCAGCCGCCCTGCCCGCACCAGACTGGGCCGACACGCCTTTGTTCGTCGCCTCGTCCTCACTGCAGATGGGCGCGCTCGAGCACGCTGCGCGCGCGAGCGGCACAACCGACATGCCGCCCGATGCCGCGGCCTTCCCGCAGCAGGTCGCCGACTGGCTCGGCATTGCCGGCACCCCTTGGACCGTGTCCACCACCTGCACCTCGGGCTTCGCCGCGATCGATGCCGCAGCCAGCCTGATCCGCCAGGGCGTGATCGACCGCGCCCTCGTCATCGGTATCGAGCTGGCCAACGACACCACGCTGGCAGGCTTTGCCGGCCTCGGCCTGCTCGCGCGCCAGGCGGGCGACAAGGGCCTGGTGCTCGGCGAAGCGGTGGCCGGCGTGCTGTTGCGCGCGAACGCAGACAGCGGCTGGGAGCTTGCCGCCTGCCGCCTTGGCGTCGATGGTCATTCACCCACCGGCCCCGCGCCCGACGGCCGGGTGATTCGCGCCACCATGGATGCGGCACTGGCCGATGCCGGACTGCGCGCCGACGACATCGACCTGCTCAAGCTGCACGGCGGCGATCTCGCCGCCACCGCCGAGGCCGAAAGCTGCGCAGTGAGCGCGGTGTTCGGCGACGCCCGCCCGGCCACCATCAGCTTCAAGCACCGTCTCGGGCACACGCTGGGCGCAAGCGGCGTGGCCGAGCTCAGCCTGCTGCTGGCGGTGCTGGATGGAAAAGCACAGCCGCCTCAGCACATCCTGCTCAATCTCGTCGGCTTCGGTGGCAGCATTGGCGCACTCGTGCTCAGGGCGTCGCCAGACGCCCCACCCGCGCAGGTGGAAGACACGGGCGCGGATGAGGGCACACGGTCCATCGCCGCAAACGAATGCGCCCGCATCGCACTCGCATTCGACAGCGCAGAACTGAACGCGCGTGCGCGCGCCGTTGCCGCTGCGATCTCCGCACCGCCGCTGCGCCGCGCCGGCGCGCTCGCCGAACTGTGCCTCGCAGGGGTCGATGCCTGTGCCCCAGCCGATGAGCATGCCGGGGCCACCGCCATCCTCGTCGCCTCGCGCAGCGGCCCGCGCCAGGCCTTTGCGCGCGTGCTCGAAGACCTGTGCCTGCGCAGCGAAGCACCCATGCCCTTCGATTTTCTCGCCACCCAGGCGGTACTTGCCGCCCTGCCAGTGCAGAAGCGCCTGCCCGGACTGGATGCCTTTTACTACCTGCCCGGCACGGACGACAGCGCCCTGCTGTGGCAGCGCATGGCGCAGCTCGCCAGTGCCTGGCTTGCCTGTGGCCGCCACCGCCATGTGCTGATCGGCATCGTGGAACCGGGCGCGGCGCAGCATCGCTGCGAATGGCGTCGCCTCGGCGGCTGAAACCACGCATTCGCGCGGCCTGCCGTTGTCAGCCCCTGCCTATACGGATGAATTCATTGCATATTTTTCCAGCCCGAGGACATATAACCCTTATCTGAACGCTGGAAATACCGCACAATTCGGGTAAAACATGCCTGCCTCCGGGCACCGCCAACACAGAGAGCTCCGAACATGCGCGTAACCCTCGTTCATCCCGCCGGGTTCAACTTCGTGCCCGGGCAGCCCGATTTTTCGGTTCTGGCCAACCGCATGGCACCGATCGGCATCCTGCAACTGGCTTCGTGGCTGGAGAAACACGGCCACCCCACCCAGGTCCATGACTGTCTCGGCCCCTATGCACCCCCCTCGCTGGAAGCCAACGTCGAGCAGATTCTTGCCACCAGGCCGGAGCTCGTAGGCTTTTCCGCCACTACCTCGGGCTTCATGGACGCGGTGGACATGGCAGCCGAGATCAAGCGCAGGCATCCGCACATCAAGACCTTTTTCGGCAACGTCCATGCCTCGTCGGTGGGCGGACCGCTGCTCGACCACTTCCCCGAGATTGACTACCTGTGCATCGGCGAGGGCGAAGGCGCCATTCTGGACGTGGCCGAAGGCATGGCCGACAAGGACATCGCCAACATCATCTACCGTGACGGTGGCGGCCACGCGGTGATCAACGAACGTCGCGCGCGCATCCTCGACCTCGACGAACTGCCCTTCCCCGCCTACGAGAAGCTCGCCGGCTTCCCGCATGGCTACCACCTGCCGCTGTTCTCCTACGAGAAGCGCTGGGGCGCGACCATGATCACCTCGCGCGGCTGCCCCTACACCTGCTCCTTCTGCGACCGCACGGTGTATGAGCGCCTGTACAAGTACAACTCGGCGCAGTACGTGCACGACCATATCCGCCACCTGCGCGACAACTTCGGCGTACATCACATCAACATCTACGACGACCTGTTCACCGCGCACAAGAAGCGCATCCACGAGCTGTGCGAACTGCTCATCTCCAAGCCGCTGGGCGTGGATTTCAACTGTGCGATCCGTACCGGCCACACCTCGGACGAAATGCTCGCCCTGCTCAAGCGCGCAGGCGCGCTGATGGTGTCGATGGGTATCGAATCGGCCGATCCGGCGATGATGGAAAGACACAAGACCGGCGTCACCCTGGACGCGGTCAAACAGACCGTCGAGCAGATCCATGCCGCCGGTCTGCGCGCCAAGGGCCTGTTCATCTTTGGCCTGCCGGGCGAAACGCCCGAAACCCTGAAGGCGACCAGCGACTTCATCCTCTCGCTCGATCTCGACGAGATGAACATGACCAAGTTCAGCCCGATGTACGGCGCACCGATCTGGGACGAATGCGTGTCCGGCGCCGAGGGCGAGTTCGACGAGGACTGGCGCCTGATGAACTGCCTCAACTTCGTGTTCAAGCCCAAGGGCTTCGAATCGCGCGAAGAAATGGACGCGCTCTACAACTGGCATGTGCGCCGCTACTACGACAGCAAGCCCTACCGCCGCCGCTTCTCGAAGAAGCTGTGGCAGCACCGCTGGAGCCTGTGGCACGTGGTACGCCACCTGCCGCAGATCATCCAGGCTGCACGCTACTTCAGCGCCGGCAAGGCCGAACTGGAGGCCGCCAAGCACAGCTTTGCACCGCACCCGCGCCAGCCACGCGGCCTGTCGCCCTTCCTCAGCCCGGAGCTGCAGGCCGATGCAATTGCCGCGATGTCGCCGGTCAAGGTATCGCGCAAACCCAGGCCGCAGCTTCCGCCCACAGCCGGTCGCATCATCGAGATCGTGCAGACGGCCTGAACCCGGGCGCCACGCCGAACAGAAACATCAGGTAAATCCGGGCCTTGCCCCCTGTCACTGGCGCCACAAAAAAGCGAAAATTCACCCTTGGCGCCAGACGCCAGTTAACATTCCGCCTTTGCACCCGTCGCGACCCGGCGGCCAGCCCGCGCGCAGGCCATCACGAAACGCGCCGGGACCGACCGTTTCTGCCAGTTGATCCAAGATGACCGAGACCACACCCTCCTCCGCTGATGCTGCACTGCTGACCGAAGTCGCGGAGCTGATCGTTTCTTCCCTCAACCTCGAGATCGCCCCCAGCGAGATCGAAGCCGATGCGCCGCTGTATGGCGAAGGGCTCGGGCTGGATTCGATCGACATCCTTGAAGTCGCGCTGGTCGTATCCAAGCGCTTCGGCTTCTCGCTACGCGCCGACAACGAGGACAACCTGAAGATCTTCTCTTCGCTGCGCAGCCTGGCCGATTACATCGCTGCCCACCGGGTAGCCTGATGACCCGCGGCATGCGCCTCGGCCGCACCTTGCTGCTGGCCGTCGCGTTCGGCGCCTATCTGCTGCTCGCCCACCTCACCACCGCACCGGACCAGCCCAGCACGCTTGGCGCCCTGGTGGCCGTTGTGCCCTACATGGCGATCGCCTTCGGGCTGGCAGTGCGCAGCACGCATCGCGCACTTGCGCTGATGCTGTGGACCGCCGTTGTAGTGCTGCTGTGGCGCGCCTGGCCACTGGTCGAGTCGCGCTTCGAATGGATCTATTTCATCCAGCACTTCGGCGCCTTCTCGCTGCTGGCAATCGGCTTCGGCCGCAGCCTGGTCGAGGGCGCCGAGCCGATGATCACCCGCTTCGCACGCATCGTCCACGGCAGGGAGCTGGCCCCGGCGCTGGTGCGCTACACCCGGCGTGCCACGCTGGCGTGGGCCCTGTTCTTCGTCGCCATTGCGGCGACATCCACGCTGCTGTTCTTCGCCGGTTCGATGCAGGCCTGGTCGCTGCTGATCAACCTGCTGACCCCGATCCTCGTCGCGGCAATGTTCGTCGTCGAGTTTGCGGTGCGCATGGTCGTGCTCCCACCCGCCCTGCGCACCGGCCTTGCCGACTCGGTACGCGCCTTCATCCATGCCTCGCGTGGTGTCACGCCACCTGCAGCCTGAGCTCAACCCGTGTCCAGCTTCCCCCTCGTTTCGCACACTGACCCGGATGCCGTCGTCGCCCGCCGCCATGGCGAAGCGATCAGCCTGCGCCGCTTTCTGGCCGACATCGAGCGGGTCGCCGCAGCGCTGCCAGACTGCGGTCACATCCTCAACGTGTGCACCGACCGCTACCGCTTCGCCGTGGGCCTTGCCGCCAGCATGATCTCCGGCAGGGTCAGCCTGCTGCCGTCGACCTACACGCCTGAAACCCTGCGCCATCTCGCCGCTTTCGCGCCCGACTGCCAGATCCTGACCGATGGCGACCCCGCGCAGCTGTCGCTGCCGGCGGTGAGCTTCCCCGCCCTGTGCGAGGCGCAGGACGTGCCCGCAGCGATGCCTGCCATACCCCGGCTCGATGCCGCGCAACTGGTGGCCTGGGTATTCACCTCCGGCTCCACCGGCACGCCGGTGCCGCACCGCAAGACCTGGGGTCGGCTGGTGATCAACGTCCGCGCCGAAGGCGTCGCGCTCGGGCTCGATCCCGCGCGGCCCGCCACGCTGATTGGCACGGTGCCGCCGCAACACATGTACGGGTTCGAATCCACCGTGCTGGTGGCCTGGCAGAGCGGCACCGCGTTCGACGCCGGCCGCCCCTTCTATCCGGCCGACATCGCGGCCACCCTGGCCAGCACGCCGGCCCCCGCGGCCCTGATCACCACACCCTTTCATCTGCGCACACTGCTCGACGAGGGCATCGCCCTGACACCGGTCGCACTGGTCGTCTCCGCGACCGCCCCGCTGCCGGTAGAGCTTGCCCGGGCTGCGGAAGCAGGTCTGCAGGCGCCGCTGCTCGAAATCTACGGCTCCACCGAAACCGGCCAAATCGCGACACGGCGCAGCGCGCAGACCGAGCAATGGACGCTGTTTCCCGATATCCGGCTCGAGGACCGCGACGGTCAGACCTGGGCGGACGGGGGCCACATCGAGGTCGCGGTGCCGATGTCCGACGTCATCGAGCAGGCCGGCAACGGTCGATTCCTGCTCAGGGGGCGGAACGCCGACCTCATCAACATCGCCGGCAAGCGCACCTCGCTCGGCTACCTCAACCAGCAACTGCTGGGCGTGAGCGGTGTGCGCGACGGCGGCTTTCACCTGCCCGACGGCGAACGCGATGGTCACATCACCCGCCTCGCCGCCTTCGTCGTCGCACCCGGCGTCGACCCGGCAAGCCTGCGCGCCGCCCTGCGCGAGCGCATCGACCCGGCCTTCATGCCGCGTCCGCTGATCTTTCTCGATGCCCTGCCGCGCAACGCCACCGGCAAGCTGCCGCGCGACACCTGTGAAGCCCTGCTGCAGGCGCACCGCGCCAGCCGGGAGCAAAGCGCATGAGCCCCGGACGCTGCGCGCTGAACATCGCCCCCGACCACCCCGCCTTTGCCGGCCATTTCCCGGGACAGCCCATCGTGCCCGGCGTGGTGCTGCTCGACGAGGCGGCCTGCGCGCTGGCGCGTGCGCTGAAGCTCGATCGTCCGTTGTGGCAGGTCGGAAACGTCAAGTTCATCCGTCCGGTGGGCCCCGGCGAGGCCGTGTTCCTGAACTGGAAGGCACCCGCAGCGAGCGGCGCCATCGCCTTTGCCATCGACACGACGGACGGCCAGGCGGTGGCCAGCGGCAGCTTCACCCCTGCGCCCCGCCCCGCAGCAGACCGATGAGCGCACGTCAGACATCCGAGCGCGCGGCAAGTGTGCCCGCCAGCGCCGAGTGGGCGAGACAGCCCGAGCGCAGCAACATGGCCATGCTGCGCCTGATGGCCTGGCTGTCGCTGCGCCTGGGGCGTCCCGCAGGGCGCGTCGTGCTGCACCTGATCGCCGCCTATTTCTTTCTCTTCGCTCCGTCCGCACGGCGGGCCTCACGCGCCTATCTGCCGCGTGCGCTCGGTCGCCCGGCACGTATCGGCGACGGCTACCGTCAGGTGTTCAGCTTTGCGGCGACGATTCACGACCGCGTTTACCTGCTGAAGGACCGCTTCGACCTGTTCGACATCCGCATCGAGGGCGAAGCATTGATCCGCGACCAGATCGCCAGCGGCGAAGGTGCGCTGCTGTTCGGCGCTCACGTGGGCAGCTTCGAGGTGATTCGCGCAATCGGTCGCACCCAGCCCGGGCTCAAGGTCGCGCTGGCGATGTTCGAGGACAATGCACGCCGGATCAACAGCCTGCTTGCCGCACTCAACCCCTCCGCCAGCCCCGAGGTGATTGCGCTGGGCAAGCTCGACGCCATGCTCAGGATTCACGCCCGGATCGAGGACGGCGCACTGGTGGGCGTGCTCGCCGACCGCAGCCTGGGTGACGAACTGCGCAGACCGGTTAAACTGCTCGGGACCGCTGCCGATCTGCCGGTCGGCCCGTTCCGGATGGCGGCAATGCTCGGCGCCCGCATCATCTTCATGGCCGGCCTGTATCACGGTGGCAACCGCTACACGATCCGTTTCGAACCCATCGCTGACTTCAGCGAGGTCGGGCGGCACGAACGCGAGGCTGCAATCGATGCCGCCATGCAGGCCTACGCTGCGGCACTCGAACGCTGCTGCCATGACGCGCCTTCAAACTGGTTCAACTTCTTTGATTTCTGGAACGACTTCGGTCCGACCGGATCCGCTCAATCACGATGACCCTCCGCCTGTTTGCACTCCTGATGGGGCTTCTTGCCGGCCACGCCCATGCCGCGGGCTGGGATGTCGCGGAGCTGATGAAGACCCTCGCCACCAATGGCGGCGGGCGGGTGCGCTTCGTCGAGACCCGCCACCTGGCCATCCTCGACCAGCCCCTGAGAACGACCGGCGAACTGGTCTACCACGCACCGGCCAGGCTCGAGCGCCACACCGAAACGCCTGTGCGCGAGTCCATGGTGCTCGATGGCGACACCCTGACCCTCACCCGCGACGGCAAGACCCACAGCTTGCGCCTGCGCGATTACCCGGAGATCGCCGCGCTGATCGCGAGCATCCGCGCCACGCTGGCCGGTGATCGCAAGACGCTCGAGCGCAGCTATGCCTTGTCGCTGTCTGGCAGCGCAACGCAGTGGTCGCTCGAGTTGCTGCCTTCCGACCCTGCCGTGGCGAAGGTCGTCTTGCGCATCAGCATCAGCGGCAGCCGGGGCGAAGTGCGCGGCGTCGACATTCTCCAGGCCGACGGCGATCGCTCGGAGATGCGTATCGAGCCGGTACTGCGATGAGCATGCGCCCGCGCCTGTCCGCCTTCCTGATGTGGCTGGCCATTGTCGGCGTGCTGGCCACGATCGTTGCCCGCGCCAGCTTCACCGCCGACATGTCGGTGTTCCTGCCCCGTAGCCCGACCCCGGAACAGCAGCTGCTCGTCGACCAGCTGCGCGACGGCATGGTGTCGCGGATGACCCTGATCGGGCTGTCAGGTGGCAGCATCTCCAGGCGCAGCGAGGTGTCGCGCAAGATGGCCGCCGCCCTGCGCGCCGACGAGCGCTTCGCCGCGGTCAATAATGGCGAAGCGGTACACCTCGAGGCCGACCGGCGCTGGCTGTTCGAGAACCGCTATGCCCTCAGCAGCGCGGTCACCCCGGAACGGTTCAGCGTCGATGGCCTGCGCAGTGCACTGCAGGATTCGATCAACCTGCTCGCGTCTCCCGCCGGGCTGCTCGCCAAACCCCTGCTCACCCGCGACCCCACCGGCGAGCTCATGCAGCTGCTGAGCGCACTCGACAGCGCGGAGCAGCCGCGGCGCGATGGCGACGTGTGGATCTCGCGCAATGGCGACACCACCCTGCTGCTGGCGATGAGCCGCGCCTCCGGCGCCGACATCGACGCCCAGGAGGCCGCGATGAATGCCATCCGCGCCGCGTTCGAAGAGGCCGTCAGCGAGTACGGCAACAACCGGAACGGCAACGCCATCCGCCTCGACATGACCGGGCCTGGCGTGTTCTCGGTGCAGTCGCGCACCACCATCAAGGACGAAGTCACCCGCATCGCCGCCATCGGCAGCAGCCTGATCATCGTCCTGCTGCTCATCATCTACCGCTCCGTGCCGGTGCTGCTACTCGGCCTGCTGCCCGTGATCACCGGCACCCTGGCCGGCATCGCCGCGGTGAGCCTCGGCTTTGGCGTGGTGCATGGCCTCACCCTCGGCTTCGGCACCACCCTGATCGGCGAGGCGGTGGATTACGCCATCTATCTTTTCGTGCAGCGCGGGCAGCCGCGGGACAGCAAGAACGGCTTCTGGCCCACCATCCGCCTCGGCCTGCTGACCTCGGCCTGCGGCTTCGTCGCCCTGCTGGCTTCGGGCTTTCCCGGACTGGCACAGCTCGGCCTGTATTCCCTTGCCGGCCTCATCGCGGCGGCGCTGATGACGCGCTACCTGCTCCCGGCCATGCTGCCGGCCGATTTCCGTCTGCGCGACGTGAGCCCGCTCGGCCGGCGCCTGGCCGGACTGGTGTCGGCTGCCACCCGCCTGCGCTGGCTGGTGATCACGCTGGCCCTGAGCAGCCTGGCGCTGATCGCGATCCAGCGCCAGGCCATCTGGAACAGCGAATTGCTCGCACTGAGCCCGGTTCCGATCGCCGACCAGGTGCTCGACCAGCGCCTGCGCAGTGAACTCGGCGCACCCGACGTGCGCTATCTGATCGTGGTCGACGGGCATGATGCCGAAGCCGCACTGCAGGCCGCCGAAGCACTGGCTCCAGCACTGAACCGACTGCAGGACGCAGGCCTCATCAGTGGCTGGGACAGCGCCACGCGCTACCTCCCCAGCCAGGCGACCCAGCGCGCCCGCATCAACAGCCTGCCGCTGCGCGACGCGCTTTCCGCCCGCCTGCAGGAGGCCAGCGCAGATCTGCCGCTGCGTGCGGAGCGCCTGCAACCCTTCCTCGATGAAGTGGAGGCCGCGCGCCAGCGCCCGCTGCTGAACCGCGCTTCGATGGAGGGCACCTCGCTCGCGCTCGCCGTTGACGCCATGCTGATCGAAACCGACCACGGCGTACGCGCGTTGCTTCCGCTACGCGCGCCCACCGAAGGCCGCCAGGCGGGGCTGATCGACGCCACCGCGGTCCGTGCCGAACTGGCCACCGCTCCGCCCCCGGCCGATGGCTCGCCAGCGCTCTTCCTCGACCTCAAGCACGAATCCGACACGCTCTACCGCGGCTATCTCGGCGAAGCCATCCAGCTCTCGCTCGGTGGCGTATTCGCAATCCTTGCCCTGCTGCTGGTCTTCCTGCGCAATCCCATGCGGGTCGTCCGCGTTGCCCTGCCGCTGGCCGCCTCCATCCTGGTGGTGCTTGCTGCGCTGACGCTGGCCGGCAAGCAGCTCATCCTGCTGCATCTGGTCGGGCTGCTGCTGATCGTCGCGGTCGGTTCCAACTACGCGCTGTTCTTCGACCGCGGCGCCTCCGACAACACGGCACCCAGCCCGGCCACGCTGGCGTCCCTGCTGTTTGCCAATCTCACGACCGTAGCCGGTTTCGGACTGCTGGCCTTTTCCGAGGTGCCGGTGCTGCAGGCCATCGGCATCACCGTCGGCCCGGGCGCCATCCTGGCCCTGGTGTTCTCGGCCATGCTCAGCCCGCGCCGCCCTCTGCCACCCGGCCCCTGAGCCCGCTGCGATGACGCTCAACACCCTGAGCCTGCCTGCCGCAGCCGGCGTCACGGCGCCCACGCTGCTGGTCATGCTCGCAGGCGCCTACGACAAACCGGCAGACTTCATCGACGCCGGTTTCGGCGCGGCCCTGCACGCCAGCGGCCGGGCCGTCGACCTGATCCTGGTGGAAAGCGATCTGGCAGCGGTCTGCGACGGCAGCCTTGCCACCCGCGTCGAGGCCGAAATCATTGCGCCGCAGCGGGCGATCTATCCGCACATCCTCACCGGCGGGATCTCGATCGGCGGGATCACCGCGCTGATGCATGCCGATCTGCATCCGGGTGGCAGCGACGGGCTGGTGCTGCTCGCGCCCTACCCCGGCAACCGCAGCATCACCCGCGAAATCGCCGCGGCCGGCGGCCTGGCCGCGTGGCAGGCCGACGACGGCCTCGCCGCCAACGACGAGCGCCGTGGCTGGCGCGCCTTGCGGGACGCGGCCCGCACCCGCACGCCACCGGTGTGGCTGGGCTATGGCAATGACGACCGTTTCTCCGGCGGACATGCGCTGATGGCCGCGGTGCTGCCAGCAGCGCAGATCTGTCGTATCGCCGGGGGCCACGACTGGCCGACCTGGCTTCAACTGTGGCAATCCTATCTCTCGCTCCATCCGCTTCAAGCGCCCTGACGCAATGCCCACTCCCACCCTGCTGCGCCCGGCAAGCCTCGTGCTGCTTGCCTTCCTCATGCTGTCCAGCGCGCTGCCTGCATACGCCGAAGCACCGCTCCAGCGCCCCCGCATCGGCCTCGCCCTGTCCGGCGGCGGCGCCCGCGGTGCCGCCCACATCGGCGTGCTGCAGGTGCTCGAAGCCCTGCGCATTCCGGTCGATTGCGTCACTGGCACCAGCATGGGCTCCATCGTCGGCGGCGCCTATGCCGCGGGCTTGTCCGCAGACGATCTCGAAGCGGCGGTCGTCGCCACCGACTGGGATGACGTGTTCAACGACAAGCCGCCCCGTCAGGAGCAGTCGATCCGGCGCAAGGCCGATGCGCTGAAGGGCTTGAGCGAAGTCGAACTGGGGCTTAAGGGTGATGGCATTGCCGCCGCCCGCGGCCTGGTCAGTGGCGTCGAGATCGAGAGCTTCCTGCGCCGCCTCACCCGTCCGGTGGCCGACGTGGAGCGCTTCGCCGATCTGCCGATTCCGTTCAAGGCCGTGGCCACCGACATCGAGACCGGTGATGCCGTCATCCTCGATCACGGCAGCCTGCCGCAGGCGATGCGGGCCAGCATGGCGATTCCGGGCGTGATGGCACCGGTCGAGCTCGACGGCAAGCTGCTGGTCGACGGTGGCATTGCCAACAACCTGCCCATCGGCCTGGTACGCCAGACCTGCGCCGATGTGGTGATCGCGGTCAATATCCAGTCCACCCTGCTCAAACGCGAGCAACTCAGCTCAGCCTTCTCCATCACTGGCCAGCTCATCAACCTGCTCGGCAAGAGCCGTGTCGACGCCGAACTCGCCACCCTTGGCGAAAACGACATCCTGATCGCCCCCGACCTGGGCGACATCACCTCGGGCAGTTTCGAGCGCCAGCCCGAAGCCATCGCCCGCGGTCGTGACGCGGCGCAGGCCCTTGCCGCCACCCTGCGGCGCTACAGCCTGCCCGAAGACGAGTACCTCGCACTGCGCAGCAGCCAGACGCTGGCCAGCAACGGCCTGGGCAAGGTCGCACAGATCCGCTTCGAAGGCCTCAAGCGCACCAACGATGCCGTGCTGCGCGACCTGATGCACAGTGCGAGCGAGGACACCCTGTCCGAAGAAACCCTCGCCGCCGACATGCGCCGCATCTACGGACGCGGCGACTTTGAAGGCATCGACTACCGCATCGCCCCGCAGGACGGCGTCCGCACGCTGATCGTGAGTCCGCGCGAGAAGAGCTGGGGCCCGGACTATCTCGGCTTCGGTCTTGGCGTGGCCTCGGACTTCACCGGCGACTCCCAGTACAACCTGATCGTGCAGCACCGCAAGACCTGGATCAATCCGCTTGGCGCGGAATGGGCCACCGAACTCAAGATCGGCTGGCGCAACCGCATCAGCTCGGAGTTCTACCAGCCGCTCGACGCCGCCGGACGCGCCTTCGTCCAGCCTTACGTGTCGGCGGAGACCTACAAGCAGAGCCTGTACGTGAACAGCGAACGCATCGCGACCTACGCCTTTGAGCAGGGCACTGTGGGGATGGACCTGGGCTACAACTTCGGCACCGTAGGCATGCTGCGTGCCGGCCCGGTGTGGCGCAAGGGCAGCTTCACCCGCGACACCGGCACGGCGCTGGTCGCCGGCGGCGACTACGAAACCACAGGGCTGCAGGTCCGCCTGCTGGTCGACCAGCTCGATCGTGTGCGCCTCGCCAGCGAAGGATATGCGCTCAATCTCACCGCCATCAAGGCGCGCCAGCGCGACGGCACAAAGCTCGACTACTCGCTGCTGGAAGGCCACGGCCAAGTGTTTCTCAATCAGGGCCCGCATACCCTGGGCATCAGTGCCGAGGCCGGCACCAGCTTCGACAACGGCCTGCCAGGACAGGATCTGTTCCAGCTCGGCGGGCCGCTGCGCCTGTCGGGCTATCGCTTCGGGGAGTTTCTCGGGGCGCAGTACGATTTTGTCCGCTTCGAATACCGCAACCGCGCCATCCGGCTGCCGGCCATCCTCGGCTCTGGCGTCTTCCTCGGCGGCAGCCTCGAAAGCGGACGCATGGACAAGCTGCTCAATGCCGGCGAGAGCTCGGGCCGGCGCTACTCGACCTCGATCTTCCTCTCGGCCAACACCGCACTTGGTCCGGCCTACCTGGGGTTCGGCGTGGGTGACAAGGGCAGCAAGACCCTGTTCCTGGTCATCGGGGTGCCCTGAACAATGCACAGCACACGAACGATGCAAGCGCCGCTGCCGGTTACAATCGCGCCCACATGAATACCCCGCACACCAGCCGCCCGTGGCGGCCCACCCCGCTGATTACTGCCACCCTGATCCTGCATCCGGGCGCACTTGCCGCATGGCTGATCTGGCCACAGAGCTGGCCCTGGGCACTGGCTGCCGTCGTTGCCAGCCATCTCGCGCTGACCGCAGCCGGCCTGTGGCCCCGCAGCCGGCTGCTCGGCCCCAACATCACCCGCCTGCCTGAGGCGGCGATTGCCCGCGGCGAGATCGCGCTCACCATCGACGACGGCCCTGAACCGACGGTCACCCCGGCGGTGCTCGAGCTGCTCGAACGCCACGGGGCGCGCGCCAGTTTCTTCTGCATCGGCGAGCGCGCCGCCGCCTACCCCGACCTGATTGCCGAGATCGTGCGTCGTGGCCACGCGGTGGAGAACCACTCGCACCGCCACCGTCACCATTTCTCGCTGTTCGGCCCGAAGCGCATCCGTCACGATCTGAGTGAGGCTCAGGCGCAGCTCACCGCGCTGGCCGGCAGCCAGCCACGGTTCTTCCGCGCCCCGGCCGGCCTGCGCAACCCGTTTCTGGAGCCGGTGCTGGCCGCACTCGGACTGCAGCTCGCGAGCTGGACGCGGCGCGGCTTCGACACGCGTGAAGCGCAGCCGCACAAGGTGCTCGCCCGCCTCACCCGCGATCTCACCGCCGGCGACATCCTGCTGCTGCACGACGGCCACTGCGCACGCACGCCCGAACGGCGGGCGGTCATCCTGGAGGTGCTGCCGCCCCTGCTCGACACCATCCGCGCGGCCAATCTCCGCCCCGTCACCCTTCGCCAAGCCCTGCAATGAGTTCGTCCTTCCGCAAACGTCTGCTTGACGCCGCCACTGCCCCCTACCGCCAGGCCGGCCACTTCGCCTGGCACTTTGCCCGCGGCAAGCTCGGCCGCGACCCGGTGTTCTTCAGCCTGCTGGCCAGTGGCGCCTTCCCGCAGCAGGCGCGCATCGTCGACCTCGGCTGCGGCCAGGGACTGCTGTCGAACTGGCTTACCGCGGCCGCCCGCCTGCACGCCGCAGGCGACTGGCCCGCCGACTGGCCGGTTGCGCCGCAGCTGACAGCCTATCGCGGCATCGAACTCATGCCGAAGGATGTCGAACGGGCCCGCCCCGCGCTGCCGTCGGGCGCAGTGGTGGAACAGGGTGACATCCGCGACGTGACGCTCGGCGACGTCAATGTGGTGGTCATCCTCGATTCCCTGCACTACATCGAAACCGCTGCGCAGAACACGGTGCTGCAACGGGTCAGCGATGCGCTGGCGCCGGACGGCACGCTGATCATGCGCGTCGGCGATGCCGCTGCCGGCCTGCCCTTTTTGCTGTGCAACTGGGTGGATCAACTGGTCACCCGCGTACGCGGCCACCGCCTCCCCACCCTCTACTGCCGTCCTGCAGCCGAATGGCAGCGTCAGCTCGAACAGCTCGGGTTCCGCGTCACCCCGCAGGCAATGGATGCGGGTACGCCGTTTGCCAACACCCTGCTGCTGGCCCGGCGCAACGCCGGTTAGCGGCCGGTTTGTTAGAATCCGTTCATATTCCACCGGATCTGCGCGTTGAAACCTCTGCTCATCTCCCGCTATACCGCCACCAGTTGCATCGGCACCGGGCTGGACGCCACCCGCGCAGCGCTGGCTGAAGGCCGGAGCGGCCTGCGCCACTGCGACTTCGAGACCATCACGCTCGACACCTGGATTGGTCGCGTACCGGATCTCGAAGCCGTGGTGATGTCGCCCGCGCTGGCCGACTACGATTGCCGCAACAACCGCCTGGCCCTGCTCGGACTGATGCAGGACGGATTCATCGACGCTGCCATAGATGCGGTGAGCCGGTATGGCGCGAAGCGGGTCGCCGTGCTGCTCGGCACCAGCACCTCCGGCATTCTCGAAACCGAGCTGGCGTACCGGCGACGCGACCCGGTCAGCGGCGCGCTGCCGCCAGAGTTCCACTACCGCGGCAGCCACAACATCTTCTCGGTTGCCGAGTTCGTGCGCCACGCCATCGGTGCCGGCGGTCCGGCCTGGGTGATCTCCACCGCCTGCTCATCGAGCGCAAAGGTGTTCGCCAGCGCAGCCCGTCTGCTCGAGCTCGGCCTGATTGACGCGGCCATCGTCGGCGGCGTCGATTCCCTTTGCCTGACAACGCTTTACGGCTTCAACTCACTCGAACTCGTCGCACCCGAGCCCTGCCGCCCCTTTGACCCCGCACGCAGCGGGATCTCGATTGGCGAGGCCGCCGCCTTTGCCCTGCTCGAGCGTGCGCCGGCCCGCCCTGCTGACGATGCACTCCTGCTCAGCGGCTACGGCGAATCGAGCGATGCCCACCACATGTCATCGCCTCATCCCGACGGTCTGGGTGCGCGCATGGCCATGGAGCAGGCACTCTCGCGCGCCGGGCTTGAAGCCGCGGACATCGACTACATCAACCTGCATGGCACTGGCACGCCAAGCAACGACAGCGCCGAAGGGGCTGCCGTGCGCCAGCTGTTCGGCACGACCACGCCGGCCAGCTCGACCAAGGGCGCCACCGGACATACGCTGGGCGCCGCAGGTGGACTGGAGGCGGTGTTCTGCGCGCTGGCGCTGAGCGACGGGCTGATCCCCGGCAGCCCCGGCACCCGCAGCCTGGACCCGGACATCGACATCGACTACCGGCAGACGCCGCGACAGGCAACGCTACGCCATGTGCTGTCGAACTCCCTCGGTTTCGGCGGCACCAATTGCAGCCTCATCCTGTCGCGTGCGGGCGGAAGAACATCATGAGTACCCAGCCACTATCCGCAAGCATCCGCGGCGTCGGCCTCATCGGCCCCGGCTTCGACAGCTGGCCCGAAGCCCGCGCCGTGCTCGCCGGCAACGCGCCCTGGGCAGCTGCCGCCACCCGCGTCCCCAGCCCCGGCGTGCTGCCACCGGCCGAGCGCCGCCGTGTCGGTGCCGTGGTCAAGCTGGCGCTGTGCGCGGGCATCGAGGCCGCCAATGCCGCAGGCGCAGACGCTTCGAAACTGGCTACGGTGTTCGCATCGGCCGGCGGCGACGGTGCAAACTGCCATGCCATCTGCGAAGCGCTGGCGAGCGACGACCGCCGGATCTCGCCGACTCGCTTCCACAATTCGGTGAATAACGCCGCCTCCGGTTACTGGGGCATCGCCACCGGCGCCATGGCAACTTCGACCATCATCTCGTCCTACGACGGCAGTCTGGCCGCCGGGCTGATCGAAGCCCTCGCGCTGGCGCACGAACTTGCGCAGCCGGTGCTGCTGCTGGTGTACGACCACCCTTACCCGGAACCGCTGGCGGCGGCACGTCAGGTCAGCGACGCCTTTGCCATGGCCTTGCTCCTCGACCCGAACGGCGAGGACTCCCCGCGCCTGCAGCTCGGCGACTTCAGCACCGCGGCGGCAGACACGATGACCGACGCCGCGATGGACGCGGTGCGCAGCGGCATCCCCGCCGCTCGCGGCCTGCCCCTGCTCGCGCTGCTGGCACAGGGCCGCAGCGGCTCCGTCGTCATCGACTATCTCGACGATCTGCGCCTCGAGCTGAGCCTGTCCGCGTGAGCGCCGCCCTGCCCGATCGCGACTGGATCGCCGCACACATTCCGCACCACGGCCAGATGTGTCTGCTCGACACCGTCGAAGCCTGGGATGCAGCGCATATCCGCTGCAGCAGTGCCACCCACCGCGCCGCCGACAATCCGCTGCGCAGCGGCGGCCGCCTTGGCGCGCTCAACGCCATCGAGTACGCCGCCCAGGCCATGGCCGTGCATGGCGCACTGCTGGCAGATGCGGCGAGCGCGGCAACGCCCCCGAGCCCCGGTTTTCTGGGCAGCGCGCGCGGCGTGAACTGCCTGGTCGAGCGCCTCGACAACATCGAGGCCCCGCTCTCCATCTGCGCAGAACGCCTGTCGGCCGACGCGCGCACGCTGCTGTATGCCTTCACCGTCTCCGCTGCCGAACGCCTGCTGGTGCAGGGACGGGTCGCGGTGGTGCTCGGCCGCACGCCTTCTTCTTCCTGACCCCGGATACCCGATCATGACCCTTCGCGCACTCGTCAGTGGCGGCAGTGGCGGCATCGGCCGCGCAATCTGCCAGCGCCTCGCAGCCGACGGCTACGCCGTGCTCGTTCACGCCAACCGCAGGCTCGACGCCGCCGAGGACGTTGCCGCCGCCATCCGCAATGCAGGCGGACAGGCCCAGGCCGTCGCCTTCGATCTCACCGATGCGGCAGCCACCTCGACAGCGCTCGAGAAGCTGGTTGCCGAAGGGCCGATCCAGGTCGTGGTGAACAATGCCGGCATCCATGACGATGCGGTGTTTCCCGGCATGTCGGCGCAGCAGTGGCATCGCGTCATCGACGTCAGCCTCAACGGATTTTTCAACCTCACCCAGCCGCTGACCATGCCAATGATCCGCACCCGCTGGGGACGCATCATCAACATCACCTCGATCGCCGGGCTCACCGGCAATCGCGGCCAGGTCAATTACGCCGCGGCCAAGGGGGCGCTGCACGCCGCCACCAAGTCGCTGGCGCTGGAGCTGGCCAGCCGCGGCATCACCGTCAACGCTGTGGCCCCCGGCATTATCGATACCGCGATGAGCGAAGCCGCCTTCGATGCCGAGGCCATCGGCCGCCTGGTGCCGATGAAACGCGCAGGGCGCGCGGACGAGGTAGCTGATCTGGTGGGGTTTCTGGCCTCGAAACAGGCCGGCTACATTACCGGCCAGGTCATTTCGATCAACGGCGGCATGATCTGAACGCCCCATGAGCACCGCCGCCACTGCAATGAACGCCGCCGGCGTGCACAAGACCGAAGCACTGCTGTTCTTCACCCTGATGCAGTTGGCGGTCATTATCCTGGTGGCACGCGCAGGCGGCGAGATTGCGCTGCGGCTGGGGCAATCGTCCGTGGTCGGCGAAATCGTCACCGGCATCCTGCTCGGCCCGTCGCTGTTCGGCTGGCTCGCGCCCGGGCTGTTCAAGCTCGTGTTCCTCAGCGCTCCTCCCGAGCCGATGCAGATCCTGTCCCAGATCGGTCTGCTGCTGCTGATGTTCCAGATCGGGCTCGAGTTCGATTTCAGCCACCTCACCGAGCGCAAGCACCGCCATACGGTGGCATGGGTCGCCAGCGCCGGGCTGACGCTGCCCTTTGCCCTCGGTTTCGCCCTCGGCTGGCTGGCCACGCCGCTGCAACCCGCTGGCGCCGACCCCCTGGTGTCCGGGCTGTTCGTGGCCACCGCGTTCTCGATCACCGCGCTGCCCATTCTTGGTCGCATCATGATCGAGTTCCAGCTCACCCGCAGCCCGCTCGGGGTGATCGCGATCAGCGCAGCCGCGATCAACGACGTGGTGGGCTGGCTGCTGCTGGCACTCGTCTCCACCCTCGCTGCCGCCCAGCTCGATGCGCTCGACTTCCTGACCCGCATCGTGCTGGTATTCGTCTTCTTCGGCCTGAGCTGGTTCGTGCTGCGCCCGCTGGTCAAGCGCCTGGTGCAACGCGCCCGCCCCGGTCGCGGCCGGCTGCCGCCCAATCTGATGGGGTTCCTGCTGGCGCTGATCTTTGGCGCCGGCATGTGCACCTATCAGCTGGGCATCTTTGCCATCTTCGGCGGCTTCCTGATGGGCGTGATCCTGCACGACGAACATGGGCTGCGCGAGGCCTGGAATACGCGCGTCGGTCACTTCGTGAGCGTCTTCTTCCTGCCGGTCTTCTTCACCTATACCGGTCTGCGCACCGATATCGGCAGCCTCGACAGCCTTGCGGACTGGGGCTGGTGTGCGCTGGTGATCGCGCTCGCCACGCTCGGGAAGTTCGGCGGCTCCTACCTTGCGGCCCGCCGCTGCGGACTTGGTCACGGCCAGGCCGGCATTCTCGGCATTATGATGAACACCCGGGCGCTGATGGAGCTGGTGGTCATCAACGTCGGCTACGATCTCGGCGTGATCTCGCAGGCAATGTTCACCATGCTGGTAATCATGGCCATCTTCAGCACCATCCTGACCACCCCGTGCCTGCGCATCTGGCTCCCGGCGATCGGTCATCCATTGCCGCCGAGGGCGCGCGAATGAGCATGTCCGGGCTGTACCCGCCGTTTCACCGCCACATCCTTACGTGCTACCTTGACCCGCTCACCTCAAGGGACTCCAGCAGCCCTTCCGCCAAATGAACCTGAAGCCCCGCTTCCTGATCCTCGCCGCAGCCATCATCCTGATCGCCTCCGGTGCGAGCTGGTTTGCATTTCAGCGGATTGCCGAAGGCATCATCGAGCAATGGGGCGTGCGTCTGGTCGAAACCCAGGTGCGATACGACTCCGCCCGGCTCCTGCAGCCGCTGATCCGGGAAATCGCGCTTTCCCGGCAGATGGCACACTCGCAACTCATCCGGCGCTGGGCGAAGCACCCCGACAATCCTGCCTACATGCAGGAAGCGATCGCGGAAATGGAGACCTTCCGCCGCAACTTCCAGGACGGCAGCTACTTTGCCGCGCTGCGCGCATCGGGCGCCTACTATCACAACAACGCCCAGAACGACTACGCCGGTCGGCAGCTGCGCTATTTCCTGAATCCCACGACGCCATCGGACAGCTGGTTTTACGAGATCATCCGCCAGGGCCGCGAATTCCATCTCAACGTGAACAAGGACGAATCCCTGGGGATGACCAAGCTCTGGGTCGACGTCCTGATCCGCGACGGCGACGAGACGCTTGGCGTGGTCGGCACCGGACTCGATCTCGACCGCTTCATCCGCGACATCGTCCAGCTCGCCCAACCCGGAATCACCACCCTGTTCGTCGACCACAATGGTGCCATCCAGCTGCATCGCGACCTGCGCTACATCGACTACGCCAGTATCGTCAAAGCCGAAGGTGAAAAGATCACCATCGATCGCCTGCTCAGCGACGGGCAGGATCGCACATTCATCCGCGCCGCGATGCGCGAGCTTGCCGGGGCCGGCCCGGAACGCGAACACGACACCCGGGTGATCAGCCGCTTCGTCACCTTCGAAGGCAAGCGCTACCTCGCGGGCGTGGCCTATCTGCCGGAGCTCGACTGGTACGAAGTCACCATGCTCGACCTCGATGTGCTGATGCCGCTGCACAGCTTCGCCAGCGTGCTGGTCATCTTTGCCGCGACCTTGCTGGTGGCGCTGCTGCTGTTCAACTACATCCTCAGCCGCTGGGTGCTGAACCCGGTAGCGGCCCTCGAAAATGCAATGCTGCGGGTACGGGACGGCGATCTCAATCCGCTCGCGCTGCCACCCGCAAGAGGCGAGATCGGTCGTCTCACCGGGCATTTCAGCGCAATGGCCGAATCCGTGCGCAGCCACACGCAGGAACTTGAGCACCGCGTGGCCGAGCGCACCGAAGAGCTGCACCGACTGGCCAGTGTGGACCCGCTGACCGGGCTGCTGAACCGCCGTGGCTTCACCGAACGTATCAACGCCGAGGTCAAACGCGCCGAACGCGAGCAAGGCCGCTTCGGCCTGATCTGGATAGACATCGACGAGTTCAAGCAGATCAACGATTTCCTCGGACACTCGGCCGGAGACGAGGCGCTGCTTGCAGTCGGCCGCCTGATCAACGCCAGCATCCGTCCCTACGACTGCGCGGCGCGCTGGGGCGGGGACGAGTTCCTGATCCTGCTGTCACCTTGCGATCACGACACCCTTGCACGCTTGGGCGAGCGCATCCGCAACAGCATCGAAACCGGCATCCAGCTCGCCGAAGAGACCTCCATCACCGTCAGTATCGGTGCCTGTGTCGCGGCGCCCGGCGACCCGATCGAGCGCATTCTGCAGCGCGCGGACAAGGCGCTCTACACGGCCAAGGCCGAAGGCAGAAACCGGATGAAGATTGCGAACGAATCCAGGGCAAAAACTGCCTGAGGCGGCGGGCAGACTGCGACTCAGGCGCGCAAGCGACGCCACAGCAGCAACGGCAGGCGGAGCAGGAAACCAAGCAGCAGCCGGCTGTGCATCCAGGTGAGCAAGGTGTTGTCGCGCAGGTAGTTGAAGTGCGACACCCCGCCCTCATCCGCATTGAAATACTTCACCGGCGCATCGATGTTGATCGGCTTCACGCCACGCCAGGCCAGGCGCACGACCGCCTCGGGATCGAAATCGAAGCGGCGCATCCAGCGCTGCCCCTGCATCAGCGCACGCAGCGGCGCCACCGGATAGACGCGAAAGCCGTAGAGCGAATCGCCAATGCCCACCCACAGGGTTTCCAGGTTGGCCCAGGCATTCGAGACCTTGCGCCCGCGTACACGCAGAAGCGGTGCGCTGGCATCGAACACCGGGCGCCCGAGGACCATGCATTCGGGTGCGCCCGCGGACGCGGCCATGAAGCGCGGAATCAGGCCGGCAGGATGCTGGCCGTCGGAGTCCATGGTGAGCACATGGGTGATGCCCTGCCGCGCCGCCTCGTCCAGCCCGTACAGCACGGCTGCACCCTTGCCGCCATTCTCGGGCAGCACGAAGACCTTCAGCCCCTCGTCCGCCGCCGCCATCGCCTGCAGCTGCACGTCGGTGCCATCGGTGCTGCCGTCCACCACCACCCACACCGGGGCCCACTGCGCGCGCGCCTCGCGTACGGTGTCGATCACCTTGGGGCCGGGGTTGTAGCTCGGAATCAACACCGCATGGGTGGGGGAGGACGTCATGGGCGAGACCGGATCAGTGGGATTGCGCCGCGCTCGGGCGCGCGGTGGCGAACTGCGGCGGCACGAAGCGTGCGTGCGCGAGCTCCTCGGCGAAGTACGCTTCGAGCTCGCGGCAAAAGGTCGTGGCATTGGCAGGCGGGTCGAAACGTCGGCCGAGCCGCACCCGGTAGTGAATCGGCATCGGCGGGCGCCGGAACAAGGGCCAGCCCTTGGACAGATAATCCGAGTCGGTCTCGATGATGATGGTCTGCACCGGCACCTTCGCACGTCGCGCGATCAGGGCCACACTGGGCGTGATCTCGTTGACCGGTGCGCGCACCGTGCGCGTCCCCTCGGGAAACATCAGCAACTGCCCGCCCCCGGCAAGTGCCTCACAGGCGGCATACACCATCTGCAGGGGCCGTCCGTTCGGGATGTAACGCGCAAGCCGTGCGCCACCGCCAAGAAAGAGATTCTTCATCAGGGAAGCCTTCATGATGCACGCCACATTGGGCAGGCGTGCGATCACCATCACCGCATCGAGCAGGCAGGGGTGGTTCGGCGCCAGAATCATCGGCCCCTGATCCTTCAGCGCATCCAGTTCGCTGATGTCGAAACGGCAGGCACCGAGCGCGCCGAGCAGAAAGAGATAGATCCGGAACACACTGGTGATCGCGCGCCGCCCCAGCCTGCTCGCCCCACCGTCGGGCATGAAGGGATGCAGGATGGCGGCCACCAGCGACCATCCCAGACACAGCACGCCAAGCGCGAACAGCCCGAAATAGAGACAGAAATACTCATAGAGTGCCGGAAACCGGCGGGGGCTTGATGCACTCACGGCGTGGCTCAGTCTTCCACCACGACTTTGCGCGAGGACTCACCGATCACCCAGGCAATGGCCACGCCGGCGGCCCAGGCGTGATCGCGCTGAACCAGCGGGCTGTCGGCAAAAGCGGCGCCGCGCAGGGTGTCGTAGCGCAGAAAGCTGCCCACCCAGAAACGGTCGAAGCGCTTCGACAGCGCGGTGATGAACTGGGCGCCCGAGTAGCCGCCCGAGGCCTCGTAAGCCGGCCGGTCGGGCAGCGCGAACTCCGGCTTCACATCGTAGAAGTAACGGTGCTGACGGGCATTGGCGTAGATCGGCCCGGCCATCATGCCGAGGTTCCAGCCCGAGTCGCCGAAGGGGTCGATGTCGAGGTTGATGAAGGGGGTGAAGGTCACGCCCACATGCTTGACCGGGCCCTTCACGGTATAGGCGGCACGCACCGGCAGGCGCAGGTCGATGCGCGCATTGTGCCAGTCGGTACGCCACAGGTTGAACTCGAGCGAGGGCCCGATCTCCACCGTCGGCTTGAGGTCGGGCATGCCACGGCGGGCACTGTTGCCGTCGCTGTCCACCGGGAGCGAGGCCGACATGCTCAGATTGAGCTGCACCCGGTCACTGTCGAAGAAGATGCTGCGAATGCCGTCACGGTCGGCCTTGAAGAACTCGCCCCGATACACGAAATACGGCACTGCGAGCCCGTGCACCCGCTGCCGGTCTGAGCCCCGGTAGTCGGGAAACGACACCGCGCCCACGCCCAGACCCAGCTCCCACAGCGGCTTTTCCTCGCCGGCATGCGCCGGCAGCGCCGCCCCTGCGGCAAGCAGCGCGCCAAATGCAAACGATGACAGTGCGTTCGGTTTCATGAACGAGCTCCTTGAGTCGGATGTCCGCCGCTGGCTTCGATTTCGACGAGCAGGTCGGTGCGACAGACATCGGCCTGAACGTAGCACACCTGTGTTTCATCCCCGATCACGCGCCGCACTTCGGCACGGATGGTCTCCAGATCCGCGGGGTCGCGCACGTAGCCCAGGCACGCCAGATCCTCACGCGCCGGGCTCAGCAGCGGGGCGACTCGCGCCGCCTCCGCCAGCACGGTATCGATATTCACCAGCGTCTCGCGTGTCTGCGCCGCCACGTCGCCATGGTGCAGGGTCTGATGGCCGACGATACTCGCCGTACCCGAAATGAACAGCACGTCCTGCACCATGCTGCTGCTGACCGCCGCGCGCGAGAAGGTCGGGCTGCGCGGGCCATAGGTCTCGGGGTAATGATAGGCGCTGACCTGGCGCGGGTTTTCGACCGCCAGCAGGGCGCGCCGCACGGCAAAGAAGCCGATCTCGAGCGCGCCGTGGCGCACCCCGAGCGCGCTGGCCGCAGGCACCCGTCCGGTCAGCGCGCGGCCGCAGGCGGCAAAGGCATCCTGCCTGCCGATGTTGAACTTGCGATAGCGCTCGACCCCGTTCTCGATCTCGTTGATCCGCGGCAGGTAGTTCCACACCCGCAGCAAGCCGGGAAACCCGGCGTGCGCCAGCGCGGCAAAGACCTCACGGTAGGCGAACTCCGCTGCCTGCTGCAAGGCACTCGTCGACGGCGTATCGACAAATGTCGACTCATCGACCGAGATCACGCCGTACATCAACTCATCGTCGTGACGATAGGCCACCTGTCCGTGGCGGCCGGCAGCGAGGGCGTGATCGGACAGCCACACGGCCCGCCACGGGTTCGCCGGCACCAGGGTGGGCGAGCAGACCCGCAGACACGGAAACGCGTCGCCGTCAGCACAGTCCTCACCAAAGCGGATCTCGCCAAAAACACGTGCGGGGTCGATGCCGGGTGGCAGCGGGGCATCGACATCCAGCGGTGACAGCAACTGCAACTTCGAACCGCCGCTCATCCGCGCACCGCCATCTCGCCGTCTTCCACCGGCAGGATGTCGCGCTTGCGCTTGCGCCCGGCCGCCAGCGTGCGCGGCAGATGGCGCAGGGCCGACAGGTAATAGATCGTCTTGAACGCCAGCAGCGAGGGCCAGATCGGCGTCTTGCCGTAGATGTCACCCGCCAGCAGGGAGAGCAGCGCTTCCTTCATGCGCAGCAGGTTGCGCGGGCCCATGAACAGGTCACGCATGGTCGGACTGGTCATGCGGTAAATGAACCACGAGAAGGCCTTCGGCCCATGACGGACGAGCTTGTCGAAACGCGCCATGGCCGCCTTGGTGCGATCGGGCTGGCGCAGGCAGGTATCGACCGCATCGGCGCCGAAGAAGGCGCCCTGCATGGCCAGCATCACGCCTGAGGAGAACACCGGGTCGATGAAAGCATAGGCATCGCCAAGCAGAATGTAGTGCGGCCCGTGCGTGTGATCGGTGGTGTAGGAGAAATTGCCGGTCGCCTCCGTCGGCGAAATCCGGCTCGCGCCCTGCATGCGCTCGACCAGGGCCGGCGACAGCGCGATCGTGTCGGCCAGGAAGTCGTCCAGCGCGCGGCCGGCGCGTTGCTTCATGTAGTAAGGCCAGGTTACCGCGCCGATGCTGGTTGCACCGTCGGCCAGCGGGATCACCCAGAACCAGCCGTGCTCGAACCAGTAGATGGAGATGTTCCCCGCGGCGTCGCCGTCGTGACGCCGGACGCCGGCGAAGTGCGCGTAGATCGCCGAGCTGTTGTGCAGCGGGTTGCGATGCTTGGCACGCATGCGATTGGCGATGAAGGTGTCGCGGCCGGAGGCGTCGATCACGAAGCGCGCCGACCAGCGCTCGCGGCGACCGTCCTCATGCTCGGCACTGACGGTGGCGCCGTCCGCATGAAAGCTGAGGTCCTTCACCCGACAGCCCTCGATCACCTCGGCGCCCTTGGCAGCCGCATTGCGAATCAGGATGTGGTCGAATTCGGCGCGCCGCACCTGATAGGCATAGGGCATGGATTTGTCCCATGCCTCACCGAAATTGAAACGCTGTTGCTCGGCATGCTGAGGCGAAACAAACTCGGCCGAGTACTTCCGGATCCCGATCGCGCGCATCTCGTCGGCCACGCCGAGTTTCTCGAACAGGGGCAGATTGGCCGGGAGCAGGGACTCGCCGATATGGAAACGCGGGTGGTGCGCTTTCTCGAGAACGGTGACACGATGCCCTTTCCCGGCCAGCAGCGCCGCCGCGGTCGAGCCCGCCGGCCCGCCGCCGATGACGAGTACATCACACGCCCGCGCGGAGGACGGAAGTTCATTTGTATTCACGACAGAATCACCATCTGGTACGGAGTTGCGGGCGCCGCGCGATTGTGTGGAAGGTCGGCGCACCTGCTTCAAGCAGCGGACTATACCGTAGCCGTATCTTCAGCGGAATTGCGCCAGCTCAAACAGGCTCCCGAAACAGCCGAAAGCGCCTTGCCCCAGGCTCCATTGCATTCGCATACACGTCAGTCCCGAATACCGCATCGACAAAATTTTTGGTGATTTGTCCTAGACAAAAAGTCATACTCTGCCTCTCTTCATTCGACGTGCCTGCATACACCGAAAGGAATACACGGCCATGGACCTGAACCAGAGCAAGCTCAACAAGGGAAAGCGCCTGCCTGCCGCCTGGGCATGGTGCATTCTCGCAGCCTGGCTGGCCTACAGCGCAGCGCTGCTGGGGGCGTCGATGATGGACGCTCCGCCGGGTACGGCATGCTTCACGCGATGAGTCGAAAGCGTTTCCACCCTGCTTCCCCACCGGATCACGACGATGACGACTGATGACCTTCTGAGCTCCTACCGGATTCACGCGGACCGCGTCATGCTGGTCACGCTCGCTGCGCTGCTGCTGATCACCCTCGGGGTGGCGGGTGCCACCGGTACGTGGTCGATCGCGCTCGCGGTCGGACTGCCCGCACTCGCCATTCCGGCGCTGATACATCGACTCGGACCCGGTACGCTCGTCAGCCGGATCGCCGTCGCCTGTGCCCTGATGGTGTTCTCAGCACTGGCCATTCAGCAGACGCAAGGCCTCACCGAGGTGCATTTCAGCATCTTCGCGCTGCTTGCCTTCCTGCTTTACTACCGTGACTGGCGTCCCATCCTCGCCGCTGCGCTGCTGATCGCGGTTCATCACCTGAGCTTCAATTACCTTCAGGCCCTCAACTGGGGGGTCTATGTATTCGAGGGATCGACCGGACTGGGCCGCGTCGTGCTTCATGCCGCCTTTGTGGTCGTCGAGGCAGGCATGCTGATGTACATGGCGGTCAGCCTGCAGCGCGAAGCCGTCGAATCGGCCCGGGTTGCGGAACTGGCAACGCGGATCGGCGAAGGCGACCTGCGTGCCGGTGCTGCCACCCAGACCGCTGACGGCCTGCTCGGACTTGTGGCGAAGATGCGCTCCGAACTCGGCAGCACGCTCACACAGGTCGAACGCGAGGCGAGCGCGGTGGCGGGAAGCGCCCGCTCGCTCGACCGCCAGTCCGGCGTGGTCGCGGAACTGATGCAGCGCCAGCGGCAAGCCACGTTCGGCATGTCGACCCAGATCGAAGGCCTCACCGGCGCGATCTCGACGCTGTCGAACGAGGCCGAGTCGGCCCGGCAACTCGCCGCCCACTCGGGCGAGGCAGCGCGTGCCGGTGCCCGCGTCGTCAATGCCACGCTCGACGAGATCGGCAGCATCGCCGCCACCATCCGGGATTCGGCGAGCAACGTCGAACAACTGGGAAAGCAGTCCGAGCGCGTGGCCGAGGTGGTCGGGCTGATCAAGGACATCGCAGGGCAGACGAACCTGCTCGCGCTCAACGCTGCGATCGAGGCCGCACGTGCGGGCGAGCAGGGCCGGGGATTCGCGGTTGTTGCCGACGAGGTGCGCAAGCTCGCAGAGCGCACCTCAGCCGCCACCGAAGAGATCTCCGCCATGATCGACGACATCCGCGACAGTCGCAGCGCGGCGCTCGGCAGTATCGAGGACGCGGTGACCCGGGTCGGAAACGGCACACGGCTTGCCGCCGAAGCGGAAGGCTCGATTGCCGAGATCACCGACGAGGCGGGCAAGGTCGAACGCGTCGTCGAGGCCATCGCCCGCTCGCTGCTTGATCAACGGGAGGGCGCCGGCGCCATTGCACTTTCGGTGGAGGCCATCGCCAACATGGCACAGGACAGTGCCGGTTCGGCGAGCAAGGTCGCCGAGGAAGTCGGCGGGCTGGAGCGCTCGGCGGCGGCGCTGACACAGGCGGTGCAGCGGTTCCGCCTGTCCTGACCGGTAGGGGGCGATGTGGCAGCCGGATTGCAGTCACCTCCGATCTGGCGCACCATTTCGCTTTTTCCCAGATAGCTCCTGTCCATGCGTCCCGCCCGTGCCCTGATTGACCTCGAAGCCCTTCGTCACAACTACCGGCTTGCACGATCACGACATGGCGGACGGGCCTTCGCCGTGGTCAAGGCCAATGCCTATGGGCATGGCGCA
Organism: Parazoarcus communis; assembly: GCF_003111665.1. Lineage (NCBI taxonomy): Bacteria > Pseudomonadati > Pseudomonadota > Betaproteobacteria > Rhodocyclales > Zoogloeaceae > Parazoarcus > Parazoarcus communis. The sequence goes on along the minus strand of NZ_CP022188.1, from coordinate 1,637,606 downwards.
GTCCAATGCGCACATGCGCTGGCCGCCGAGGCAGACGGTTTTGCCGTCGCCTTTCTGGACGAGGCGCTGCAACTGCGTGCAGCCGGCATCACCCATCCGATTCTGCTCCTCGAAGGCGTTTTCGACGCTTCCGAACTCGACGAGGTCGTGCGTCACGAACTGTGGACGGTCGTGCACCACGACCTGCAGATCGAGATGATCGCGTCCCGGGACCTGGCCGCACCGCTGCACGTCTGGCTCAAGGTCAACTCCGGCATGAACCGCGCCGGCTTCCTGCCCGACGGGGTCCGCAGGGCCTGGCAACGCCTGAACGACACGGGCAAGGTCTCCGACATCGCGCTGATGACGCACTTCGCGCGGGCGGACGAGCCCGATGTCATCACCACGGCGGAGCAGATCGCCGCATTCGACGCTGGCACCCGCGACCTGCCCGGGCTGCGCAGCCTGGCCAACTCCAGTGCCATCCTCGGATGGCCGGACGCGCACCGTGACTGGGGCCGCCCCGGCATCCTGCTCTATGGCGCCGATCCGATGCCAGAGGAAAACCACGGGTTGCTTCCGGTGATGACGCTGGAGAGCCAGATCATGGCGGTGCGCGACATTCCCGCGGGCGCAGCGCTGGGCTACGGCGGCCGCTTCGTCGCCGAGGTGCCGACACGTGTCGGCCTGGTGGCCATGGGTTACGCCGATGGCTATCCACGCAGCGCGCCCGAAGGGACGCCGGTGGCAGTGGATGGAAAGCTCACCCGCCTGATCGGCCGGGTCTCGATGGACATGATGACGGTGGATCTGACCGACCTGCCCGACGCAGGCATTGGCAGCCGGGTCGAGCTCTGGGGCCGTCAGATATCGATCAACCGCATCGCGGCGGGTGTCGGCACGATTTCCTACGAATTGCTGTGCAACGTGAAGCGGGTCCGCTTCGAATACCTCGGCTAAACGCCGGGGCTGGACCCCAAGCGCGGCGCATGCCGTCGCGCCACCCGCACAGCAACAACCCCAGGCCTGAGCCCGGGGCTGCCCCTCTTCTTACTCGCGCACCTTCTCGATGGTCAGCGCCACGCCGCTGGCGTCGGCTGACAGGCCGTCGATCCGTCCTTCGAGATCGCCCGGCTTGGCCATCACGTCGCCCGATTTGGACACCCGTACCGCCAGCGCCAGCTTTTCAGGCAGGGGGGCATTGCCCGACATGCGGGGAACACCGTCGAAAGTGAAGTCGAGCGGCAGTTCGCTGCCCTTGAAGCGCAGCGCGGCAATCGGCGGACCACCCGCGCCGCCACGCACGAACACGAACACCGTGTCGTCCGCCAGCACCTGATCGCGCAGCGCGGGGGCAACATCGAGCCGGCCGGCAATCTTCAGTACGCTGTCCGCAGCGCCCTCACCGTTCGCCACAGCCTGTACAGGCGGCATCTGCTGCCCAGCCGAGGCGGCCAGCGCCGGCATTCCTGCCCTCCCGCGCGCGTCGTTGATGCTGTCACGCAACTGGCCTTCGATCTCCTGCCCGGGCGGCACCCGCGACAGAATGCGCTCCCACAGTGTTGCTGCAGCCGCGAAGTCGCCCCGTTGATAGGCGGCGGTACCGGCGAGCGCGAGCGACTTGACGTGATTGGGGTCGATCTCGAGCGCACGCGCGACCAGTGCCTCCGCCTCGCCGACGATGCTGCCGTTCTTGGTTGCAACGACATCGGCCCAGTCGGCAACCACATCGGCATTGTCCGGAATCAGCTCTGCGAGTCGTGCGTAGGCCTTCGACGCTTCAGGGTAGTCCTCCAGCACCAGCCAGGAGCGGGCGAGCATCGCCCAGCCTTCGACGTTGTCGGGCTCCTTCTCCAGACGGGCCTCGAGCGTGCCGACCATCTCCCTGATCTGTTCGGGCGAGAAGGTCTGCTGCCCGGCGACCTTCTGCGGGTCGAGCGCGTCCGGCGTGCCGACCGAGAGATAGATCATCGCCGCCATCACCGGCACACCGAGTCCCACCAGCACCGCCCACACGCGGGCGGGGCGGGCGCTGGCGCCGGGCGCCATGACCTTGCCCTCGTCCAGCGCACGGCGTTCGAGTTCATCGCGGCTGCGCGCATAGGTAGCGTCGTCGACTCCGCCTGCAGCCCGTTCGGCATCAAGATCAGCGAGCTGCTCACGCAGCACCAGCATGGCCGTCGCGGCCTGCTCGGCATCGGCCGCAGCCGGCGTAACGGAAGCGTCACGACCGCGCCCGAGCAATGGCGGGACGACCATGAGCAAGGCGCCGGCCACCAACAGGCCGGCGACAATCAGGAAGGTGATCACGAACGGGGCTCCTCGGCAGACGGGATGTCTGCGGTTACGGGCGTATCGCCCGCAAGCAGTGCGCGGGCACGATCGCGCTCCGCGGTGGAAAGGTGTTCCTGAGCGGCAGCTTCGGCCTGACGCCGGCGCAGACGCAACGCAAGCCAGCCCGCGCCGCCGATCAGCAGCGCAGCGGGGCCACCCCACAGCAGCATCGTGCTGGCCTTGAACGGCGGCTCGTAGAGCACGAAGTCACCGTAGCGCTCGACCAGGTAGTCGATCACGTCATCCTTGCTCTTGCCGCTTTCGAGCTGCTCACGCACCTGATTGCGCAAATCGATCGCCAGGGGCGCGTTCGATTCGGCAATCGACTGGTTCTGGCACACAAGGCAGCGCAGCTTGTGAGAGAGCTCCAGGACTTCATCCTCGAGCGCCTGATTGGCCACCACCGGCGTGGCAGTGCCTGGCTCGGCGGCATGAACCATTGCGCCGCTGCCAAACGCACACACCATGAGCAGGGCCCCGACAAGGCGCCGCCCCGATACAAAACGCTCAGCCTGCACGCTGCAACTCCTCGATCTTGGGCATCAGCACGTTTTTCAGATTCTCAGGCGTGACCGGCCCGATCTGCTTGAAGCGGATGCGGCCCTGTTGGTCGATGAGGAAGGTTTCAGGCACGCCATAGACGCCGAAATCGATCCCCACCCTGCCGTCGATATCCATCACCGACAACTGATAGGGATTCCCGTGACGGCTCAGCCAGCCACGCGCGCGCTCGATCGCCTGCCCGGTCTCGACCTCGAGCGCCATGCCGCGGGCGTCGATTTCGCCATCGCCACGCACTTCCTTGTAGTTGAGGCCGACGATGGGCACCACGCCGCGGCGGGAAAGCTCGACCAGCACCGGGTGCTCCTGACGACAGGCCACACACCACGATGCCCATACGTTGAGCAACCACACCTGGCCCTTCATCTCGTCGAGACCAAAGGTCTGCTCGGGCTGATCAAGGCGTGCGAGCCGGAACGCCGGCGCCGGCTTGTCGATCAGCGGCGACGGCACTTCACGTGGGTTGAGGGTAAGGCCGAAGCCGAGAAATCCGATCAACAGCAGAAACAGAAACAGGGGAACAAGGAACTTGGCTTTCATGAATGCTTCTCAAATGGCTTGCTGCGCAGCACCCTTGGGGGCGCTGCGTTCGGCCAGACGGCGGTAACGACGATCTGCAGCGGCAAAAATGCCGCCGAGTGCCATCAGGATGCAGCCCGCCCAGATCCAGCTGATGAAGGGCTTGCGGTGCAGACTCACGATCCAGTCACCCTCCGGCAACTGCTCGCCGAGCGAGGCATAGATATCGCGGAAGGGGCCGATATTGAGGGAGGCTTCGGTCATCGGCATGCCCATGGCGCGATACACGCGTTTCTCCGGCGTCAGCAGGTCTACGAGCTTCCCGTCCTTGCTCAGCTCGATCGTTGCCCGCGAGGCGTCGTAGTTGGGTCCGGCAATGCGCTCCACGCCCTTGAAGTTGAAGCTGTAACCGGCAAAATCGGCACGATCCCCCTCCTTCATGCGCAAGTCGAGATTGGCATCGATGCTGCTGACAAGTGTCACGCCAATGATGAAGATGCCAATGCCGAAGTGTGCAGTCCACATGCCCCACCATGCAGCGGGGATGGTGGAAAGACGACTCGACATCGTTGCACCCGCACGCTCACGCAGACGACTGGCAAGCAACTGGAAGCTCGCCAGCACGACCCATGCCGCAAGGGTGAGCCCAAGCATCGTGCGCCAGGTCGGATGACCGATCGCGAATGCCCCGCCCACGCCAATGAGGATGCTGGCAACGCCGGCCGGGGCCAGACGCCTTGCAACCGCATCCACTTTGTCGTTCTTCCAGCGCAGGAAGGGCGCGAACATCATCAGCACCACGACCGGCGTCATCAGCGGCACGAAAACCGCCTCAAAGTACGGCGGGCCGACCGAGATCTTGCCCATGTTGAGCGCATCGAGGAAAAGCGGATACAGCGTACCCAGCAGCACCGATGCCGACACCACCGCCAACAGCACGTTATTGCCCAGCAGCGTGGTTTCGCGCGAAACGAGGCCGAAGCTGCCGCCACCGGTAAGACGCGGCGCACGCCACGCGTACAGCAGCAGCGACACCCCGATCACCAGCACCAGCAGACCGAGAATGAACATGCCACGCGCAGGATCGGTGGCGAAGGCGTGCACGCTGGTGATCACACCGGAGCGCACGAGGAAGGTACCGAGCAGCGACAGCGAAAATGCGCCGATGGCCAGCAACACCGTCCAGCTGCGGAACGCACCGCGCTTTTCAGTCACCGCGAGCGAATGAATCAGCGCGGTTCCCAGCAACCATGGCATGAACGAGGCGTTTTCCACCGGATCCCAGAACCACCAGCCGCCCCAGCCCAGTTCGTAATACGCCCAGGCCGAACCCACCATGATGCCGGCGGTGAGGAAGACCCAGGCGGCAATCGTCCATGGCCGCGACCAGCGCGCCCATGCCGCATCCAGGCGTCCGGTCAGCAGTGCCGCAATGGCGAACGCGAACGCGACGGAAAATCCGACATAGCCCATGTACAGCAGCGGCGGGTGAATGATCATGCCCGGATCCTGCAGCAGCGGATTCAGGTCACGCCCCTCCGCCGCACCCGGCAGCAGGCGGTCGAAGGGGTTGGACGTCACCAGCATGAAGGCGATGAAGCCGACGCTGACACAGCCCAGCACACCGATGACCCGCGCCAGAAACGGCTGTGGCACGCTGCGCGAAAACACGCTGACCGCCACCGTCCATAGCGACAGCGACATCGCCCACAGCAACAGCGAGCCCTCATGGTTGCCCCACACGCCGGTGATCTTGTACATCAGCGGCGTATCGCTGTTCGAGTTGACCGCAGCCAGTCGAACCGAGAAATCGCTGTTGATGAAAGCCCAGGTCAGGCAGGCAAAGGCAAACACCACGAAGACGAACTGCCCCTGCGCCGCAGGCCGGGCAACGGCCATCATGGACGGATTGTTGCGCGACGCGCCAACGAGCGGCACAACGGCCTGCACCAGCGCGAGGACCAGCGCCATGACAAGGGCAAAGTGACCGAGTTCGGGGATCATTGGCTCACCGTCGCGGCGGTTTTCTGTGCCTCTTCAACCGCGTGCGCGGCTTCGGGCGGCATGTAGTTCTCGTCGTGCTTGGCCAGCACTTCGGTGGCGCGGAACTGACCGTCCGCGCCGAGCGAGCCCTGGATCACGGCACCCTTGCCTTCCTTGAACAGGTCGGGGAGCGTGCCCTTGTAGGTGACCGGGATCACCTTGGCGGTATCGGTAATGGCAAAGCGGACGGTGAGCCCGTCGGCTTCGCGCTGCAGCGATCCGTCCTCGACCAGGCCGCCAATGCGGAAGGTCTTGCCGGTGGGCGCCTTGCCCTCCATGACGTCGGTCGGCGTGTGAAAGAACACCAGGTTCTGCTGAAAAGCGGACAACACCAGCGCCACGGCTGCAACGAGCAGCGCCACGCCACCACCGACCAGCATCATGCGTTTGCTACGGGGTTTCATATCAAGACTCCATGCGGGCGCCAGCGCGCCCCGATCCATCTTTGCCCACCGCGCGGCGCCAGCGCAACAGCCGCTTCACGGTCTCCTTCCGACGCTGCAACACCAATACAAGTTCCAGCCCGATCACGGCAAATGTCACGCCATAGCTGCCCCAGACGAAAAAGCCTGCGCCACCCATGTCCCAGAATGCAGACCACGACTCCCACTGCATCACTTGCCCCCTCCTTCACGGTCGAGCATCGCGCCCACCCATTCGGTGTGGCGCTCGCGCTCCAGAATCATCGGCCGCACCCGCCACAGGGTCACCGCCAGGGTGTAGGCCCAGGAGGCAAACGCCAGCACCAGCATGCCGGCCAGCATGGTGGTGGCCATCGACGGCGCCTTGGTCAGGCTGACCGAGGCGCCCTGATGCAGGGTGTTCCACCATTTAACCGAAAAGTAGATGACTGGGACGTTAACAGCCCCGACCAGCGCGATGATGGCGCCAGCACGATCGCCGCGGCGCGGGTCCTCAATGGCACGGGTCAGCGCGATGAAACCGAAGTAGAGGAACAGCAGCAGCAGCTGCGAGGTCAGGCGCGCATCCCACACCCAGTAGGCACCCCAGGTCGGCCGCCCCCACAAGGCACCGGTCCACAAGGCCACGAAACAGAACATCGCGCCGGTCGGCGCCAGCGCCTGACTCATGACGAAAGACAGCCGGGTGTTCATCACCAGCCCCACGGCGGACCAGAAAGCCATCACCAGGTAGATGAACATCGACATCCATGCCGCCGGCACGTGGATGAAGATGACGCGATACACGTTACCCTGGGTCGCATCGACCGGCGCCACGAAAAACGCCAGCCACAATCCCACCAGCGTAAGCACGGCGGCGATCGCCGCAAACCAGGGCGCCAAACGCCCGGCCAGAGGATAGAAATTCTGGGGAGCGGCAAAACGGAGCAGGCTGGGACCACGCGGACTTGAGTTCATGCGAGTGTCTTGGTCGTTTGGGCCAGAGGCCATGTCAGATCATTCAGTCGAAATGCGCAAGGATGCAGCGCACGCCAGCGGTGCCAGAGCGAGGGCCCCGGCAAGCCCGCCGCCGAGCAGCAGCAGATGCGCCACAGCGCCCGTACCGGAAGCCTCGGCCTCCACCGCACCGGCACCGAAAATCAGCACCGGCACGAACAGCGGCAGGATCAGCAGTGCCAGCAACATGCCGCCACCCCGAACACCCAGTGTCAGCGCTGCACCGACCGCGCCCAGCAAGGCGAGGATCGGCGTACCCAGCGCCAAACTTAAGACCAGCACCGGCAAGGCGCCTTGCTCAAGGTCAAGTAACAGCGCCAGGCCGGGTGCCACCACCACGACGGGCAGACCGGTGGTGAGCCAGAACGCCAGCACCTTCGCCAGCACCCACAGCACCGCCGGCTCACTGGACAGAAGCAATTGCTCCAAAGTTCCGTCTGCGTAGTCCTGCGCAAACAGGCGGTGCAGCGACAGCAGGCAGGCGAGCAAGGCAGCCACCCACAGCACACCCGGTGCAATCGCCCGCAACAGGTTGGGCTCGGCGCCGACGCCAAACGGGAAGAGGCACACCACGATGACGAAGAAGGCCAGCGTCACCATGACGTCGGCCCGGCCCCGCCAGGCCAGCAACAGGTCGCGGCGCAGAACGGCAAAAAAGGTGCTCAGCACGCAAACGCCCCGACATCGAGCACTTTTGGCGGCACCGCAAACGGTGCGTCCTGGTGCGTCGTAAGCATCACCATGCCGCCGGACGTGCAATGATCCGACAGCGTGCCCGCCAGGTCCTCGACGGCACCCACATCCAGCGCGGTAAACGGTTCGTCCAGCACCCACAGGGGCCGCCGTCCCGACAGAAACAGGCGTGCCAGCCCCACCCTGCGGCGCTGTCCCTGGGAAAGCACCCGCGCAGGCAGATCGAGCTGGTTGGCAAGGCCGATGCGCACCAGCGCCTGCATGCAGGTTTCGGCGTCGGCATCGTCGCCCGAGGCCGCAATTGCGAACTGCAGGTTCTCAAGCGGGGTGAGCATGTCGTTGAGTGCAGGCGCATGACCAAGGTAGAGCAGGTCGCGATGAAATGCCTCGCGGTCGCGGCCGATGGCCGTCCCCTTCCAGCGCACTTCTCCCGCCTCGGCCAGCGCGAGCCCGGAGACGAGACGCAACAGGCTGGTCTTGCCCACCCCGTTAGGGCCGGCAATCCGCAGCAGCTCACCCGCCGCCAGGCGCAGGGCGAGGCCACGAAACAGCAGGCGGTCGCCTTTCAGGCAGGCAAGATTGTCGGCTTCGAGCATGGGGACGGATTGAACCACAGCACGGCGCTGGCTGAAACGTTTTCTGCTTATAAACCCGCTCACACGACAAAATTGCCGCGTTTCGGGACGCCTTGAACGCCTCCGGCCCGGCACGACAGTCGTCGACTGCGTGCCGGGCCGGAGGCTGCTGACGAAGGGTAGGTCTTATTCAGCCTTCGGTGCCGTGGGGTGGAAGACCTCGGGGGCGACTCCGCCATGATCGGCGCCGATGCTCTGATCCACTGCAGGCAGGGAGTGGGCAATGCCCTTGTGGCAGTCGATGCAGGTCTTGCCCTCGGCCAGCCCGGCCTGGTGCATCTGGTTGGAGCGCCGGCCCTGAACCGAGTAATCGAAGTACTCGTAGTTATGGCAGTTACGGCATTCCTGCGAGTTGTTGGCCTTCATCCGCCGCCACTCGTTCTGTGCCAGACGCAGCCGCTCGTCCTGGAACTTCTCGCGGGTATTGATCGTACCCATGATCTTTCCATAGACCTCCCTTGACGCCTTGATCTTGCGGATCATCTTCGGCCCCCACTCCTTGGGCACATGGCAGTCCGGGCAGGTCGCACGCACGCCGGTGCGGTTCTGGTAGTGGATCGTGTTGCGATACTCCTGAAACACGTTGTCCTCCATCTCGTGGCACGAAATGCAGAACTTCTCCGTGTTGGTCATTTCCAAGGCCCAGTTGAAGCCGCCCCAGAACACGATGCCGGCAGCAAAGAGCAGCACGATGGCGCCCCAGCCGGCGTTACGCAGCCTCTGCCGCATTCCCTTTTTTTCAGTCATGTCTATCCCCGGTCAGACGGCCTTAGCGCAGGCCCTCGGCGCGTTGGAAGGTATTGCCGACAAGCGGCTTGGCATCCATCTGCGGCACGTGACACTGCATGCAGAAATAGCGCCGCGGTGAAATGTTGGACAGCTCACCACCGTCGCGATCCTTGAAGTGCGTCAGGCTGACCTTGGTCGCCCCGGTCTCCTTGTAGCGGCTCCACGCATGGCAATCCATGCAGCGGTTGAAATTCTTGGTCAATTCGTAGCCTTCCACCTTGTGCGGAATCAAGGGCGGCTGCTGCACATAGTCGCGCTGGATCGGCGGCTGGTCGGGCACCGGCTTGAAACTGCCAGCCGGCAACTCGTTGGTCGAAACGTCCGCGCCGCGGATGCTGCTGACGTTTTGCGCGCCGACTGGCACAGCGGCCGCGCTCAGGCCCAGTGCGACCATCAGCGCGAGTGCAATTTGTCGGGTCTTTTTGTTCATGACTCGCTCCTGTCAAATCGTGTCGAAATACGGAAAACGTCCTTGCCACAGACATCGATGCAGCGGCCACATGTAGTGCAGTCGCCATCGAGGATCAGCGGATGGTCCTGCCCCACGCCCTTGAGCGCGGGACGAATGACCTGAGGTTCGGGGCAGACTGCGAAGCAGTCCATGCAGTCGTTGCAGGTACTGCGCCGGTTGGCCGAGACGCGCAGCATTGCGCTCTTGCCGATCAGTCCATAGAAAGCGCCCTGCGGACACAGATGGCCACACCAGCCACGCGGCGCGATCAGCAGGTCGTAGAAGAAGATGCCGCCGACGATGCCCCACGACAGACCGAATCCGAAGATCAGCCCGCGATGGAACATCGACACCGGGTTCACCCACTCCCACGCCAGCGAACCGGTCATGGCGGCCAGCACCAGCACGAAGCCGAGCAGCCAGTAACGTGTGTTGGCCGAGGGCACCTTGCCGCCCTTGAGGCCAAGCCGTCGCCGCAGCCAGGCCGCAGCATCCGTCACCAGATTGACCGGGCACACCCAGGCGCAGAACATCCGGCCGCCCAGCAGAAGGTAGAAAGCGAGCACGATCCCGCCACCGACCAGCGCTTCGCGATACGGCCAGTGCCCGGCAGCGGCCTGCTGTGCGATCAGAAAGGGATCGGTCAGCGGCAGCACGCCCAGGGTCAGACTCGAGGCCAGATTACCCTTGACGACCCACCAGCCGAACCAGGGCCCGACCATGAACAGCGCCAGAATGCCGAGTTGGCTGACACGTCGCAGCAGCAGCCATTTGTGGGCGATCCACCAGCCCTTGGCCTCGATGGCTTCAGCGCCGGGGCGTGCGACCACGCCGCGCATCGCGGCACCACGCACGCTGGTCGGCGGCACCGCACCACGGGTTGGAGGGTGCGCGCTCATGGCTTCCACCCCGAGTCGATCCCGGGCTTGCCAGCTGCAGCAGGCGCTTCGCCCGGTCCTACGCGGGTGTCGCCATACGCCTTGCCTTCGAGCCCACGCACCGGCATCTCGAGCTGATCGCCGATCAGGGAGCCGCCCGCTTCGGCCTTCTCTTCCCATCCGCGGCGGTAGTGCTCCGCCTTGGAACCCTGCGCCAGCCTGAGCGGCAACACCTTGATGGCGGACTCGCCAGGCAACACGCAGGAACGCTCGCACTTGCCACAGCCGGTGCAGGCATCCGAGTGCACCGTCGGCAACAGCATGGCGTGACGATCGGAGCGCGGGTTATGCACCAGCTCCAGCGTGATGGCCTTGTCGATCACCGGGCACACCCGGTAGCAGACATCGCAGCGCAGACCGAGGAAATTGAGACAGTTCTCCTGGTCGATCAGCACCGCGAGGCCCATGCGCGCCTCACCGATCTCGCTCAGCCCGCGATCGAGCGCACCCGTCGGGCACGCTGCCACACAGGGAATGTCCTCACACATCTCGCACGGAATCCTGCGTGCTTCGAAGTAAGGGGTGCCGGTGGCCACGCTGTCGCCGAGTACCGCCAGCTTGAGCGTGTCGTAGGGACAGTCGCGCACGCACAGGCCGCAACGCACACAGGCGGCCAGAAAATCGGCTTCGGCCAGCGCGCCGGGCGGACGAATCGCCGTGGCCGGCAGCGCCGAAGCCTGTCGGGAATACAGACCGGTCCCGAGCGCGAGCAGACCCGCCCCACCTGCCACGCCGGCCGCATCCTTGAGGAAGCGGCGACGTGACTTGGCAGGGCCGGTGCCGGCAGGCGCGGAAGCGGACGTATTCTGGGTTTTACTCATGATTGTCGTGTTTGCCTGGCCGCCTGCAGTGCCCCATCGGCACCGCAGACGTCAGGCTCACGCCTCGTGGTTTCAGGCCTTGGTGACCTTGACTGCGCACTTCTTGAAGTCGGTTTCCTTCGAGATCGGGCAGGTGGCATCGAGCGTGAGCTTGTTGACCAGGCGGCCTTCATCGAAGAAGGGCACGAAGATCAGGCCCACCGGCGGCTTGTTGCGGCCGCGGGTTTCGAGCCGGGCGACGATCTCGCCACGACGCGAAGCCACTTTCACCGCCATGCCACGCTGCAGACCCCGCTTGCTCGCGTCGTCCGGGTGCATGAAGACCTGGGCCTCGGGCACCGAGCGGTGCAGCTCGGGCACGCGACGGGTCATCGAACCGGTGTGCCAGTGCTCGAGCACACGACCGGTACACAACCACATGTCGAAATCCTTGTCCGGCATCTCCGGGGGATCCTGGTAGGGCAGCGCGAACACCACGGCCTTGTTGTCCTTGTGGCCGTAGAACTTCACCCCCTCGCCAGTCTTGACGTACGGGTCGTAGCCCTCGCGGAAGCGCCACAGGGTTTCCTTGCCGTCGACCACCGGCCAGCGCAGACCGCGCGCCTTGTGATACATGTCGAAATCGGCGAGGTCGTGACCGTGGCCACGGCCGAAACGTGCGTACTCCTCGAACAGGCCCTTCTGCAGGTAGTAGCCCAGCGCCTTCGACTCGTCGTTGGTGTAGCCCTTGATCGCGTGGCTGTTCGCCTTCTCGATGTCGGACAGCGGGAACTTGTTCACCTGGCCGTTGGCGTAGAGCACGTCGTACAGGGTCTTGCCCTTGTACTGCGGCATCTTGGCGATGAGTTCGGCCGGCCACACTTCCTCGACCTTGAAGCGCTTCGCGAACTCGATGTACTGCCACAGATCGCTCTTCGCCTCACCCGGCGGCGCCACCTGCTGACGCCAGAACTGGGTGCGGCGCTCGGCGTTGCCGTAAGCCCCTTCCTTCTCGGTCCACATCGCCGAGGGCAGGATCAGGTCGGCCGACATCGCGGACACCGTCGGATAGACGTCCGACACCACCACGAAGGCCTCTTCGTTGCGCCAGCCCGGATAGACCTCGTCGTTGATGTTGGGGCCGGCCTGCATGTTGTTGGTGGTCGAGGTCCAGTAGCACTTGACCTTGCCGTCCTTGAGCGCGCGACTCTGGGCCACGGCGTGGAGGCCGACCTTGGACGGAATCGTGCCTTCCGGCAGCTTCCAGATCTCTTCGGCGATCGCGCGGTGCATCGGGTTGCCGACCACCATGTCTGCGGGCAGACGGTGGGCAAAAGTACCCACCTCGCGCGCCGTGCCACAGGCCGAGGGCTGACCCGTGAGCGAAAACGGGCTGTTGCCCGGCTCCGAGATCTTGCCCACAAGCAGGTGCACGTTGTAGATCATGTTGTTCACCCAGGTACCGCGGGTGTGCTGGTTGAAGCCCATGGTCCAGAACGACACCACCTTGCGGTTCGGGTCGGCATAGGTTTCAGCCATGCGCTGCAGGTTCGCGACCGGCACGCCGGAGAGCTTGGACACCTTCTCGGCAGTGTACTCGGAGACGAACTTGGCGAACTCGTCGAACGTGATGTCCTTGGCCGCGCTGGCATTGCCCTTGGGCTTGCCGTCCGCGCCCGGATAGCCGTTATTGGTGGCTTTTGCTTCCAGCACATGGTTCGGACGCAGTCCGAAACCGATATCCGTCTCGCCCATCTTGAAATTGACGTTGCGGTTGACGAACTCGGTGTTCACCTTCTTGTTCTGGATGATGTAGTTGCAGATGTAGTTCAGGATCGCCAGATCGGTGTTGGGCACGAAGATCATGGGGTTGTCGGCGAGCTCGTAGGAACGATGCTCGAAGGTCGACAGCACATGAACCTCGGTGCCTTCCTTGGACAGCCGGCGGTCGGTGATGCGGCTCCACAGGATGGGGTGCATCTCGGCCATGTTCGAGCCCCACAGCACGAAGCTGTCGGCGTTCTCGATGTCGTCGTAGCAGCCCATCGGCTCATCGATGCCGAAGGTACGCATGAAGCCGGTAACAGCCGACGCCATGCAGTGACGCGCATTGGGGTCGAGGTTGTTGGTGCGGAAGCCGGCCTTGTACAGTTTGGCGGCGGCATAGCCTTCCCACACCGTCCATTGCCCGGAACCGAACATCGCGATCGAGTCGGCGCCGTGGGTCTTGATCGCGGCCTTCCACTTGTCGGCCATGATGTCGAAGGCCTGATCCCACGAGATCGGCGTGAACTCGCCGTTCTTGTCGTACTTGCCACCCTTCATGCGCAGCAGCGGCTTGGTCAGGCGGTCGTCGCCGTACATGATCTTCGACAGGAAATAGCCCTTGATGCAGTTCAGGCCGCGGTTAACCGGTGCATCCGGGTCGCCCTGAGTGGCCACGATGCGACCGTTCTGCACGCCGACCAGCACCGAACAGCCGGTACCGCAGAAGCGGCAGGCTGCCTTGTCCCAGCGCACCTTGGTGCCGTCGCCGTTCTTGGCCTGCGCCTGCGCCACCACCGGAATGCTGATGCCCGCCGTTGCCGCTGCGGCCGCAACCGCATTGGCCTTGATGAATTCGCGTCTGTCCATGCTCATTTTCTTCATGCCTCCAGGTTTTCGAGACCTTCATCCGTGTATTCGTAGGCGAGCGTCACCCCTTGCACCCTGGGGCCGAGATTCACCTTCAGTATCGAGTCGGTCACCGACCAGCCTTCACCGTCTTCCACGGTGACGACGATGCGACCGGTTTCGAGCGATTCACCCTGCACTTCAACGCCGGGCACCTGCTTCAGAAAGTCGTGCACGACGGCGAAATCCTCGGGCTTCGCCCGCACTACCAGGCTTGCGATGTTCATGTGCTCTCCTTGATCGCCATATCCATCTCCCCTGCCTTCACCGTGATTGCCCGGACCGGGCAGGGGGCGAAACAGGCACCACAACCATTGCAGCTATCCAGCGTCAGCGCGGGCAAGGCCACGCCACCAAGGCGCGGGCGAAAACGGATCGCACCGGCAGGACAGGCCTCACCGCAGACCCGGCACTCCACGCCGCCCATCGCCAGGCACGTATCCCCGATGTGCGCCTGCAGACGCCACGCCGGCGCATCCTCGGCCGTACGCTGCAACGATGCCGGCTCGCAGCGACTCACACATTCGCCACAAAAGGTGCACTCACCGTGGCTGAAATCGACTGCCGGATAGGCGCCGTCGGCGTGAATCAGAATGCCGCTCGGACAGGCCTTGATGCAGGCGTCGCAACGCGTGCAACGCTCGATGAAGGCAGCCTCGTCAAGCGCCCACGGTGGTCGCTGGGCAGGATTTACGGTGCGGATGCGGCCACGCAAAAAACTTCGGCGCGAAAGGGCTGCAGGTTCCAAGAGGGTTTTCCCGTATAGCGAATAGGGACATTGAAAACCCTTGCCCGGAGAGCGTCATTGATGGACATCAAGACGCGAATGGCTCTCAGTTATGCGGTCTTGGTGCGCATGAAGGGGCGCGCAAGGCGGCGCGCGGAGAACACTTCTGAATATATCTAAAGATATAGCCTGCTAACTGCGCAGGTGTTCGACCGCCCACACGGCGGCTTCCACCCGCGAACGCATCTTGAGCTTGCGCAGGATGTGCTTGACGTGGACCTTCACCGTGCCTTCGGCGATGTCGAGCTCACGTCCGATGAGCTTGTTCGACAGACCGCCCGAGATCTGCTCGAGAATACGCACCTCCTGCTCGGTCAGCCCCGCGGCGGCAACCGACTCGGGCTGCGCCGGACCGCGCAACGCGGCCGCCATGAGATGCGTCAGTTCGTCGGAGATGACGATGCGCCCGCCGGCCACGTCGCGCAGCGCATCGACCATGGCCTCGGGCTCCATGTCTTTCAGCAGGTAGCCATCGGCACCCGCACGCAGAGCCGCGACCAGGTCTTCGCCATGATCGGACACGGTCACCATCACCACCCGGCTGTCGATGCGGGCAGCGCGGATGCTGCTCAAGACCTCTATACCGCCCATGTCCTTCATGTTCAGGTCGAGCAGGATCAGGTCGGGCTGCAGGCGCACGGCCAGCGCCAGGCCCTCGTGTCCGCCGGCGGCCTCGCCGATCAGATTCAGCGAGGGGATGGTCTTCAGCAACTGCGTCAGGCCCTTGCGGAACAGCGGGTGGTCATCGACGATGATGACGCTCTGGACATCGCTCATTTCACACTCCCGAAGGCGATCGGTGTCTCGGTCACAATCGCGCTGCCGGCAAGAAAACGCAGACTGACCCGCGTCCCCCCGCCCGGCCGGGGGGCGATTTCGAAACGCCCCCCCAGGCTGCGCGCACGCTCGCGCATGATCGCAAGGCCATGATGGTTGCGTGCATCGGAAACCGGCTCGCCGAGCCCGACACCATTGTCGTCGAGCACGACGGAGAACTCGCAATCCGCAGCACACGTCAGGCTCAGCCACGCCTTGCTCGCGTGCGCATGACGCACCATGTTCGACAAGCCCTCACGAATGATATGCAGCACATGCACCTCCTGGTTGGGGCCGAGGTGGCAGTCGGCAAGCCGGGTTTCGAGTCCGACCTCGAGCTTGCCCTTGCTCGCATACTCGTCCACCGCCGCCTGCAGCAGCTCTGAAAAGTCACCCGTCATCTTGAGCCGGAACGACACCAGCAGCTCGCGCAACTGGCGGTAGGCGGCACTGATACCCTCGCGCAGATCGGCCAGGATGGCCTCGGCCTCCGCACTGCGCGCAGGGTCGCCCACCAGCGGCTGGACCAGGCTGACCTGGATCTTCATGTAGGACAAGGCCTGCGCGAGCGAGTCGTGCAACTCGCGGGCAATCACCGAGCGCTCTTCCTGCAAAGCGAGCAGGCGCGCCTGCTCGCTGCGTCGCGCGGCGCCAAGTGCCATCCCGACATGGCGCGACAGCGCCTCGACCAGTTGCTGCTGCCAGTCTTCCAGCCGCTGCCCGGGCGCCAGTGCCAGACGCAACATGCCGAAGTGACGCTCGGCATCACGCAGGGGAACCCGCAACAGGTCGTGGTCGCCCTCGCGTTCATAATTCCAGCCACCCGAATGCGAACGACAGCGGGCGCAGGCCAGCTCGGCATCCACCCCGCTCTCCACATGATCGGGGCACGGACCGATCGAACTCGCGACCACCGAAGCCGGCCCGTCATGGCGGGGCTCGATGCAGGCCAGGCTGCCCCTCAGCCCCGTCACCTGCTCGATGTCGCGCAGCGTCGCCTCGTAAGCCTCAGGCGCCGCCGGCGCGTGGTACAGGCGTGCAATCGCGTGATACAGCAGTTCCAGCGCCCGGTTGCTGCGCTGAAGCTCGGCCGTCTTGGTCTCGACCCGGTTTTCCAGGTCGCGATAGAGCTTCGACAGTTCGCCCGTCATGGTGTTGAAAGCCGTCCCGAGCTGTCCGAGCTCGTTGCGTCCGGTGTGACTCACCTGCGCAGAAAGATCGCCGGCCGCAATGCGCCTGGCCGCCAGCAGCAACGCGTTGAGTGGGCGATACACCCGGCGCTGCAGCAACACCAGCGCCAGTGCCACCACGAGCAGGGTCAGCCCGATCGCAAGCGCAAGAATCTGGCGCAGATCGCCGATGCGCTGCTCGGTGTCACGTTCGAGCACCGCCACCAGGGTGTTGAGTTGTTCGACGAAGGCGTCGACCTCGGTCAGCAAGGCAATCACGCCTTCACGCGAAGGCGGAGGCCCGTCCGTCAGGATCGAATCGACGCGGGGCTTCACGCTCAGACGCCAGGCCGCCTCGGCGCCACGATAGGTCGCCGCGAACACACTGTCCGGCGTGCGCTCGAGCACGCGCAGCAGGGCCGGATGGACGAGACTCTCTTCGAACTCCTTGATCGACGCCAGCACACGTTGGGTCGCGACCTTCTCCTCCAGCACATCGGCCACGACCAGGCTGGCCATGCGGTGGGTGAGCCGACGCAGGCTGCCGGCGACGTTGATGGCGCTCGCACTGCCCTGCACGGTCTCGGCCACCAGGACCGAGGCACTCATGCCCGCGAGGCCGATCAGCGTCAGCGCAGCCATGGCCAGCGCGACCAGCCACAGGATGGAGCGTCGCGCCAGCGCGTCGAACAGACGTCCAGTCATTTTCTTGCTCCTGAAGCCCGGGAAAACCCGGATATGAGGGGGTACCCCCAACAAGCCAAGGGCATAAAACGTCCCCAGTACTCAAAAATCATGTCTATAGTAAACAAGGCATTGAGGCGAAACGCCCATACCTCTTCGGAGGTACTCCGGTGACCGAGACACGCCGGGGTGCGGATTCAGACGCGCGGGAATACGCCCTAAACTGGACAAAACGCGGCTACCACGAGTCGGCCGCAAGGAGCTAGTACGATGACCGCCGAACCTGTTTCCACATTTTTTTCGACCCTTGCCCGTACCTCGCCGTTCGACCTGCTCGACAACGAGGGCATGTTGCGACTGATCGACGGTGGCCGTGTGCTTCATTGCGAGCGCGGCGAGATCGTCACGCACTGTCACGATGCAGCAGACTGCATGTGGGTCGTGCTCAGTGGCGAGGTCAAGTGCTCACTGATTTCCGCCAGCGGGGCCGAGAAGATCATACAGGTTGCCGGCACGGGCGCACTGTTCGGCGAGGAGGCAGCCCTGCTCGGCCGACCGCAGCTCTTCACCGCCCAGGCCACACGTGACAGCAACCTGCTGCTGATCCGCAGCACTTCGTTACGCTCCTCGATGGCTGCCTCGGCTTCGTTCGCCAATGCAATGACGTTGCGCCTTTCGTCGTCCATCTACGACCTGATCGAGAACCTGCAGATCTGCCTGCAGGGCACCAGCACGCAGCGCGTTGCCCACTACCTGTCGCGGCTTGCGCCCGAGAGCGCCGAGCATTTCGAAATCCAGCTCGATACCGACAAACAGAACATCGCCGCACAGCTCAACCTGACGCCGGAAACCCTGTCGCGCGTGCTGTCGCGCTTCATGCGTGACGGCATGATTCGCCCATTGGGGCGCCGCGGGCTGATGCTGGACAATCTGGCGATGCTGCGCAGTTGCGCTGCGGGCTGAGCGTGACGGCCAGGCGCCGCTAAAGCGGCTCGGCCACCGCGAGATTTTCGGCGGCGGCGAGCCAGCGGCTCAGGATGCGGTAAGTATCGAGTTCAAAGCGGGGCTGCACGCTGTCGAGCACGGCAGCCACTTCATCCCGCGTTTCGACGCTCCCCAGATGGCACCAGTGGTCGACCACATGGAATGCCGTACGTCCGCTGGCTTCGTGAACTTCAGGCAGGACCACCGCACCCGGCCATGGCCAGGGCTTGAGGCGGGCCGAACCCAGTGCGCCCAGCAGCCTCGTATCGTGCGCTTCGAACGACTCCCGCCCTGCACACACACCAGCGCAGCGCTTCATGCCGAAGGCCATGCACGGTCCGCTGCTGCCTGGCTCAATACCGAGCCGGCGCGGGCACAGCTGATACGCTTGGGCGAGCTCGCGCAGCAGGTTCTCCGCCTCCTTGCGGTTGCGAAACGCGCCGAACAGCCCTTCCCAGTCGCGTGGATCGGTGTCCGAAATGCGTACGCGCTCAAGCACGGGCGGCCGCTTGCGGCCAGGCACCATGCGCAAGGCAAAGGTTTCCTCGCTGGCGCGCAGCAGGCGGTTATGCAGTGGCTGACGCGTCTTGACCAGGTCGGCTTCGAGCAAGAGCGCGCCCAACTCGCCCGCGGTCTCGATCCAGTCCACCCGTTTGACCTGACGTGCAAGCTCCGCTTCCTTGCCCTTGCGGGTTGCGGCGGAAAAGTGCTCCATCACCCGGGTGCGCAGATTCACGCTCTTGCCGATGTAGATCGGCAAGTCGGGACGCCCGCCCTCGGGCGCGGTTTCGGTGCCAAAGAAAAGGTATACGCCGGGCGACGGCGGCATGCCCTCGATCGCCCCTTCGGGCAGGCCGGGCGGGCGGGCCGGCGCCTTCATCGCACGCGTGACGGCCTGCTGCAGGGTGTCAGCAGGGAAGGACTGCTCCACCAGCTGGGCAAACTGCCACAGCGCATCGGTATCGCCCATTGCCCGGTGACGCGCGCCGCATGCCAGACCGTGGCGCTCGATGAGCGCATCGAGCCCGTGGCGGTGGAATTCCGGATAGAGCGCACGCGACAGCTTGATGGTGCACAACACCGGCGCATCCAGACTGCGGCCAAGGCCGGCAAAGGCATTCTTGAGAAAGCCGTAATCGAAGCGCGCATTGTGGGCGACGAATACGCAGCCCTCGAGCAGGGCCGCGACCGCATCGGCAAGTGCCGCGAATGCCGGCGCGTCAGCCACCATCTCGTCGGTGATGCCGATGAAGCTCTGGATGGTGGGCGGGATCGAGCGCCCGGGGTTGACCAGGCTCTCCCAGCGCTCGACGACGCGCCCCTGCTCGACGCGGATGATCGCGATCTCGGTGATGCCGTCACGCTGCAGGTTGGCGCCGGTGGTTTCGAGATCGACGAAGGCGAGCCGCTCGGGCAGGGACATACGCTCAGGCAGTGACAGGTTTGCGGCCGACATACTCACGGAATACACCCAGGGTGAGCATGCAGCGCACATCCTCGAAACCGGCCTGACGCATTGCCTCGAGCACCCGCTCGGGCTCGACGGCAGCCTGAATGGTGTCCCAGTAATACTCCCAGAGCATCGACACATCGGGATTGCAGCGCGCCACCCGGGACAGCAAGGGCACGATGCCGCGGATGTAGATGCGCATCATCAGCCGCCCGAAGGCGCTGCGCGGACGGGTGATCTCCATCACGCAGGTCCGGCCACCCGGACGCAGGACGCGCAGATACTCGCCGAAGGCCTGCTCAAGCGAGCCGACATGGCGCAGTGCGTAGCCCATGGAGACGAAATCGACGTTGTTTTCGGGCAGCGGAATCGACTCGGCGTAAGCCTCGATGGTTTCCACCGCCAGCTTCTTGCGCAGCTCGTCGAGCATGCCAGGCGAGGGATCGAGCGCCATCAAACGGCCCTTGTCGCCGATGATGTGCTGCGCTTCGCGCGCAACCAGTCCGGTACCTGCGGCGACGTCGAGCACGGTCATGCCCGCGGTCAGCCCGCTGCGCTGCAATGCCCAGCGCCGGTACCACGGGCCGGTACCGAGCGCGGTGATGTTTTCCGCCCGGTCATAGCCCGAAGCGGCACTGTCAAACAGCTTTCGGGTATTGACCCGGCGTTCTTCCTCGCTGGCGAAATAGCGCTGCAACTGAGGGTCGGTCTGAAGCGGACTCGCGTTCCGGGCGGGTTCGGTCATCAGTGCGGATCAGTGGTTGATGTCGTAGTAGTAGCCCTTGGACGGCACTTTGGATTCCTGCGCGCGCTTCTGCGCCTCGAGGTCCTGCGGCTTGTCCCACCACAGCGCACGTCCCTGCCGCTGCTCGACAGCCTGCTCAGGGTGCTTCTCCATCCACTCACGCATGAATTTGGTGTGTTCTGATTCGTAGATCGCCATGACGCCTTTCTCCCTCGTAGACCCGCGGGATTCTAGCAGGTCGGACGCGGGCGGTCTGCCTGCCGCGCGTCGGGCGGCGGCAGGGTCGATCTGTCAGACGCGGCCGTCGGCCTTGAGGCGGCCGATCCTGACCACTTCGGGAACGCGCCTGACCGCGCGCATGACGCGGGCCAGGTGCATGCGATCACGCACCTGCACGGTCAGGTTGAGAGCGGTGTAATCGCCCTGCTCGTTGTCCATGTTGACGGTCTGGATGTTGCAGTCTTCCTCTGAGATCGCACTGGCCACGCGGGCCAGCACACCGCGGGAATTCTTGCTCAGCACGCGGATGGTGACATCGAACAGACGCTCGTCGCTCGGCTCCCACTCGACATCCACCCAGCGCGCGCGGTCGCCACGCAACTTGGCGACCACCGGACAGTCGTGCAAATGCACTTCCAGCCCCTGGCCCTTGCGAATGGTGCCAATGATCGGATCGCCCGGAATCGGCTGGCAGCAGCGTGCCAGCTGCACTGCAATGCCTTCGCTGCCACGGATCTGGATCGCGCCGGCGGGCTTGGGCTTGACCACGTCGGGGCGCCCCGACTCCTGGTCCTGCGCCTGCGACAGGCGCCGCGCCACGATGACCGGCAGGCGCTTGCCGAGCCCGATGTCGGCGAAAATGTCCTTCTTGATGCGCACACCGCGATCGCGCAGGAAACGGTCCCAGGCGAAGGTGGAGATCTGCCCCAGGGTGAGGCCGTGCGGGCGCAATGCCTGGTTGAGCAGGCGTTCGCCCAACGCGACCGACTCTTCCTGTTGCGCATTCTTGAGGAAATGGCGGATCTGCGCGCGGGCCTTGCCGGTGCGCACATAGGACAGCCAGGCCGGATTGGGCGCGGCATGTGCAGCGGTGATGATCTCCACCTGGTCGCCGTTGCGCAGTTCGCTGCGCAGGGGCATCAGGTCGGAATTGATGCGGCAGGCCACGCAGCGATTGCCCACGTCGGTATGCACCGCGTAGGCGAAGTCGACCGGCGTCGAGCCGCGCGGCAGGTTGAAGATCTTGCCCATCGGTGAGAACACGTACACCTCGCCCGGGAAGAGGTCGATCTTGACGTGCTCCAGGAACTCGGCAGCGCCGACCGAGGTGGATTGCAGCTCGAGCAGCGACTGCAGCCAGGAATGCGTTTTCTGCTGCAGTTCGGTGAGCGTCTTCTCGTCTTCCTTGTACAGCCAGTGCGAGGCCACGCCCGACTCGGCGATGTGATGCATCTCGCGGGTGCGGATCTGCACCTCGACCGGCGTGCCGAAAGGCCCGATCAGCGTCGTGTGCAGACTCTGATAACCGTTGGCGCGCGGTATCGCGAGGTAGTCCTTGAACTTGCCGGGCACCGGCTTGTACATCGAATGCAGGGCGCCGAGTGCGAGGTAGCACGAGGGCACGTCGTGCACGATCACGCGGAAACCGTAGATATCGAGCACCTGCGAGAACGACAGGTGCTTTTCCATCATCTTTCGGTAGATGCTGTACAGGTGCTTCTCACGCCCATAGACCTCGGCGGTGATGCCCCACTGCGGCAGTCGCTCCTCGATCGTGGAGAGCACCTTGCCCACCACCTCGCGGCGGTTGCCGCGCGCAGCGCGGATGGCCTTGGCCAGCACCCGGAAACGCATCGGGTACTTGTGCTCGAAGGACAGCTCCTGCAGCTCGCGATAGATGTTGTTGAGCCCGAGCCGGTTGGCGATCGGGGCATAGATCTCCAGCGTTTCGCTGGCAATCCGGCGACGCTTGGCCGGGCGCACGCAATCGAGCGTACGCATGTTGTGCAGGCGGTCGGCAAGCTTGATGAGGATCACCCGCAGGTCGCTCGCCATGGCCAGCAACATCTTGCGGAAGTTCTCGGCCTGCGCCTCTTCCTGCGAACGGAATTCGATCTTGTCCAGCTTGGACAGGCCATCCACCAGCTCGGCAGAAGTCTTGCCGAAACGCTCGGCAATCTCCGCCTTGGAGATGTGCGTGTCCTCCATCACATCGTGAAGGAGCGCAGCAATCAGGGCCTGGGGGTCGAGATGCCAGTCGGCAACGATGGAGGTGACCGCCACCGGGTGCGACACATAGGGCTCGCCGCTGATGCGGAACTGCCCCTCATGCGCTCTGGCCGAAAAATGGTATGCCGCTTCAACTCGCCCGAGGTCTTCAGGCTTCAGATAAGTGGCAAGCTTTTCGCGCAGCCGCTCGAAGTCGATTGGAACCGCACTCGATGCGGGCGGGCGAAAAGGTTGCGGGGGCGCGGGCGCGAGGTCGGTTTCCATGGTCTCGCCTCGCCCCGCGCGCAATCAGGCCTGACCGCGGTTAAGCATTTCCAGGCCAACCTTGCCCTCAGCAATTTCGCGCAGCGCGATCACGGTCGGCTTGTCACGTTCATGCTGGTCCATGTCGATCTGGGGCGTGCCGCCGAGGGTCAGCTGACGGGCACGGTAGGTCGCCACCAGCGTGAGCTGGAAGCGGTTCGGAATTCTCTTCAGACATTCTTCGATGGTGATGCGGGCCATGACTCAGTCCTGTTCAAGGAAATCAAAATACTGCGGGTGTCGCTGGTGCTGATTGGCGTTACGCAGGCGCGAAGCGCGAACGACGGCAACCAGATCTTCGAGCGCGACTTGCAACTCGTTGTTAATTATAACGTAGTCGAACTCGGCCACGTGCCGCATCTCGCCACGTGCGCCAAGCAGGCGGCGATTGATGACATCGTCACTATCCGTACCCCGTCCGCGCAGCCTGTTTTCCAGTTCATCGAGAGACGGCGGCAGGATGAACACCCCCACCGCGGCGGGAAATGCCTTGCGTACCTGCTGCGCACCCTGCCAGTCAATTTCCAGCAGCGTATCGCGCCCCAACTCGATCTGCTCCTTAAGCCAGACCTTGGAGGTCGCATAATAGTTTCCGTGCACCTCGGCCCATTCGAGAAACTCACCGCGGTCGCGCAGGGCACGGAACGTGGGTACGTCAACGAAGTGGTACTCACGCCCGTTCTGCTCGCCCGGGCGCGGCTCGCGGGTGGCGTAGGAGATGGACAACTGCACCTGCGGATCGCGTTCGAGCAGACCCCGCACCAGCGTGGTCTTGCCGGCGCCGGAAGGCGCGGTGACGATAAAAAGGGTTCCGGACATTTCAGGCTCTCACTATACGGCGCGCCGCTGGGACAATGCGGCGGAAAGTGAGGATTGTAACGCCCCCGGGCGCTCAGGGCTCCGGATCAAACTCGCGGATTGCCAGCGCGGCCGCAGCAGCGCGCGTTTCCACGCCCAGCTTCTCGAAAACGTGCTCAAGATGCTTGTTGACCGTGCGCGGACTCATCCCGAGGATGTCGCCAATGTCACGATTGGTCTTGCCCTTCGCGATCCACGACAGCACCTCGGTTTCGCGCCGGGTCAGCGTAGACAGCGCAGGCCGCGCGGGCTGGACATTGCCCGGCTGCCGCAGCGACAGAAAGATCATGGTCTCGCCTATTCCGGCAGGCCCCAGCGGGCGCAACTGCAGGCTCCGCCCATCGGGCATCACCCGGGTTTCGCCGCTATCCCGGGCGGGATCTGCAATCAGCCCCCGCAGCCATTCCGCCGCCGCCTCCGCACTGCCAAAGAGCACGGTGAGCCAGCCCTCGGCCTGCGGCGACTGCCAGGCAATCCGCCCCAGTCCGTCGAGCAACACCACGCCGTGGCCTCCGATATCCAGCGCCTCGCGCGACAGTCGTGCAAGCCGCGCGTTACGCGCATGCGTGGCCAGGCGCGCAAGGACCTCGGGAATCCGGACCGGCTTCACCACATAGTCCACGCCGCCCGCAGCGAAGCCGGCAAGCACATCCTCCGTTTCAGCCAGCCCGGTCATGAAGATGACCGGAACATGCGCGTAGGCATCGACTGCCTTGATCCGGCGGCAGACCTCGAAACCGTCCATGCCCGGCATGACTGCATCCATCAGGATTGCATCCGGCACACTGAGATCGAGCAGACGCAAGGCCGATTCGCCGCCGGAGGCAACGAGCACGGTATAACCCGCCTGGTCCAGCGCCTGAACCAGAAAATCCAGGCTCGACGGCATGTCGTCCACCAGAAGAACGACGCGTTCGACCTCCGGGATCTCCACCGTCATGACGCGGGCACTCCGAGATAGTCCATACAACGCTCCAGCTCATAGTTATCGATCAGGGCGGAAAGATGTTCGCACGCGGCAGTCACGCCCGGTGCGCCAGCGGCAATGCGCTGCAACTCCCGCCGCGCACCCTGCACATGACCGATTCTGAGCAGTGCGGTAAGACTGGCCCGATCATCGGCCGCAAGCGTGTTCTCCGGCAGCTCGGCGCCCGCACTCTCCCGCGGCGGGCGCTCGGCGCGCAACCAGTCGATCTCCAGCACGGCCCCCAGGCAGGCGAGCAGTTCCGACTCGCGCACCGGCTTGCTGACGAAACCCTGGCACTGCGCTGCGAGCAGTTGCTCGGGGCGGTTGTCGAATACATTGGCCGAAACCATGATGATCGGACAGCGATGACCGGCAGTACGAATCCGGTGTGCGCAGGTCCAGCCGTCCATGCCGCTCATGCTGATGTCGAGCAGCACCACGTCGGGCACCTCGGTTTCGAGCAGGGACAGGCAGTCGGCGCCGCTTGCGGCCTCTGTGCAGAGAAAGCCCAGCGGATTGAGCAGCCCGATGATCAGTTGCCGGTGGTCGGCCTCGTCATCGACCACCAATACCCTGCACCGCTGCCCGCCATATCCGGTCACCGCGGTCATGACCTGAGTGTCGCCCTGATCCGCGGTCTGCGCCGGGAGGTAGATGCGCACCCCGAAATAACTCCCCTTGCCCGGCTCGCTGCGCACACTGAGCTCGCCGCCCATCAACTCGGTCAGCAACTGTGTGATGGTCAGCCCCAGTCCGGTTCCCGGCTCCCGGTTCTGCACACCGCTGCGCTCGAAGGGCAGGAAGATGCGCTCAAGATCCTCATCCGCAATGCCAACGCCACTGTCGATGACCTCGAAACGCGCAACGTCTGCACGGTAGCTGATGCGCAGCAGCACCTCGCCACGCAGCGTGAACTTGACCGCATTCACCAGCAGGTTGATCAGGATCTGGCGCAGCCGCTTGAGGTCAGCGCGCACGAGACCGGGCAAGCCGGCACCCAGCTCCACGCGAAAGCCAAGCTGCTTCGCCGCGGCCATCGGCCCCACCATGCGCTCGAGATCGTCGATGAACTCGGGCAGATCGAACACCGTGGGGTCGAGCGTCAGGCGTCCCGCTTCGATGCGCGCAAGATCGAGCAGGCCGTCGATCAGGCTGGCGAGATGCTCTCCGCTGCGATGAATGGTGGACACCGAGCGCAACTGGTCGCGCTCCAGCCTGACGTCGTGAATGAGAATCTGCGCATAGCCGAGAATGCTGTTGAGTGGTGTGCGCAGCTCATGACTGACCCCCGTGACGTAGCGCGTCTTGGCACGGTTGGCCGACTCCGCGAGCTCCTTGGCCTGCTGCAGGGCGACATCGGTCTGGCGGTGCGCCTCGATCTCCCGGCTCAGCAGCAGGTTCTGGCGATTCGACTCATCCTCGGCAAGCTGCCGGCTCTCGCTGCTCAGCACCATCCACCAGGCCCCCACCGCAGCCAGCAGCGCCATCATGCTGAAGCTCTTGCCGAATGCGCTGCGAAGAAAATGATCGACGTCCGGATTGAAGCCCGCCGTCACGGTCGCCTGGTAGTAGTTGATGCCCAGTACGGTGCCGATGAGCAGAAAGAGGCTGCACAGCAGCAGCATGTAGTGCCCGACACGGAAGTTGAAGCGTCGCGAAATGGCGACCGGCAGCAGCACGGTCAGCAGGCGCTGCACCTGCTCGGTTACCCGCGCGCCGGCCTTGCAGCGATCGTGGCAGCGTGATTCGAGGGTGCAGCACAGCGAGCAGATCGGCGCCCCGTAGGCCGGACAGGCGGCCATGTCTTCCGATTCGAACTGGTTTTCGCACACCACGCACCCCACCATCTCGCCCGGGCGCCAGGCGGGATGACTCTGACGCGCCAGGTAGTAGCGTCCGCGCGTCAGCCACGCGATCACCGGGGCGCACAGAAACGCCAGAAACAGGGCGATGAATGGCGAATACGCCTGCGCCATGGGTCCGAAGGAACCCGAGTAGGCAATGATCGCCACCGTCGCCGCAATCAGCATGGCGCCCGGGCCCACCGGATTGATGTCGAAAAGATGGGCACGCTTGAACTCGATATGGGCAGGCGACAGGCCGAGTGGCTTGTTGATCACCAGATCGGCCACCAGCGCCCCGACCCAGGCCACCGCGACGTTTGCATACAGCCCCAGCACCGGCTCCAGCGCCTGGAATACGCCGAACAGCATCAGCAGCGTGGCGATCAGGACATTGAATACCAGCCACACCACGCGCCCGGGGTGGCTGTGCGTGGCACGTGCAAAGAAATTGGACCACGCCAGCGATCCGGCATAGGCGTTGGTCACGTTGATCTTGATCTGGGAAATGATCACGAACACGGTGGTCGCCGCGACCGCCCAGAACGGTTCTGCAAACACATAGCCGTAGGCAGCGAGGTACATCTGCGTGGGCTCGGTGGCATTTGACGGGCGGATCTCGTGCTGCAGGGCGAGGAAGGCGAGAAAGGCACCGCCCAGCATCTTGAGCATGCCGGGCACGATCCATCCCGGGCCGGCAACGATGACGGCCGACCACCAGCGCCGACGGTTGAACGCGGTCTTCTCAGGCATGAAGCGCAGGAAGTCCACCTGCTCGCCAATCTGCACGATGAGCGCAAACGCCACGGTTGCCGCTGAGCCGAACATCATCCAGTCAAAGCCGCTGTCACCGGAAGTACGTCCGGTCATGCCGACAAAATCGACGAAAGCCTGCGGCTGTTTGAACAGGATGAAAACGAAAGGGCCAAGCCACAGCAACAGCCACACAGGCTGGGTCCACCACTGCAGGCGTGAAATGAACGTGACCCCGTAGATGACCATTGGCACGACGACCACCGCAGACACGACGTAGCACCAGGCAATCGGCCAGTCGAAGGCCATCTGCAGCGCAAGCGCCATGATGGCCGCTTCGAGGGCGAAGAAGATGAAGGTGAAGGTCGCGTAGATCAGCGAGGTAAAGGTCGAACCGAGGTAGCCGAAACCCGCCCCACGGGTCAGCAGGTCCATGTCGACGCCGTAGCGGGCAGCGTAATAGCTGATCGGCAGCCCGGTCAGAAAGGTCAGCAATCCCACCACCAGAATCGCGATCAGCGCATTGGCGAAACCATAGTTGACCACCATGGTGCCGCCAATCGCCTCCATCGCCAGAAAGGACACGGCGCCGAACGCGGTGTTGGCAACGCGGAACTCCGACCAGCGGCGGAATGAGCGCGGGGTGTAGCGAAGTGCGTAGTCCTCGAGCGTCTCGTTGGCGACCCAGGTGTTGTAGTCGCGACGGACCCTGAAGATGCGCTGCGTGTTTGCAGGCATGGGTCTGGGCGGCAATGAAAGAGTGACTCCTCAAGCAAGACGCGCTCCACACCCGCCACCACCGGTGAGAGCACGGCCAACCCGGCGACCTGCGCCGCCTGCTGCCTGCCGCGTCAAGGGTTGTGCCCGTTTCTGGTGCAACCACGCACCACTCTGAGGCTGTCCTCACTACGTCAAACGACGTATTGGGACTACGCACCCCTGCGAATAGATTGTGCGCAGCAGCAACGCCGCTGCAATCCGGATGCGGCGCCATGCCGACGCTTTTCATTCCCGCAGAGCAAGGAGTCATCCATGTCTTCAAAGTCTGACCAGAACAAGATTTCCCTCGACCGTCGCCGTCTGCTGCAAGGGCTCGCGGCACTGCCCCTGGTAAGCATGTCCGGTATCAGCTTCGGCCAGCAGCTCCCGACAGCCAAGGTCAACACCACCGGCCTCGCGGTCACCGACACCGAAGTCACCGTCGGCCAGCTTCACTCCGGCACCGGCACGATGGCGATTTCCGAAACCGGCTCGATCCAGGCCGAACAGCTGGCAATCGACGAAATCAACGCCATGGGCGGCATCCTCGGCCGCAAGATCAAGGTCATCAAGGAAGACGGCGCCTCCGACTGGCCGACCTTCGCCGAAAAGTCGCGCAAGCTGCTGGTCAACGACAAGGTGGCGACCGTGTTCGGCTGCTGGACCTCCGCCTCGCGCAAGGCCGTGCTGCCGATCTTCGAGAAGGAAAACGGCCTGCTCTACTACCCGACCTTCTACGAAGGCCTGGAGCAGTCGAAGAACGTCATCTACACCGGCCAGGAAGCCACGCAGCAGATCATCTGGGGCCTGGACTGGGCACAGAAGGAAAAATCGGCGAAGAAGTTCTTCCTCGTCGGCTCGGACTACATCTGGCCGCGTACCTCGATGAAGATCGCGCGCAAGCACATCGAGAACTTCCAGAAGGGCAGCGTCGTCGGCGAAGAGTACTACCCGCTCGGCAACACCAACTTCAACTCCCTGATCAACAAGATCAAGATCGCCAAGCCCGACTGCATCTTCTGCGCCGTGGTGGGTGGCTCCAACGTCGCCTTCTACAAGCAGCTCAAGGCCGCGGGCATCACCGCGAACAAGCAGTTCCTGCTCACCCTGTCGGTCACCGAAGACGAAATGCTCGGCATCGGCGGCGAGAACTTCGAGGGCTTCTATGCCTCGATGAAGTACTTCCAGTCGCTTGAGAACGAGAACAACAAGAAGTTCGTCGCCGCCTTCAGGGCCAAGTACGGACCCAAGGCGGTCATCGGCGACGTCACCCAGGCGGCCTATCTCGGGCCATGGCTGTGGAAGGCGGCAGTCGAAAAGGCAGGCAGCTTCGATGTCGACAAGGTCGTCGCGGCCTCGCCTGGCATCGAACTCAAGACCGCACCGGAAGGCTATGTGAAGGTTCACGAGAACCATCACCTGTGGAGCAAGACCCGCATCGGCATGGGTCAGGCCGATGGCCAGTTCAAGGTTGTGGCCGAATCCCCCGAGCTGATCGAACCGAACCCCTTCCCCAAGGGCTACCAGTAAGACAGGCATCCGCCGCGGTACATGCCGCGGCGGTTTTCGGCCGTTCAGTGCATCAACTCCCGGAGCTCCGTCATGACATTCGACGAAATCTACAACATCACCCTGATGCAGGGTTTTGCAGGTCTGAGCCTGTTTGCGGTGCTGCTGCTGATGGGACTCGGCCTCGCGATCATCTTCGGCCAGATGGGCGTCATCAACATGGCGCACGGCGAGTTCATGACCATCGGCGCCTACACCATCTTCCTGTTTTCCAGCCTCACCGAATCCCTCGCCCCCGGCCTGATTCAGGTCTACTTCCCGGTCGCGATCCTGTGTGCCTTCCTGATCGCCTTCGCCTTCGGCTGGCTGGCCGAGTGGGCATTGATCCGGCATCTGTACAAGCGCCCGCTCGACACCCTGCTCGCCACCTGGGGCCTGTCGCTGGGCATGCAGCAACTGTTCCGCTCCACCTTCGGCCCCAAGGAAGTCAGCCCGACGCTGCCTGACTGGCTGATGGGCTCATGGGCGCCGACCGAGGGCCTCGACATCCCCATCAATGGCATGTTCGTGCTCGCCCTGACCATCTTCGTGACCGGCTGCGTGCTGCTCGCGCTGTACAAATCGCGCTGGGGCCTGCGTGTTCGCGCCACGGTCGCCAACCGCACCATGGCCAACGCCATCGGCATCAACACCACGCGCACCGACCGTCTGACCTTCGCCATCGGCTGCGGCGTCGCCGGTGTGGCGGGCGCGGCCTTCACCACGATCGGCTCCACCGGACCGACCAGCGGCTCGCTCTACATCGTGGACGCCTTCCTCGTCGTGACCTTCGGCGGTGCGGCCAGCCTGTGGGGGACGGTGGTCTCGGCCTTCGGCATCGCACAGACACAGTCGATCTCGGAGTTCTTCCTCAGCGGCTCGAACGCCAAGGTGCTGACCCTGCTGATGATCGTGACCATCCTGATGCTGCGCCCGCAAGGTCTGTTTGCAGCCAAGGTCCGTCGCTGACCCCCCGCCCATTCCGGAGAGCCAACCATGAATGCAATCAAGAACTGGGTGATGCGAGGCGGCTACGGCAGCTTCGTGATCCTCGCCCTCATCCTGCTGGTAGCGTTTCCGCTGCTGATGGACATCTTCCGTCTCAACCTCGTGGGCAAGTACCTGACCTACGGTTTCGTGGCCATCGGTCTGGTCATGCTGTGGGGCTACGGCGGCGTGCTCAGCCTCGGCCAGGGCGTGTTCTTCGGTCTCGGGGGCTACGCCATGGCGATGTTCCTCAAGCTCGAAGCATCCGACCCCGAGAGCACCGCCATTCAATCGACGCCGGGCATTCCCGACTTCATGGACTGGAATCAGCTCACCGAACTGCCGATGTGGTGGCTCCCGTTCAAGTCGCTGCCACTGACCCTGATTGCGGTGATCGCGGTTCCCACGCTGCTGGCCTTCATCATCAGCTACGCGATGTTCAAGCGCCGCGTCGGCGGGGTGTACTTCGCCATCATCACCCAGGCCGTGGCGCTGATCCTGACCGTACTGATCATCGGCCAGCAGGGCTTCACCGGCGGGGTCAACGGCATGACCGACCTCAAGACCCTGATGGGCTGGGACATCCGCGACGACAGTTCCAAGTACATCCTGTACTTCGTCAATGTGGGTCTGCTGCTCGGCGCCATCCTGCTGTGCCGCTGGATCCAGATCAGCAAGCTCGGCACCCTGCTGCTGGCGATGCGCGACAAGGAAGACCGGGTGCGCTTCTCCGGTTATGACGTGTCGATGTTCAAGGTCTTCGCCTTCTGCCTGGCCGCGGCACTGTCGGCGGTCGGCGGGGCGATGTTCACGCTGCAGGTCGGTTTCATGTCGCCCTCCTTCGTCGGCATCGTGCCGTCGATCGAGATGGTCATCTTCGCCGCCATCGGAGGGCGCATGAGCCTGGTGGGCGCGGTGTACGGCACCTTGCTGGTGAACTTCGGCAAGACCTACTTCTCCGAGAGCTTCCCCGACCTGTGGCTGTTCCTGATGTCGGCACTCTTCATCAGCGTGGTGATGGTCTTCCCCAACGGCCTCGCCGGTCTGTACGAGTCCCACGTCAAACCCCGTCTGACGCGGCGCAAGCCTGTAGCGCCGGAAGCCCCCGCCAGCGCAACCAGCGAAGCCCGCCCCCCCGCCACCCCATCTTCTGCAGAGGCCGGCGACATGGGCCTGGGCGGGAAGATCAGCAGCCAGTCCGCCTGACCTGCAACGGAGAAACAGACCATGAGCAATACCGACTTCGTGCTCGCCGTTGAAGACCTGACGGTGTCATTCGACGGCTTCAAGGCCATCGACAACCTCAACCTCTATCTCGACCGTGGTGAGTTGCGCGTGGTGATCGGGCCGAACGGCGCGGGTAAGACCACCTTGCTCGACCTGATCTGCGGCAAAACGCGGGCCTCGGCCGGCAGCATCAAGTTCAAGAACGAGGAGATGACCAAGCTCTCCGAGCACATGATCGTGCGCGCCGGCATCGGACGGAAGTTTCAGACGCCGTCGATCTACGAAAACCTGAGCGTGTTCAAGAACCTCGAGGTGTCATTCCCGCGCGGCCGCGGCGTGTTCGGTGCGCTCGGCTTCAAGTGTGACGACGAGGTGCGCAACAAGGTGATGGAGGTGGCGGAGATGATCGGCCTCTCCGATCGTCTCGAACTGGAGTCCGGCCTGCTCTCGCATGGCCAGAAGCAATGGCTCGAGATCGGCATGCTGCTGATGCAGGACCCGGAACTGCTGATGCTCGACGAGCCCATCGCCGGCATGAGTGCCCGCGAACGCGAGCTCACCGCCGACCTTCTGCTGCGCATCTGCAAGAACCGCTCGGTCATCGTCATCGAGCACGACATGGCCTTCGTGTCGCGCATCGCACACAAGGTCACCGTCATGCACCAGGGAAAGATCCTTGCCGAAGGATCGATGGAAAAAGTGCAGGCCGATCCCAAGGTCATCGACGTCTATCTCGGCCACTGACAGGAGCCAATCATGCTGAACGTATCGGATGTCGTGGTGAATTACGGTCAGAGCGAGGCGCTGCACGGCATCTCGTTCAAGGCCGAACGCAATGAGGCCATCGCCATCATGGGCCGCAACGGAATGGGCAAGACCACCCTGTTCAAGTCCCTGATGGGCGTGCTGCCCATCCGCTCGGGCTCGGTCGAGGTGGACGGGCAGGAGGTGTCGAAGGACGAGAGCTATCGTCGTGTCGCCAAAGGCATCGCCTACGTGCCCCAGGGCCGGATGATCTTTCCGACGCTGACCGTGGAAGAGAACATCCAGACCGGTCTCGAGAACTCGAAGACCAAGCATA
Source organism: Parazoarcus communis (assembly GCF_003111665.1). NCBI lineage: Bacteria > Pseudomonadati > Pseudomonadota > Betaproteobacteria > Rhodocyclales > Zoogloeaceae > Parazoarcus > Parazoarcus communis. The sequence goes on along the minus strand of NZ_CP022188.1, from coordinate 1,604,585 downwards.
TCCCCGAGGAAATCTACGCCCTCTTCCCGGTGCTGTGGGACATGCGCCGCCGCAAGGGCGGCAACCTCTCGGGCGGACAGCAGCAGCAGCTCGCCATTGCGCGCGCGTTGGTCACCGACCCCAAGGTCCTGCTGCTCGACGAACCCACCGAAGGCATCCAGCCCTCGATCATCAAGGACATTGCCAAGGCGCTGAACGAGATCCGCAAGCTGCGCCAGATCACCATCGTGGTCTCAGAGCAGGTCCTTTCCTTTGCCATGGACGTCGCGGACCGCCTGTTCGTCATCGAAGGCGGTCGTCTGGTCCATGAAAGCACGCGCGCGGATACCGACGAGGCGCGTATCAAGCAGTTCCTTTCGGTTTAACTCACACCAAAGAGGTATGCCATGCCTGAAACTCTGATCAAGGTCGATCTCAAGCAGTCCCCGTATGAAAACGAGATGGTCCACAACCGCTGGCACCCGGATATTCCCATGGCCTGCTGGGTCAAGCCGGGCGACGATTTCGTGCTCGAAACCTATGACTGGACCGGTGGCGCGATCAAGAACGACGACGACGCTGCCGACGTGCGCGATGTCGATCTGTCCACCGTGCACTTCCTGTCCGGCCCGGTCGGCGTCGAAGGTGCCGAGCCGGGCGACCTGCTGGTGGTCGACCTGCTCGACATCGGCGCCCGCGACGACAGCCTGTGGGGCTTCAACGGCTTCTTCTCCAAGACCAATGGCGGTGGCTTCCTCACCGAGCACTTCCCCCATGCACAGAAGTCGATCTGGGACTTCGAAGGCATGTTCACCAAGAGCCGCCACATTCCCGGCGTGAACTTCGCCGGCCTGATCCACCCCGGCCTGATCGGCTGCCTGCCCGACCAGAAGATGCTCGACATGTGGAACGAGCGCGAAGTGGACTTCATCGCCACCCAGCCCGACCGCGTGCCGCCGCTGGCCAACCCGCCGGCCCCGAAGACCGCCCACATGGGCAAGATGCAGGGCGAAGCACGCGACAAGGCCGCAGCCGAAGGCGCACGCACGGTGCCGCCGCGCGAACACGGCGGCAACTGCGACATCAAGGATCTGTCGCGCGGCGCGAAGATCTTCTTCCCGGTCTATGTAAAGGGCGCCGGTCTGTCGGTGGGCGACCTGCACTTCTCGCAGGGCGATGGCGAGATCACCTTCTGCGGCGCCATCGAGATGGCCGGCTGGGTGCACATGCGTGTGTCGCTGATCAAGGGCGGCATGGAGAAGTACGCGATCAAGAATCCGATCTTCAAGCCCAGCCCGATCACGCCGAACTACAAGGACTACGTCATCTTCGAGGGCATCTCGGTGGATGAGGAAGGCAAGCAGCACTATCTGGACGTGCATGTCGCCTATCGCCAGGCCTGCCTCAACGCCATCGAGTATCTGAAGAAGTTCGGCTATTCGGGCGCGCAGGCCTACTCGCTGCTCGGTACTGCGCCGGTGCAGGGCCACATCAGTGGCGTGGTCGATATTCCGAACGCCTGCGCGACCCTGTGGCTGCCGACCGAGATCTTCGAGTTCGACATCAACCCCAACGCATCGGGTCCGACCAAGTTCATCACCGGCACGGCCGACCTGCCGATCGCCTACGACAAGGTCTGAGCCTGACCATCGCTGCGCGCCCTCGCGGCGCGCAGCGCTTTGCCCTGCAAGATTCGAGGAGTTCCGGGATGCCTACTTACGAATACCGCTGTGACGACTGCGGCGACTTCACGGCCTACCGCCCGATCGCCGTGCGCAACGACCCGTGCATCTGCCCGTACTGCGGCAAGGGCTCGGAGCGCGTGATCCTCAGCGCGCCGACGCTGGCGACGATGTCATCCACCAACCGCATCGCCCACGCCACCAACGAACGCGCCGCGCACGCGCCCAGAACCAGCGCCGAACACCACGCCACCCATCGTCACGGGCCGGGCTGCGGATGCGGATCGGGCCTCTCCAAATCGACCGTCAAGAGCCCCGACGGTGCCAAGACCTTCCCTACCAAGCGCCCGTGGATGATCAGCCATTGATGGCGCACTGAAACCCAGTTTCGAGGACACGCAAGATGAGACACGGAGATATTTCCAGCAGCAAGGACTGCGTCGGCGTTGCAGTCGTCAACTACAAGATGCCCCGCCTGCATACCAAGGCAGAGGTCATCGCCAACGCCCGCAAGATCGCCGACATGGTAGTCGGCATGAAGCGCGGCCTGCCCGGCATGGACCTGGTGGTGTTTCCCGAGTACTCGACCCACGGCATCATGTATGACCCCAAGGAGATGTACGACACCGCCGCGGCCATTCCCGGCGAGGAAACCGAGATCTTTGCCGCCGCCTGCCGCACGGCCAAGGTGTGGGGCGTGTTCTCGCTCACCGGCGAGCGCCACGAAGAGCACCCGAACAAGGCCCCGTACAACACCCTGATCCTGATGAACGACCAGGGCGAGATCGTGCAGAAGTACCGCAAGATCATGCCCTGGGTGCCCATCGAGGGCTGGTATCCGGGCGACTGCACCTATGTGTCCGACGGCCCCAAGGGCATGAAGATCAGCCTCATCATCTGCGACGACGGCAACTACCCCGAGATCTGGCGCGACTGCGCAATGAAGGGCGCCGAGCTGATCGTGCGCTGTCAGGGCTACATGTATCCGGCCAAGGATCAGCAGGTGCTGGTGGCCAAGGCCATGGCGTGGATGAACAACTGCTACGTTGCCGTGGCCAATGCCTCGGGCTTCGACGGCGTGTATTCCTACTTCGGCCACTCCGCGATCGTCGGCTTCGACGGCCGCACGCTGGGCGAATGCGGTGAGGAGGACATGGGCATCCAGTACGCCGAGCTGTCGACCAGCCTGATTCGCGACTTCCGCAAGAACGCGCAGTCGCAGAACCACCTGTTCAAGCTGCTGCACCGTGGCTACACCGGCAAGATCAACTCCGGCGAGGAAGCCGCTGGCGTCGCCGCCTGTCCCTACGGTTTCTACGCCGACTGGATCAACGATCCCGAAGGCACGCGCAAGAAGGTGGAGGCCATCACCCGCAGCACGGTGGGCACGCCCGAATGCCCGATCGACGGCATTCCGAACCAGGAACCGGAACACCGCTGAAACGACCGTCTTCATCGACTGTAGCCGGAGCGGGGTGGGTGACGGATCGGCTCATGCGGGCCTCGCCCTTCGGGTTCCCGCAGTCGCCCCCGCCATCCCGGCCGGGCCGGAACTCGCTGCGCTCAAACAGCCGGCCCGGACATCCCCGGGATGCCAGGACCGACTGCGGCGGGCCCGAAATCGCCGCTCCGTCACCCACCCCGCTCCGACCGACGTTTGTGCCCAGTTCGCCGAAAACCGAGAGCCACACAGTGCTTCACACTACCCGTTGACCGCGGACCGCGGCCAGCCAAAAGCAGATTCGAACAGCGCACTCAACGCAAAAACCGGACCAGCAATAATGGACCTCTCCGACTACCGTTTCAGCGCAGAACCCTACTACCGTCCGGTCGGCCACGAGATCGCGCTCTACGAGCACGCCTACGCCCACCGCCTGCCCCTGATCCTGAAAGGGCCCACCGGCTGTGGCAAGACGCGCTTCGTCGAATACATGGCCTGGCGCCTGGGCAAGCCGCTGATCACCCTCGCCTGCAACGAAGACATGACCGCAGCCGACCTCGTCGGGCGCTTCCTGCTCGACGCCGACGGCACCCACTGGCACGACGGCCCGCTGACCGTGGCCGCCCGCCGCGGAGCCATCTGCTATCTCGACGAAGTGGTCGAGACGCGCCAGGACACCACCGTGGTGATCCACCCGCTCACCGACTCGCGGCGCAAGCTGCCGCTCGACCGCAAGGGTGAAGTGGTCACGGCACATCCAGACTTCCAGCTCGTGGTGTCCTACAACCCGGGCTACCAGAGCAGTGCGAAGAGCCTCAAGCCCTCCACCCGCCAGCGCTTTGCCGCACTCGAGTTCGATTATCCGGACGCAAGCGCCGAAGCCGAAATCGTCGCCCACGAAGCTCGAATCGAGCCCGCGCTTGCCGCCACCTTGGTCGATATCGCCCGTCACTCGCGCGCGCTGCGTGCCCGCGGCCTGGACGAAGGCATCTCCACCCGGATGCTGGTCTATGCCGGCGTGCTCATCCGCGATGGACTGCCAGCGGCCGAGAGCTGCCACATGGCCATGACCAGCGCCATCACCGACGACCCCGATCTGCGTCAGGCCCTGCAGGACATCGTGGATGCCTGCCTCGGCTGAGTCCTTGCCTGCGGCGGATACCGCTTCGCGCAGCCTGGAGTCCCTCGGCCACCTCATCGACGCGCTGAGCGGGCGCCGGATAGACGTTCAATGGCTTACGGCCGACCAGCCCGGATCGGAACAGTCACGCCCGATCCTGCGCGCCGACAGGCTCCTGCTGCCGGCAGACACCGACGATGATCTGCGCCTCGCCGCCATCGCGCATGCTGCTGCCCATCTGCTGTTCTCGCCCGCGGCGCAGGCGGTGGGCAAGCTCAAGCCGATGGGTATCGCCATGGCCTCGACCATCGAGGATGCTCGCGTCGAGCGTCTGTTGATCGCACGCTACCCGGGGCTGCGCGCCCCGCTGCTGCACCAGGCCAGGCTCGCCTGCCGGCAGCCGCAGGGTCCGGAGGGCAGCTTTCCCGACCTCGTCGCCCGGCTTCACCTGGCGCTGCTCGACCCCAGCCACGAGGACGACGGTTACTGGGTCAGCAAGGGTCGGGGCCTTTTCGAAGCGCAAGCCGCACGACTCGACGATCCGGCCGCGTTGCGCGCCGTCGCCTCGGTGCTCGCCAACGACCTTGGTCAGATGCGGGTGCGGATGAACCTGCAGGGCTATGCCGTCCCCTATGCGCACGGCGACGACAACAGCTATCTGTGGATGTTCGACAAGACAGGCGAGCAGGCCACGGCCAGTGTCGACGCCCCGTCCGCACCGGCGGGCAGCCGCAGCAACCAGAGCGCGTCGCCGCAGGAGATCATTCTCGCCCGCTACCCCTACCCGGAATGGGACTACCGGCTCGAGCGCGAGCGCGTGCGCTGGAGCACCGTGGTCGAACGCAGCACCCCGCCTCCAGCAGGGCCCCACACCGCCACCCGGCACCGCTCCGGAACCGCGCCCCACCGCGTGACGCAACTGGATCACCGTGTACGCCTGCGCAGGCAGCAGGAGGGTGAGGACATCGACCTCGACGCCGCCACCGAGCTGATGATCGACCGCCGCATCGGCGCGCCGCCCGAGCCGCGCATCCACCGCCGCAGCGGCCGCAGCCCGCGCCGCCGAAGCCTGCTGCTGTTGCTCGACCTGTCCACCTCAGCCAACGACGTGATCGACGCCGATGGCACCACCGTGCTCGATCTCGAGCGTGAAGCCGCCATCGCACTGCAGGCGGCGGCCATCCGCAGCGGCGACCGGGTGGCGGTGCACGGCTTTTCGTCTAACACCCGCGAGCAGGTCGATTACCTGCGCCTGAGCGAATTCGGCATGGACGATCCCGGACGGCTCGAGCAGACGCTGAGCGGCGTGCACGCGCGCCACTCCACCCGCATGGGCGCGGCCATCCGCCACGCGGTGACGTGCATGCGCGACGAGCGCGAAGGCAGCCGGCACCTGGTGCTGCTCAGCGACGGCGAAGCCTCGGACATCGACGTATTCGACGACGCCTACCTGCGTGAAGACGCCGCCGCCGCAGTGCGTGAGGCGCGCAAGGCGGGCATCCATGTCTTCTGCCTCGCGCTCGACAGCCAGGCCGGCGACGCCCTGCGCCGGGTGTTCGGCCATGGCAACTACCGCACCGTGCTGCGCCCTGCGGCCCTGTCGCGGGCACTGACACAACTGCACGAGCAACTGGGCCGACGCTGAAGGCTCAAGCCATCCGCTTCAAGCGCGCCATGATTCGCGCGCCGAACAGATTGACCGCAAGCCCCGCCATCAGGAGCGCGCCGCCGGCGAAGTGGACCGGCTGCAGCTCTTCGCCATAGACCACCCATCCGGTCGTCAGGCCTACCACCGGCACCAGCAAGGAGAACGGTGCGACCTGGTTGGCCGGGTAGCGCGACAACAGCCGGCTCCAGATGCCGTAGCCCAGCAGCGTTGCGACCCAGGCGAGATAGGCGATGGCAGCAGCGGATTGCAGGCTGAACGCGGCAAGCGCGTGCCCGATGGCCGTCGGCCCCTCGATCAGAAGCGACAGCAGCAGGAAAGGCAGCGGCGGCACCAGGCTGGCCCACACCACCAGCGCCTGCATGTCCACCGGACCGTGGCGCCCGATCTCGCGCGTCACGATATTGCCGGCGGCCCACATCGACGCAGCCAGCAGGGTCAGCAGAAAGCCGCCAAGCGGCATGCTCACGCCGTGGGCGGATCCGATCAGCGCCAGACCGCAGGCCGCCAGCACCAGCCCGCCCAGCTGGCTTGGACGCCACGTCTCCTTGAGCCAGAAGGCGGCAAAGAGCATGGTGAAGAAGGCCTGCGACTGCAGCACCAGTGATGCCAGGCCGGACGGCATGCCGACATGGATGGCGGTGAACAGAAAGGCGAACTGCCCCACCGAAATCGTCAGCCCGTAAGCCAGCAAGAGGCGCAAGGGCACGTCCGGGCGACGGAACAGCAGCACCGCCGGGAAGGCCGCGGCGACAAAGCGCAAGGCGCCGAGCAGCAATGGGGGCAGCTCGGACACGCCCGCCTTGATGACCACGAAATTCACACCCCACACCACAACCACCAACAAGGCCAGCAGCAAGTCGCGCGGGGTCATTTTTCTACTCCAGGTTCTGAACCTGCTCGCGGATCTGTTCGATCAGCACCTTCATCTCCATCGCCACCGCCGTGATGTCGGTTGCCGGCGATTTTGAAGCCAGGGTGTTGGCCTCGCGATTGAGCTCCTGCATCAGGAAGTCGAGACGCTTGCCGGCCGAACCCCCTGCCTTGAGGATGCGCTCGAGCTCGTCGAGGTGCGTGGTGAGGCGGGTGAGCTCTTCGGCCACGTCGATGCGCTGAGCGTAAAGCGCAACTTCCTGGCGGATGCGATCTTCGTCCAGCGTGGCCACCGCATCGCGCAGGCGGGCGGTGAGCTTGTTCTGATACTCGACGACGATCGCCGGCATGCGCGGCGTGGCAAGCTCCACCAGTTCGCGCATGCGCGTGATGCGCTCGCGGATCATCTCGGCCAGCTTCTCACCCTCGCGCCCGCGGGTGGCGACGAGCTCGTCGAGCGCCGCGCGCGCCAGCTCGGCAATGGCCGGCTGCATCTGCTCGAAGGTCACGCCATCATCGGCCAGCATGCCCGGCCAGCGCAGCAACTCGCCCACCGACATCGGCTTGGCCGACGGAAACTGCGCCTGCACCTTGGTCTGGGCGTCGGCGAGCTGGGCCAGCAGACCACTATTGAGCGCCAGCGTGCGCGGCGCAGCATTGTTGGTCTGCAGGTTCAGACGGCACTCGACCTTGCCCCGGCTGAGGCGGCCGGTGATCTGCTCGCGAATCGCGGGCTCGGCCTGGCGCAGATCTTCGACAATGCGGAAGTTGAGGTCCAGATAGCGGGAGTTGACGCTGCGCAGCTCTAGATGAAGGCTAACGGGGCCTAGGTCACGGGTTTGCACCGCGAAGCCTGTCATGCTGTGAATCATGGGTAGGGTCTCCGGGAACCTGCTGCGATCGTTTACACTGCAGGGCCCTGTCAGATGAAGCTGCGGAAAGCCGAATATTAGCGCCCTCGAAGATGCCGCCTCAAGCAAACTGCGCACTCCCCTCCGGCTTTCAACTCGATCATTACAAGATCGAGCGCCAGCTATCGCTCGGCGGCTTCTCCATTGTGTATCTCGCTTACGATACCGACGGCACGCCGGTCGCGATCAAGGAGTACCTGCCGAACTCGCTCGCCCTGCGCAAGGACGGCGAGATCGAACCGCAGGTCTCGGACGAAAACCAGCCCGCCTTCCGCTACGGCATGAAGTGCTTTTTCGAGGAAGGGCGCTCGCTGGCCAAGCTGATGCATCCCAACGTTGTGCGCGTGCTCAACTTCTTCCGCGCCAACCAGACGGTGTACATGGTGATGCAGTTCGAGCGCGGCCGCACCCTTCACGACTACATCCAGAAACACAAGGGCGAAGTGCGCGAGCGCTTCATCCGCGGCGTGTTCACGCGCATGCTCAACGGCCTGCGCGAAGTGCATGCGCACAAGCTGCTGCACCTCGACATCAAGCCATCGAACATCTACCTGCGTGCAGACAGCACGCCGGTGCTGCTCGACTTCGGCGCCGCGCGCCAGACGCTGGCGCTCGAGCAGCCGATGCTCAAGCCGATGTACACCCCCGGCTTCGCCTCGCCCGAGCAGTTCGGCAACCGCGAAGCCCTCGGGCCGTGGAGCGACATCTACAGTGTCGGCGCCAGCATGTATGCCTGCATCGTCGGCACCGCGCCGCTGCGCTCGGACGAGCGCATCAAGCGCGATACCGTACAACCGGTATCAAAAACGCATGCCGGCAAGTATTCTGAACAGCTATTGGAGCTGGTCGAGTGGTGCCTGCACCTCGACCCCCTGAAGCGTCCGCAAAGCGTCTACTCGTTGCAGAAGGCGCTGATGCAAAAGCAGGCGGGCGAAGCCATGCCGGCGACCTGGTTTACCGACCTCGGGTCCCGGCTCAAAACCTTCATCGGCAAGGGCTGAGGGAGCACGTCGTGAGATTCACCATCTTCCAGGAAAGCCGTATCGGCAAACGCAAGACCAATCAGGACCGCATCGCCTACTGCTACTCGCGCGACGCCCTGATCATGGTGCTTGCCGACGGCATGGGTGGCCACCTCCATGGCGAGGTCGCCTCTCATATTGCCGTGCAGTACATCACTCAGGCCTTCCAGCGCGAGGCCCAGCCCAAGCTGGAAGACCCAGCGCTGTTCCTGTCGCGGGTGCTGTCGAGCGCGCACCATGCCATCCTCGACTACGCCCTCGACAAGAATCTGCCCGAGGCGCCGCGCACGACCATCGTCGTCTGCGTGGTGCAGGAAGGCTACGCGCACTGGGCTCATGCCGGCGACTCGCGTCTCTACCTGCTGCGCCAGGGCAGGATCAACGTGCAGACCCGCGACCACTCGCGCGTGCAGCTGATGATGGATCAGGGCCTGCTCGACGCGGAAGGCGCGGCGACCCACCCCGGGCGCAACCGCATCTACTCCTGCCTGGGTGGCACCCATCCGCCGCAGATCGAGTTCTCGCGCCGCACCCTGCTGCAGGACGGCGACATCATCGCCATCTGCTCGGACGGCGTATGGGGGCCAGTGGGCAATCAGGGCCTGCTGCGCGGCCTGACCGGAACCAATCTGCTCGAGGCCGTTCCGAAGCTCATGTCCGAGGCCGAGACGCTTGCCGGCGCAACCTGCGACAACCTGTCGATGGTCACCATGTGCTGGCACGACGATCTGGGCGAGGCCGTGCCCGACTCGGTATCCACCCAGACCATGGCTCTGCACGACTTCACCACGCAGATGGAAGCCTTCCAGCGCACCCGTAGCCCGGTCAGCGCGGCAGACCTCACCGACGACGAAATCGAACGCGCCATCTCCGAGATCAACTCGGCCATCAAGAAATTCACCAAGTAAAGCAACAGGAATCTGCAATGCGACCCAGTCAACGCAAGCCCGATCAACTCCGCCCCGTCCGCATCACCCGCGGCTTCACCCGTCACGCCGAAGGTTCGGTGCTGGTCGAGTTCGGTGAAACCCGGGTGCTGTGCACTGCCAGCGTGGAAGAAACCGTGCCGGGCTTCCTGCGCGGCAAGGGTCAGGGCTGGCTCACCGCCGAATACGGCATGCTGCCGCGTGCCACTCATACCCGCAGCGCGCGTGAAGCGGCCAAGGGCAAGCAAAGCGGCCGCACCCAGGAAATCCAGCGCCTGATCGGCCGCAGCCTGCGTGCAGTGGTCGACCTCACCGCGCTCGGCGAACGCCAGATCACCATCGACTGCGACGTGCTGCAGGCCGATGGTGGCACCCGCACGGCTGCCATCACCGGCGCCTGTGTCGCGGTACGCGATGCGCTCGACAAGCTGGTCGCCGACGGCAAGCTTGCCACCAGCCCGATGACCGACTTCGTGGCCGCCGTATCGGTGGGCATCTACAAGGGCACACCGGTGCTCGACCTCGACTACGATGAAGATTCCGACTGCGACACCGACATGAATGTGGTCATGACCGGCGCCGGCGGTCTCATCGAAGTGCAGGGCACGGCCGAAGGCGCTGCCTTTTCGCGTACCGAACTCAACGCCCTGCTCGATCTCGCCGAGGCCGGCATCGGTCGCCTGACCGAACTGCAACAGGCTGCACTAGGGGGTTGAAACCATGAGCCAGCGTCTCGTTCTCGCCAGCAACAACGCCAAGAAAGCCGCCGAAATGCAGGCGCTGCTCGCGCCGCTCGGCATCGAGGTGGTGCCGCAATCCGAACTTGGCGTTTCTGAAGCCGAAGAGCCCCACGCCACCTTCGTCGAGAATGCGCTCGCCAAGGCCCGCCATGCCTCGGCGGCCACCGGGCTGCCGGCCATCGCCGACGACTCCGGCCTGTGCGTCACCGCGCTCGGCGGCGCCCCCGGCGTGCACTCGGCACGCTTCGCCGGCGAGCCGAAATCCGATGCGCGCAACAACCTGCTGCTGCTCGACAAGCTCGCCAACGAGACCGACCGCACAGCGTATTTCTATTCTGCCGTCGTGCTCGTACGCCACGCTCAGGACCCGCGCCCGCTGATCGCCGACGGCGAATGGCATGGCGAAATCCTCGAAGCGCCGCGTGGCGACAGCGGCTTCGGCTACGACCCGCTGTTCTGGCTGCCCGATCTCGAACAGACCGCCGCCGAACTCGACGCTGCGCTCAAGAACACGCTCAGCCATCGCGGCGCGGCCATGCGTCATCTGCTCGACAGCCTCGCCGCCCATCCGCTGTGAGTGATCGCCGCATCATCACGCTGACGCCGGCCCCGCCCGCCGTCAGCGCCCGCCCCGACGCCATCGAAAAACCCCAGCTCAGCGCCTCGCCCCCGCTGTCGCTGTACGTTCATTTCCCGTGGTGCGTGCGCAAATGCCCGTACTGCGACTTCAACTCGCACACTCGTCGCAGCAGCGACGGCAGCCTGCCCGAGGATGCGTGGCTCGACGCCGTCATTGCCGACGTCGAATCCGCACTGCCACAAGTCTGGGGCCGTCGCGTACTCAGCATCTTCATTGGTGGCGGCACGCCCAGCCTGATGTCCGCCGCCACCCTCGACCGCCTGCTCGTCGCCCTGCGCATGCGCCTGCAGCTCGACCCGATGGCCGAGATCACCCTCGAAGCCAACCCCGGCACCTTCGAGTCCGAACGCTTCCGCGACTACCGCGCCGCCGGCGTCAATCGGCTGTCGATCGGCATCCAGAGCTTCGACGACACCATGCTCAAGCGCCTCGGGCGCATTCACGACAGCGGTGAAGCGCGCCGTGCCATCGACATCGCCCAGCAGCACTTCGAGCGCATCAACCTCGACCTGATGTACGCCCTGCCCGAGCAAACGCTCGAAGGCGCACTCAAGGATCTCGACAGCGCGCTCGCCACCGGCGTCAGCCACCTGTCGTGCTACCACCTCACGCTCGAACCCAACACGCCCTTCGCCCACACGCCGCCCTCGCTGCCGGACGACGATCTCTCCGCCGACATGCAGGACGCCATCGAAGCGCGCCTGGCCGACGCCGGCTTCAGGCACTACGAAACCTCCGCATTTGCCCGCCCCGGCCAGGAATGCCGCCACAACCTCAACTACTGGGCGTTTGGCGACTACCTCGGCGTCGGCCCCGGCGCTCACGGCAAGCTATCCAGCCACGAAGGCATCGTGCGCGAGATGCGCCACAAGCACCCCGGCCGCTACCTCGAAGGCGCCGCCAAAGGCGACTTCATCCAGGAGCGCCGCGACGTCGGCACCACCGAACTCCCCTTCGAATTCATGATGAACGCCCTGCGCCTCACCGGCGGCGTGCCCCACACCCTGTTCGCCGAACGCACCGGCCTGCCGCTGGCCAGCATCGAAGCCGAACTCATCGACGCCCGCAAACGCGGCCTGCTGGACACCGCCAACAACACCCTGCGCCCCACCGAGCAAGGCCGCCGCTTTCTGAACGATCTGCTGCAGGTCTTTCTGCGCGACTGAACCCCACGCCGCTTCATTGACCCACTAAGGCCGAATGGACTTCCCCTGCGAAGCGGTATATCCTTCCGGCCTTCGTGCGCTGGTCGTTCTGACCGGCCCACTCTGCGCCCGTAGCTCAGCTGGATAGAGTACTGCCCTCCGAAGGCAGGGGTCGGACGTTCGAATCGTCTCGGGCGCGCCATATTTTTCAATGGGTTAGGTCATATCGGCCTGACCCATTTTCTTTATGTGCCCACGCTGTGCCCATTTTGTGCCCAGTCTGCGCCCACCAAAAACCCAGCTTTTTTTGAATCGTCAAAAACTGACACCTGCTCTCCGTGCCAATAAACACTCGTTAAGTTAGTGTGCTTGGTACCCGCTCGAGCAGCTCTCCAACCGAACACTCAAAAAAATCGCATAAGCGTTCAATTGCTTCAAGATCGATCCGGGTGGCAGTTTCGTTGTAGAGCAAGGTAACGGTGTTCCGATGAAGGCCGGTTTCCCGCGCTACATCAGCGATCTTCATCTTGCGCTCGCCCATCATTCGCGAGAGATGGCATTTAATCATTTCATTCTCTGCGTAAATATTTCACTCAGGATGACAAAAAGGCCTTGACGATGGCTTCTTGTTGTTTAAAATTACATTCAGGATGACAAAACGAGATTTAAAGCAACGTTTTGCCATCCAGATTAATTTTAATCACTGGAGGCATTCATGTCACTCACCTACCTAACCACCGATGAACTTTCTGGGCGCATCAAGTATGACCCTCGCACGATCAGGGAGCGTCTTAAAGACAGCGTGCTGATCGAGGGTCGCCACTACATTCGCCCGTTTGGCGGACGCAAGATCCTCTACATCTGGGAACACATCGAATGCGACATGAGCGATCAGTCCAGCCACGCGTTCGCGATCCCGATGGCAAATGGAGGTGTCTGCCATGGGTAGCATTCGTTGTCGCGACGAGAACGGACTGCTCTTCATCGATTTCCGCTATCGGGGCATTCGTTGTCGGGAGCAAACAGCATTGACCGACACCGCAGCAAACAGGAAGAAGCTACAGAAAGCGCTCGATCGTATCGAAGCCGACATCGCAGCCGGCACCTTCCAGTACCGCAGCTACTTCCCGAACAGCAAGAACGCCGCCAAGTTCGACGACAAGCTGTCTCTGACCATCACTGCGGCCGCTATCGTTGGAGCCGCGCCAGCGCCCGCCACCCCGCTCTTTCGTGACTTTGCGGAGGTCTGGTACGGCGAACGGGAGATCGAGTGGCGCAAGTCGTACAAGCTCACGCTCAGGGCGACACTCGACAGTCATTTGATTCCCCATTTCGGGGATAAGGAGGTCGGCCAGATCTCCAAGGCGGAAGTGCTTGCCTATCGCGCCGAGCTCGGGAAAGCAACCGCGAAAGGCAAAAAGACGAAGCTGTCTGCAGCAAGGATCAACAAAGTGATGAACCCACTCAGGCAAATCCTCAATGAAGCGGCCGACCGCTTTGATTTTCGCACACCGTTCCACAGCATCAAACAGCTTCGTATCAAACGGACCGACGTCGATCCATTCTCGCTCGATGAGGTGAAGACCATCCTGGACACGATCCGGGCGGACTTTCGCGACTACTTCACCGTGCGCTTCTTCACCGGCATGCGCACGGGCGAGGTCGATGGGCTGAAGTGGAAGTACGTCGACTTCGAAAACCGTCTGCTCCTCATCCGGGAGACCGTGGTGAATGGCGAGGACGAATACACCAAGACCGACGGCAGTCAGCGCGATATCCAAATGAGCCAGATCGTATTCGAGGCGCTGAAGCGACAGCAGGCCGCTACGGGCACGCTCTCCGAGTACGTGTTCTGTAACCGGCTCGGCAAGCCGCTCGATCACAAGAACATCACCAACAGGGTGTGGTACCCGCTGCTGCGCCACCTCGGGCTGAAGAAGCGCCGTCCCTACCAGTGCCGGCACACGGCAGCAACGCTGTGGCTCGCCGCCGGCGAGGCACCGGAATGGATCGCCCGCCAGCTCGGACACACGACGACCGAGATGCTCTTTCGCGTCTACAGCCGGTATGTCCCGAACCTCACGCGCCGGGATGGCTCGGCCTTCGAGCGACTGATCACGGGCGCCATCGCCGAGCATCCGCTGGATGTCACTGTGGCGGCAAACGGAGGGGGCGACCATGAGTGATCACTACTTCCCGGTGCCCAGCGCTTCCGAAGATCTGGTCGTCCAGAAGCTGCCGCCCGCCTTCCGTGTCTGCTCGATCGAGCGATACCCCCACGGAGACGCTGGCGTGCTGTCACGTGCCGCGCTTTATCATGATGCAGCTTCGCTCTCGGTCGAATGGTCCGATCGCCACGCGGACAACCGGATTGTGGCGGGCGCACTGGTCTCAATCCGCTGGCGCGGTCGCCCAACCTCCATTGGTGGTGCGGTGAACATTGCTCGCCTCGCGGTGCTTGAGCGGCCCATGCCCTCATTGAATCTCTTCGCGACAGTGCTCCCGAGCTGGGTGCGCGATCGTGCATTGCTTAAGCGTGCTGCCAAGTTGTGGGAAGCGCTTCCACTGCCGTATCGGCATCTGCTGAACGCGATCTTCTGGGACGACAACCGCTTTCATCGCTTCGTCATGGGACCAAGCTCGCTCAACGGTCATCATAACGACCGTGAAGGCAACCTCCGGCACAGCGTTGAGGTTGCCGAGCGAGCCCTCGCACTGGCCGCCGGTGATCCCGTTGTCTGCGAAGAAGCACTTATTCTTGCAGCTCTACTTCACGATGCAGGCAAAGCCGATGAATACCGCCTGGCCAACCGACGGCTTGTGCTTTCGGACCGCGGGCGTCTCATCGGGCATCGCACCACGGTGATCGAGTGGGTCGCCGCAGCGTGTGCAAAGCACAACGTGGATATTCCCCATGATCACCGGTTGGCACTGATTCATATCCTGTCGAGCGCCAAGGGCGCGCCGCTCTGGCTCGGCCTGCGGGAACCGCAAAGCCTTGAGGCGAAATTGCTCTCAATGGCAGACAGGGCATCTGGAGAGGGCGAATTGATCCGACGGCACGCGCCAAAGAGCACGGGGTTTGGGCAGTACCATCGGCATCTTGGCATGCAGCCGTATGTGATTGTGAGCGGGGCAAGTGAGCACTTGTGAGACATCGAGCGAGGAGTATGCCTAGAGGCCCGGGCCACTGAGAGGTGAGCACGGGCTTTTTTGTATTCGGCATCGGAGGATAAGTCAGGAAAGTTCAATCCACGCGCACCCCGTGAGAGGTGCGCGACCAAGCTGCGCCTCATAGCCGATCTTGCCGCTGATGTTTCAATCCACGCGCCCACGCGGGGCGCGACCAGAGAACATCGAAGTGCTCAAGCGACAACTGGACGTTTCAATCCACGCGCCCACGCGGGGCGCGACTCAGTCCAAGGCAAAATGAGGTAGGTCGTCAATCGTGGAGTCCAACGGATTAAGCTGCCATCTGTTTTGCATAGTACTGCTGACTGAAAGCGGCAGGTGAGAGATAGCCAAGGCGTGCCTGCTTGCGTATGCGGTTGTAAAAGATCTCGATGTATTCGGTGATCTCACGCCTCGCCTGCTCGCGGGTGGCATAGGATTGGTGATGGACCAGTTCGTTCTTCAGAGAACCCCAGAAGCTTTCCATCGGGGCATTGTCCCAGCAGTCCGCCTTGCGACTCATTGATGCGCGCATGCCGAATTGCCGCAGCGATGTCTGATAGGTGTACGCGCAATACTGACTGCCGCGATCCGAATGGTGAATCAGCCCTTTGGTCGGTCGCTTCGCGACGACTGCTCGGAATAATGCTTTCGTAACCAGCTCTTTGGTCATCCGCTCAGCCATGGCGTAGCCGACCAATTCGCCGTTGAACAAATCCTTGACGCCAGCAAGGTATAGCCAGCCCTCATCGGTCGCAATGTAGGTGATGTCGGCCACCCAAGCCCGATTGGGCGCTGCCACATCAAATTGACGATCCAGCAGATTAGGCGCCAGCGGCAGTGAATGATTCGAATTCGTTGTCGCCTTGAATTTGCGTTTCTGCTTGCAACGCAGTCCCAGCTTTGTGCGTAACCTTTTGATGCGATACACGCTGGCCGGGATGCCGTGATCCGCAAGATCTGATTGCAGGCGTTGTGGCCCGTAGGTTTCTCGTGTGCGTCGATGCGCAACCTTGATCTCGGTCTCCAGGTGCGCATTCTCTTGCGCCCGTAACGAGGGTGGGCGTTGGCGCCAGGCGTGATAGCCGCTCTCCGAAACACTCAGCAGCCGGCACATCACCGCCACAGGGTGGTGTAGTCGCAGTTGGTCAATCTGTGCGTACTTCACCGCGACTCCTTCGCGAAATACGCCGCACATTTTTTTAGCAGATCGCGCTCCAGCTTCACTTCCGCCAATTCCTTGCGCAATCGCGCCAGCTCAACTTCCGTCTCTGTCGGCAACCGTTGGCCTTGCCCCACTTTGGCAAGCTTGCCCGCACGCGAGGCCCTGACCCAGTTGCCAAGACTGCTCTTCGGCACCGAAAGGCGCTTGGCCGCTGCATCCACCGAAAGCCCTTCTGCCTCCACCAACTTCACTGCTTCCGCCCGAAATTCCGGCGTGTAAATCCCTTTCGGCATCCGTTCCATGTGCGTCCTCCGTTCGTGCAATTTTACAAAACGTTGGACTCCATTTTTTTCAGCCTACCTCAAAACGCGATACCGCACGTCAACGTTTCAATCCACGCGCCCACGCGGGGCGCGACCAGTCCAACCCCAGCACTGCGCCCGATCGTTTGTCGTTTCAATCCACGCGCCCACGCGGGGCGCGACGTCGTTGCCCCGGCTGCCGTGGCGGCCTATGGATTGTTTCAATCCACGCGCCCACGCGGGGCGCGACTCACCACAGCATCCGGTGGAGATGCGCTGCAATGTTTCAATCCACGCGCCCACGCGGGGCGCGACGTTTCACCCGCAGCGCAGGCTTGGACGTTATACCGTTTCAATCCACGCGCCCACGCGGGGCGCGACTTTATCAGGTTCTTGAGACGCAGATTCGCGGGAAGTTTCAATCCACGCGCCCACGCGGGGCGCGACCACTGCAAAAAAATCCAGATCAACGCACCAAGCAGTTTCAATCCACGCGCCCACGCGGGGCGCGACGCCCTGCGCCGTCGCCGAGCATCCCTCAACGCAGTTTCAATCCACGCGCCCACGCGGGGCGCGACATGATCCCGCTGTAGCGCCTGACAAATTGAACTGGTTTCAATCCACGCGCCCACGCGGGGCGCGACTAATGCCCATCAGATGCGCACCTGCAGTTTGAGGTAGGCTGAAAAAAATGGAGTCCAACGTTTTGTAAAATTGCACGAACGGAGGACGCACATGGAACGGATGCCGAAAGGGATTTACACGCCGGAATTTCGGGCGGAAGCAGTGAAGTTGGTGGAGGCAGAAGGGCTTTCGGTGGATGCAGCGGCCAAGCGCCTTTCGGTGCCGAAGAGCAGTCTTGGCAACTGGGTCAGGGCCTCGCGTGCGGGCAAGCTTGCCAAAGTGGGGCAAGGCCAACGGTTGCCGACAGAGACGGAAGTTGAGCTGGCGCGATTGCGCAAGGAATTGGCGGAAGTGAAGCTGGAGCGCGATCTGCTAAAAAAATGTGCGGCGTATTTCGCGAAGGAGTCGCGGTGAAGTACGCACAGATTGACCAACTGCGACTACACCACCCTGTGGCGGTGATGTGCCGGCTGCTGAGTGTTTCGGAGAGCGGCTATCACGCCTGGCGCCAACGCCCACCCTCGTTACGGGCGCAAGAGAATGCGCACCTGGAGACCGAGATCAAGGTTGCGCATCGACGCACACGAGAAACCTACGGGCCACAACGCCTGCAATCAGATCTTGCGGATCACGGCATCCCGGCCAGCGTGTATCGCATCAAAAGGTTACGCACAAAGCTGGGACTGCGTTGCAAGCAGAAACGCAAATTCAAGGCGACAACGAATTCGAATCATTCACTGCCGCTGGCGCCTAATCTGCTGGATCGTCAATTTGATGTGGCAGCGCCCAATCGGGCTTGGGTGGCCGACATCACCTACATTGCGACCGATGAGGGCTGGCTATACCTTGCTGGCGTCAAGGATTTGTTCAACGGCGAATTGGTCGGCTACGCCATGGCTGAGCGGATGACCAAAGAGCTGGTTACGAAAGCATTATTCCGAGCAGTCGTCGCGAAGCGACCGACCAAAGGGCTGATTCACCATTCGGATCGCGGCAGTCAGTATTGCGCGTACACCTATCAGACATCGCTGCGGCAATTCGGCATGCGCGCATCAATGAGTCGCAAGGCGGACTGCTGGGACAATGCCCCGATGGAAAGCTTCTGGGGTTCTCTGAAGAACGAACTGGTCCATCACCAATCCTATGCCACCCGCGAGCAGGCGAGGCGTGAGATCACCGAATACATCGAGATCTTTTACAACCGCATACGCAAGCAGGCACGCCTTGGCTATCTCTCACCTGCCGCTTTCAGTCAGCAGTACTATGCAAAACAGATGGCAGCTTAATCCGTTGGACTCCACGATTGACGACCTACCTCAGTTTGTTGTTTCAATCCACGCGCCCACGCGGGGCGCGACTCACCCAACCCGGCAACTTGGCCACGTGACCGAGGTTTCAATCCACGCGCCCACGCGGGGCGCGACGTGATCAAGGGCTATGAGGGCGATCTCAAGGGCGCAGTTTCAATCCACGCGCCCACGCGGGGCGCGACTTCGAACAGGATGCGGTTGGCCTTTCGCATGGCCTCGTTTCAATCCACGCGCCCACGCGGGGCGCGACGACACCACACTCAACCGCGATGCGACCAGCGGAGTGTTTCAATCCACGCGCCCACGCGGGGCGCGACACATGGCCGAGATTGATCTGAGACTCCCTCAGAGGTTTCAATCCACGCGCCCACGCGGGGCGCGACCTTCTGCCCGTACCGGATGGCTTGCTCGGATGCGTTTCAATCCACGCGCCCACGCGGGGCGCGACTGTGCTCGCCTATGACTTTGATGCGCTGCTTGTGTTTCAATCCACGCGCCCACGCGGGGCGCGACGACGGTCAAGCGCAACGCCATCGGCTATCTGATGTTTCAATCCACGCGCCCACGCGGGGCGCGACCTATGTATATGTCATTCGTGATGCACATTGGGATGTTTCAATCCACGCGCCCACGCGGGGCGCGACGCCCTGTTGCGTGTAACAAACGCAACGTGTAGCTGTTTCAATCCACGCGCCCACGCGGGGCGCGACCCGTACTGGATGTTTGTAGCGGGGTTGCTCACGATGTTTCAATCCACGCGCCCACGCGGGGCGCGACCTGAGCTTCTGTGCATGACGTTTCGCGTTGCAGATGTTTCAATCCACGCGCCCACGCGGGGCGCGACTTGCAGACGTGTTGAACGCTCTGTCGCAGCATATGTTTCAATCCACGCGCCCACGCGGGGCGCGACGCGTCCGTGCCGCGCACTTGCGCCAGATCGCCTTGTTTCAATCCACGCGCCCACGCGGGGCGCGACTCCATCTTTGAGATGTACCTGCGCACATCGGTGTGTTTCAATCCACGCGCCCACGCGGGGCGCGACATGGTTCAAAAGGTCGCCTCGGAACTGCGGCTGGTGTTTCAATCCACGCGCCCACGCGGGGCGCGACCTGGCGGGCGGGCGAGCGTGATGCCATCGGCCGGGTTTCAATCCACGCGCCCACGCGGGGCGCGACATGCGCGCAACGCGCGCGGTGCAACGACCGACCACGTTTCAATCCACGCGCCCACGCGGGGCGCGACAGTGCCCTCACAACTCCATGAGAACAATACGAAAAATACCGGATATCTGCGAACTCTGGTGAGAGTTACCGTAAAGCAGGAGTAAAAGGCTGACATCTGCAGCCAGATACTCGAAGAATGGGAGACTTTGACCTATTGCGAACCTCCCGGGGTTTTCCCGGACGCTTCAGGTTCGCGCCGTTATTCAGAGAATGAGCGGACCATTCAAGTCAAGAACCGGTTTTGCACCGACATGCTCAACCTTTGTCTGCCAATTTTTACCAAGATAATAGAAGCGCAGACTGTCCTGCTCTGGGTCGATCAGCTCACACAACTTGCTCTTGAGAAAGGTCCACTGGGCAAAATCCACTTCGATCTCGAACACGGAATATTGCACGCGCTGGCCGTAATCGCGACACGCCTTGGCCAGTCGCCGTAGGCGTTTCTGTCCGCTCGCTGTGATCGTACTCACGTCGTAGCTAACGAGGACCATCATGATGAAACCCTACTTCCAGAGAAAAGGAGGGTAAGCATCAAGATCGCCTCGCAGGTGCCTAGCAAGCAACTGTGCCTGGATAGCGGGAAACAGCCCGATGTCGATTTTTTCGTCGATAAAGGCGTGGCGCAATTGCTCTCTCTTACGCTCCTGGTAGGCGGTGAGAACGGTCTTGCGCGCGTCCTCCTTAAGCAGGACAGCGCCATTGTCCATACGCGTGAAATCACGCGCGGACACCTGTTTACGATTGATCAGCGACAAGACCAGACGATCAGCAAACACGGGGCGGAACTCCTCAACAAGATCCAGTGCGAGACTAGGGCGACCGGGGCGGTCTCGGTGGAGGAAACCCACGGCGGGATCAAGCCCCACTGTTTCGAGCGCCGACCGGCAATCGTGGGTCAATAATGTGTACAGGAAGGACAGCAGCGCATTCGCCGAATCAGTGGGAGGACGGCGGCTACGCCCGCCAAAACGCATCGCCGCATCAGGTACTCGTATCAAGTGGTCAAGCACTCCGAAATAGGCCTGTGCTGCTTCTCCTTCCAGGCCACGCAGAACGTCGACCGGCGCATCGGCAAGCAGTCGCACGCCGATCCGCTTCAAGCGCTTATCGGTATGCAATAGCGCTGCGCGTGCCTCCGGCGGCAGAACTTCGCCGTAATCACGCAGTCCGCGTGACACCACGGCGCGCTGGTTATGCACCTTGCCCACAAGAACGTTGCGCACGATGGCGGCACAACGCGGCCCGTCGTCGCTTCGTCGGTACTGCTCGCGGCGCAGCAACACATTGCCGGAAACCGGCCCTTCCACGCGGGCGAGGAACTTGCCGTTGGGGCTCAGATAGCTCACGCAGATCCCCTGCTCGGCGCAGTAGCCGAGCAACGGCGGGGAAACTAGGACGCGGCCGAAGCACACCAGGCTGTCGAGCATGTGTGCCGGCAGGCGGGCGCGGGTTTCGCCTTCCACCTCCATGACGATGTTTTCGCCATCCTTGCGCAGCCACGCGCCTTCGGTAGTTACATACACGGTGTTGAGCTGGCGACGCATGCGTTAGGGTTCCTCAGCAATCTGCTCGCGTAGCCAGGCTTCGACATCCCGCCCCTTGTCGAGCAGCTTGGGTTGGCACAGTTCGATGAGCGAACAGGCGTCGCAGCGTTTCGCCAGATAGCTCGCCGTTGGTGTTTGCCCCGCGCGGATCATCTCGCGCGTGGCCTGTATGGTTTCCAGAGTCAGCTGACGAAGCGCGTCGTCAAACACCACAGTCTGCCGGCGACGTGTCTGACCGTAGAACAAGACGCCCTCCGCCACCCGGCAGCCGAACATCGCTTCCAGGCACAGCGCCTGCGCGCACAGCTGTACCTCGTCGGCACGGTGGGCTTTGGGACGGCCGCGCTTGTACTCGACCGGCACGGGATGCTCGCCTCCCTCTTCCGCCCGAAACTCGACGACATCCGCCACCCCGGCGATGCCCAGTTCCGCTCTGGACAGCGGCATCGCGGTAATCGTGCGCACGCCGTGGCGGCGCTCGATCTGCGGGGTGTCGGCGCGGTCGTGCAGCAAGCGCCCTTCCGCGGTCTGGCGGTTCTCGGCCCACAGGCGCTCGACATGGATCAACGCGCACTGCCGCGGGCAGTAGAGATAGTGCTGCAGCGCGGACAGGGGAACGAGGTCGTCGGATTCGTCCATGCTTCGCCCCCCTTCGCCCGCTGCCTTACAGCAGCTCGCGCACGCTCACGCCCTTGGGCATAGCTCCGGCATCGACGCGGACGCGATAGTCCGCAAAGTTGCGCGCGGGTCGGTCTTCCGTGCCCTCGGCGCGCTGCACCTTGACCGCGTCGAACAGCACGTGCGCCGGGGCGTTGCCCATGGCGTTTTCGTGTTCGAACACGATCAGTTTGCGCGCCGCCATCTCACCCCGCGCAGCGGAGCGGTCGTGCTCGAACATGTTGATGAGCGCGTTCCACAGCAGTCGCAGGTCGTCGTCGGAAAAGCCGGTGCGCTCGGCCAGCTTGGCGGAGACAAAGCCGTGCGCGCGATACAACCCATAGGGCAGGATGTGCTTGCGGCCCATGGTGCGGTTGTCGCCCGACTGCTTCTCCGCTTCCTCCGCAGTCGTCACTGCCATACGGGTAATTGAGATTTCCAACGGAAGGACTGGCTCGACTGATGTCGCAAACGCCAGTTGTACCGGCCCCCGTACTTGGCCGGCATTGACACCCGTAGTCATCACCGCGCCGAAGGTGCGCACGTCGAAGAAGTTCGCGCACATCCACGCGGTGATTTCGCGTGCCTTGGCCTCGTCTTTCGGCAGCTTCTTCAGTTCTTCCTTGGTTTCATTCGTTAGACCGACGCCTTCGCGGCCCAGAAGGTGCTGTGCGTTGAGAATGGCCTTTTCTTGCATATAAATCGCGTAGCCCGATCCGCCGTTTCTATCCAAAGCGACGAAGTTGCGGATCTTGCGCTTGAGCGCGACGTCGGTCACCAGGCCGCAGTTGGTTTCCGGGTCCAGGCGCGGCAGGTTGCCGGCGTCCGGGTCGCCGTTGGGGTTGCCGTTGATGACGTCGAACAGATAGACGAACTCGTAGCGGTGGGCGATGGCGGTCATTGGTCGGCTCCTTCGGTTTCGATGTCGGTGGGTTCGGCGGATTCGTCGGCGGGCGCGTCCCCGACCGCGTCGCGGCGCGTGAAGTAGGACTGCGACTGGTGGTAGTAGCCGATGGCGAAGCGGCCCTGGTCTTCGATCTTGAGGCTGCGCGGGAACTGCTCGGGCAGGCCGCCGACGATCTCGCGGATGTCCTTCTCCAGGTTCACCGCCTGGCCCATGCGTTCCTTGCGCAGTTTGCCGAGGTGGTTCTGGGTGTTGCGCAACAGCACCGGAAAGATCGAGGCCGGCGTTGCCGATGCCGCGCCGTAGAAGCGGTCGCGAATCGTGGCGTTGACCTGGCCGCCCAGGGCGGCGCGCTGCACGTTTTCCAGCACTGCGAACAGCCGCCCGAGCAGGTAGCCGGGTTTGGTGGATTGCTTGTCGAGACTCACGGGGATTTCCTCCTCGGATGTACGAATGTCCCGGCGCCGTTCACGCGCCAGAACGCCCTTGCACAAGGCCACGCGCAGGCCGGAAATGTCTCCGTCCGCCCGAAACCGCATGATGGTGTTGGCCAACAGACTGCGTGGATACGGCCCGCCGCTCAGAATGGCTCGCATCGTCTCGCCAATGACGATGTTGATCGCGTCGTCGGCCTTGGGCTTGGCGCCCTCGCGATGCGGCACGGTCGCCAGCACCAGCCGATACGCGGATGGTTCGGTGCGCCACGGCAGCGGTTCGAGACGCAGGTCTTCAGCGTGCTGGGCGATACGGCCAGCGAGCACGCCCAGCGTATCCACTTGCCAGAAGCGCACCGACAGACGCGACGCGTTGGGCGCGAGGCCCAGCACGTACATGCGGGTGCTGGGTTCGAGATTCGGGGCGAGGTCCGCCACCGGGTGGCCTTTCGCGATGCAGTCCAACACCGCACGCACCCGCGCGGCCTCCGAAGCGTCATCGGCGGGCGGGCTGAGCATGGAGGCGAAGAGATCCTCGGCGGCGCTTGCTTGCTTTGCATCGACCGCTTCGGCCCAGAACACCACTGAGGCGTCGCCCACCTGCAGGCGTTGACGGTTGTGTTCGCCCCGGCGTAGCAGGTAGTTCAGCGCCGTGGTGTAGGCGAAGGCGGCTTGTTCGGATACCGGTGCGTTGTCGCCCTGACTCTTGGCATAGGACGTGAAGGCATCGAGATTGAAGGAAACGATGGACGCACCCGAGCTCTGCGCTCCGTTCACCCCCTTGATCGCGGGATGCAGGCGGGCCACCGGTGCCACTTCCCCGCTGACCAGGCAAACCGTCCCGCTTGCCGCCGCTTCCTGTCCCCCGTCGCCTGCGAGCAGCCGGGCGCGCACCGCCCGTGCGGCTGGCCGGTCGTGCAGGAAGCAATGCTCGCCGTCCATCCGGAACACGAGGTTGGCGTCGACCATGTCGGCAGGGAAACCACGTGCCTCGAACTGATCCGGCGACCAGCCGCGCAGGAAGCTGAGCAAGGCCTTGAGTCCGGGGTCGTCCTCGCCGGCGAGCACAGTTTCGTGCAATTCGACGAAGTCCTCATGCTCCTTGTCGGTGCGCTTGCTTGTGTTGCTCACACCAAGCACGTAGCTGGTCTTGTCCCAAAGGAAGTTGGACTTGATGCCGACGGTGCGTTTTTCGGCCTGCGGCACGTTGAGCATGCGCGGCAGGGGCTTCTTGCCGGAGGTGTCGCGAATGTCGTTGACCTGCGCCACATCGCCATCCGGCGTGAGCAGGATCTCGAAGCTGATCTTTTCCGGGCTGCAGCCCGCAGGCGCCACATCCTCGGCCTGTTGCTCGATCAGCCGCTCGTAATAGCGGTTCAACGCCTGCAGGATCATGACTTGACCCCCTCGCCCTGCCATGGCGGCACCTCGATCACGCCTGCCTTCAACTGCGCGCGAAAGAAGCGCGGCGTCATGTCCCGGGCGAAATCGATGTCGTGCAGCATCCAGCCCAAGTCCTTGTCCGCATCGCGTGCGGGGTGCGCGTCGGGCAGCGGCTGGCCGTCCTCGATCAGGCTGAAATGGGCGGGAAACTCGCGCACGCCCAGGCAGGGGGCGTGGAAGTGCTGCCCCTTGCGGGCGCGGCGGTTGAAAATGTCCAGATGCTTGCCCACCGAATCGTCCGGCCCGGCTTTGTCGGTGAGTTCGAAGTGGGCCTCGATCACGTAGGCCACGTCGCGCAACACCGTGGCGGCACGCTGCTGGCGGTCTTCATCGACATAGGTCGCCAGCCCGGCGGTGGTGCCCGCCTTCATCGCCCTGCTCACGTTGCCGGGTGACAGCTTGCTGCCAACCTCATTGCGACGGATGGATTCAAAGCGCACCGGCTTGAGCACATGGATGCGATCCACCACCCAGCGGATCGCCGGCTTCCAGTGAATGGCCTCCAGGATGCCGCGCGCGGCCGACGGCGTGATGACGTCGTAGCTCACCCGCTCCACCTTCATTTCCGGCCGCGTGAAGCAGGCCCGATCGCCCCAGACGTGCAGGCGGATTCCGTAGCTCATTGACACCCTCCCTCCCAAATCGGGCTGTGCGTATGTCGCGAACGTGCTCGACGCAGTTAACGACAAGGCTGCTCTTCTGGGTAGTGCCTCCGACAAGATCACCTGCCGGAGGCACGGTTTCATCAAACGCTTTCGGCTAACAGCTCAATGTTTCAATCCACGCGCCCACGGAGGTGCGACGAGAACTGCAAAGTACGGTACAGTTCAAACGCACCTTGATTGGCAGGCGAGGTGCGAGTTGAGTCGTGGGTGATTGAGTTCAATCTCCTATCAGGGTCATATGGGTTCTAGCCATATACGAGCCCTCCTTACTAGCCCCAGACGCTAGCTCTGCCGCGTGGCAGCGGTTGCTACTTGAAGGCCTCGGTGTTGGCAGACACCGGGGTCTTCGCCATTTCGTAGCTAGCGTACACAGACAATGGGGATGCCGTCAAATTATATCATCGCTTTCAGCTAACAGTTCAATGAACAAGTTTATCCAATAGCTCAACGAACGTTCACCAAAGCAGTCGCTCTGTGCTTAGGAAGGAAGGATCGTCCCAAGACAGCCCAGAATGTTGGTTGTACAAGTCTTCGTTCACCAGTTCCATGAACTGTTCCCCCCATCTCTCCGGCGCAACCGGCTGAATCGCGCCCGCCTTGCGCAGCGCATCGAAGCCGTTGCGCGGCAACTGCACCAGATACGGCTGCAGCTTGCGTGCGAGGCCGCCGCTCTTGTCCACGTGATGCAGGCTCTTCAGGTACTCGCGGGCGTCGTCGTCGAAGGGTACGATCACCGGCATCTGCACGGTGTCGATCATGCGGAACTTGGCCGCCAGCGTTTCCAACGGCAGGGAATCGATGCGGCTTTCCGCGCACAGGCCAAGCAGGTTAGCGGCATCCAGTTCCTTGTCGCCTTTCTGCCAGTAAAGGAGTCGGAAGTAGGCTTCGATCGCGGACGGCGACAGCGGATCGTCGCGGAACCGCGGCTGGCGCATGACCTCCTGCGCGGCCTGGGCAAACTGGCGCAGTTCCGGCGGCGGTGCCCAGTCGCTGTTGGCGGTGCCGAACACGCGCACCTCGCTCAGCTCCGCTGCGCGCTCGCCGTTGCGGTTGCAACGCCCGGCCGCCTGGGCGACTGAGTCCAGGCCGGCTTCGGCGCGGTAGACGGTGGGCAGCGAGATGTCGACGCCGGCTTCGATCAGCGACGTCGACACCAGCCGGCAGGGCTCACCGGCCTTGAGGCGTACCCGTACCTCGGCGAGCACCTGGCTGCGATGCTTGGCGCACATCAGCGTGGTCAGGTGGCGCGCGCCGGGTTGGTAGGCGAGTGCCTGATACAGGGCGCGGGCGTGGCGGCGGTTGTTGACGATGCACAACACTTGATCGAGATCGCGGAGTTGCGCCGCGAGCGCGTCATCGTCGAGCGTGCCGACATGGCGCACACGTACCCGGTCCAACTTGCGGAAGAGTTCCGGCGGATTCGGGGCGAGTTCACGCACGTTCTCCAGTCCGCCGCGAAAATCCGGCGCGTTCAAGGCCGGCTGGGTGGCTGTGCACAGGACGACGCTGCTGCGGTAGTTCCGGGCCAGTTCGTCGATGGCCGCGACCGCCGGCCGTAACAGCTTCAGCGGCAGGGTCTGCGCCTCGTCGAGGATGACCACGCTGCCGGCGATGTTGTGCAGCTTGCGGCATTGCGACGGGCGTGCCGCGAACAGACTCTCGAAGAACTGCACTGCTGTGGTGACGACGATGGGTGCATCCCAGTTCTCCATCGCCAGCCGCAGTTTTTCCCGGGCCTGGTAACGCTCGGCGTCCGAGCGCGGAAGTGGCGCTGCGACGAAGGCGCTGTGGTGTTCAAGCACCGCCGCTTCGCCCAGATCGCTCAGCGCGGAACGGAATACCGCAGCGGTCTGCTCGACGATGCTGGTGAAGGGAATCACGAAGATCACCCGCCGCAGCCCATGCTTAATCGCGTGATCGAGCGCGAAGGCGAGCGAGGCAAGCGTCTTACCACCGCCGGTCGGTACCGTGAGCGAGAATAGGCTGGGCGCATGCTGCGCGGCTTGGCGCGTATAGGCGAGAATGTCCGCGCGGATGCGATTGACGTCGGAGTCGGCTGTGAAGCCCAAAAGATGAGTATCGAGGCGCTCGCGCAACGCTTGCAGGGAGGGGACTTCGAGCGCGCGCGATGCGTTGCGGTCGTTGGGCTGTCCGGGAGGGGCGACCCGATCGTAAAAGGCCTCGGTATCGAGGTAGTCGGCATCCACCAGGCTGGAGAACAGCATGCGCGCAAGGAATGCGAACTGAAACATGCTGCGCTCTTTGTGGAGCAAGAGTTTCGGTGCGTGCAGTTGCTCCGGCAGGAATATCTCCTGTGCCCAGTCGTCCTTCAGCGGCGGTAAGCCGATGCCCTTCATGCGGTCGCGAAGTCCCGTGCGTTCACCGCCCTCAGCTCCGTTCGCCAAACCTGCGTGATGGCCGGCGATGCCATAGGCGAGCAACATGCCGATCGGGCCGAAGCGCTCTGCAGCGATCATCGCACCTCGGGTGGCGTGATCAACACGAATCGCATTCCCCGCGATGCGTCGTTGAAAGTCTTCCGAATACTTGCCGAGATCGTGAAGTAACCCGGCTACCTCAGCCAATGTTGAAGCGCCGAAGGTCGCCGCGTTCTTACCGGCAATCTTGCCGACGCTATGAAGATGCTCCGCTAGGCTTTGCCAATCGGATTTATCCACGCTCGGCGTGGAATGCGCGTAGTAAGCCATCACGGAACACGCCAAAACGGCGATAAGTTGTCACTCATGCCATCATGATATCCATTTTCCTTAGGCGATAAAGTCCTGCGAAAACAAACTTGACCATACGACCTGACGGAGAGACCGGTAATTGGAGGACAGGTCGGCAGATTCGCGGCATAGGAGGCATCCAGCCGAGGGGCATTGACCTGCCCCGATTCTTCGGACCACGAGTTACTTGAGACGGATGGCCTCGTGGTCGTTGCCTGACTGGTTCTGAACGTACTGCGCCGGGGTCAGGTATCCCAGCGCAGAATGCGGTCGTACTTCGTCGTAACGACGGCGCCACTGCTCGATGACGACGCGTGCCTCAAGGCGGTTGCGAAAGTATTCCATGGATAGGCACTCGTCGCGGAACTTGCCGTTGAAGCTCTCGTCGGTGCCGTTTTGCCATGGCTTGCCCGGCTGCGACAGCGCCATTTGCAATCCCTCATCGGTCGCCCACTGGAGCAACCGCGTCGAGACGAACTCCGGGCCGTTGTCCGAGCGCAATGCTTTCGGCGCTCCGCGTTCGCTGATCAAGCGGCTCAAGACATCGAAGACGCGCTCCGAGCGGATGCTGCCCGCGACGTCGATCGCCAGCGCCTCGCCACCATTTTTTTGCCGTGATCTCCTTCATCACGTCGATCTCCAGATCCCGCTCGGCCAGCATCTTCTTGAGCCGCGCGTTCTCGGCCTCCAGCTGCCGCAGTCGCTTGACCTCGTTCGAGCTCATGGCGCCGAAGCGCTTGCGCCACGTATAGATCGTCTGCTCGCTCACTACGTGCTTGTTTGAGACATCCGCGACCGGCGTGCGGTCGGCCTCCCGCAGGATCTTGACCATCTGTTCTTCTGTAAAACGGCTCTTGCGCATGACTTCCTCTTTTCTCTGGAAGCCATCCTCTCAAGTTTCAGCTGGCCCGAAAAGCCTGGAGCAGGTCACTGCTCTGTTTCAATCACACCCTCTTCAAGAACATTACTCACGCGGTATATCGGCCATCTGTAACGCAATCAATACCAAAACTCATAACCTGAAAGGCATAATCCACTCTTTCCCATCGTTATCACCAAAATCCAGACGGTCAAACCCAAAGAGCCACAGATGATCGCTCACTAGGCTGTAATGCTTCAGAGCGAAGTGGCATTGTGAAACACCCCGAGGTTTGATGGAGGCTCCAACTCTTGAGAAGATGTAGCGAAGAACAAGTTAAACAAGTCTTCCCCAGAGGTGCGCGAGCGTGCGATGCGGATGGTCCCAATACGTCTCTATTCGCTATACAGACCGTCTTGCAGCAGCTGGCGTGGAGCCGTCAGTTGGTAGAAGGGGCGAAAGCTACGATAACGCTTCGGCAGAGACCATCAACGGGCTCTGCAAAGCCGAGCTCATTCACCGCCGCGCACCATGGAGAAACAAGGCAGCATTAGAAATGGCGACGTTGGAATGAGTGGCCTGGTTCAATAACCACCTACTAATCGCACCCATCGGCTATATCCCGCCTGCGAAAGCTGACGCAAACTACTACAGGCAACTCGCCAATCAAATAGCAATTGCGGTCCGATTTAAACCAACCGGCCTCCACATAAACCGAGGCGCTTCAGTTAAGCTGGGCTCTTTTGATGCTAAGTCTTCATTTCGAAAAAATATTTTTTGCAGGACCGCTAATTCCATGAATTCATTCTTGTCGCCTTCCCGGAAATTGTGGTCAGTTTTCCTGATTACCTGGACTGGGCTAGTGCTGGCCTTGCCGGCCGCTGCGCAAATGTCTGTGCCATTTATGAATGCACCTGCGGCAACCGCACCCGAGAGACAGGTAGAAGCGCCGCAGAAGGACATCACGGTCGAAGAGTTAGACAAATTGCGTAAAAGCGTACTGGCTGACATTGCGCGCATCGACAAATCGCCCGGTCGGCAAGGGGGCGCACCCCAAGGCGCATCAGACAAGGAATTGTCCGATCGCTACAATTTTCTGAAGTATCTGGCTTTTTCCTATCAGCAGCATATCAATGCGCTGAACGATCGTGTCGAACAGGAAAAGCAGAGGCAGCAGATTGAGTCGCGCATACAACTCTGGCAGGGATTTTCTGATCCCCCACCGTATTCGATTTTACTGGTCGATCGTTTGCGCGCGGAACTGCAGAATAACCTTCTCACCCTGCGCGGTCAGGAAGCACAACTGCAAATCATCGATGGACAAATCGAAAATGCTCGGCTGCTTACCGCCAAGAGCCAGGTTCGGGAGCGGCAAGCGCGGGAGCGCATGGAAGAAAGCCGGCAAGAAAGAGATGAGGAACGAATGCGTTGGCAATATCAACTGGCTGAGCTTGAGGCGCGTGCGAATGCCGCCTATCTGGCTAAGTTGGTTGTCGAGCGTCAGGCAGTTGATGCCCGCCGCGCTGGCGATCAACTGGAGGTTGATCTGAGTCGCCGGATGATTGAGGCAGCAGAAGCTTCTGTCAGCTTTTCTGAAACGGATATTCGGTCCATCAGAGAGCGTATTGCCGAGCGACGGGACGACTATCTACAGCAACTCGAGACCAATTCCACGGCGCGAGAAGCGGCGAACAAGACGGTGGCGGACCGGCGCGCACAGTTGAATGCGTTGACTCGAAAATTGGCTGATCTGCGTGGTTCGCTCTACAAGGGTCGACAGGATCTGGCTGCAGAAGAGGCGAAGCTCAAGAAGGAACAGGAGGAAAACACCGGGTTGTTGCGAAAGATCAACCCGTTGCGCGCCATCGAACGAAGCAAGACCGAAAGTGTGATCAAGCGCATGAAGGGTCAAGTCGCTGATCTTGACAGAAGGGTTGCGACAACAGAGGCCGACGTCGCAACGACTGACCACGAACTGACATTGGCTGAGGCACGCAGGAATAATGTGGCAACCTCACTGGAGATGATCAGCAACCAGTTGATAGGACTGGATATCCAGTTGGCCTTTTGGGAGATGCGCTATGACGTGGCCCTCGCCAGTCAGGGTCAACATCCCGATTTGCGCAAGATCTACGAGGGCAGTCTTAGCCTGATAACAAAGCTCGATCCGGTCATTCGACATATCGAGGCACAACTCAAGCTGACACTGGACTCGATCAACAAACATGAGCGGGTACGTCATGGCCAGATCGAGCACATGGAGCAAAAGTTCCATCAGCAGATGTTGGAGATTCTTACGGATCGCCAGCTGGTTTACTTGAATGGATATAGTGAACTCGAGGAATTGCGGCAACTGGTGCAACGCGGGAGAGCGGAATTCGAGTCCGTTTCAAAGGGGTTGGGATTGGGCGACAAGGCTCAGCAAGGGCTGTCCAGTTTCGTCAACGGAGCGCGCAAAGTCTGGTATTACGAACTTTTTTCTATCGAGGATACGCTTGAGGTTGACGGACGCAAGATTACCGGGACACGAAGCATTACTGTTGCCAAGGCATTCGTGGCTGTGGCGATACTGGTGATTGGTTACTTTCTGATAGCGGTGCTGACACGCTGGTACTTCCGTGTTGCCGTAAGGCGCATGACAATGGATGCAACGCAGGCACGGATTGCCCGCAAATGGATTCTCGCCTTGAGCATTGTCATCCTGCTGCTGGTCAGTTTGGCGATTGTCAAAATCCCTCTCGCAGCCTTCGCCTTCCTTGGCGGTGCTATTGCCATCGGCGTTGGTTTTGGCATGCAAACAATGCTGAAAAACCTTATTAGCGGCCTGATGCTTCTGATTGAGCGCCCATTCCGGCCCGGCGATCTGGTTGAGGTTGGAACCGTCCTTGGTGTAGTTACCGACATCAATGTGCGCTCATGCACTATCCGTAACGTCAACGGCATTGATACTCTGGTGCCGAACAGCACCTTCATCGAGCAGAATGTCACCAACTGGACACATAGTAGTCGCAGCGTGCGCTTTGCGGTAAAGGTTGGTGTCGCCTATGGGACATCGCTCCAGAAAGCCACCGCACTTTTGCTGGAGTTGGCCGTGAATCATCCGCAGGTTGCTCGGACACCCGCCCCAGAGGCTTTGTTCGAGGATTTTGGCGACAACGCCCAACTGCTTGTCCTTTATGTCTGGCTAGAGATCAGCGCCAACATGCCGACAACACGGAGCGTGCTCAGCGAGTTGCGCCTGTTGATTGCTGCGAGATTTGCCGAGCACGGCATTGTCATTGCGTTCCCGCAGCGTGACGTGCATCTCGACGCCAGTGCGCCACTGGTTGTGCAGGTCATGCCGAGTACGGAAACGGGAACCGATAAATAAAAAGTCGGTGCAGGTGGGACGGCACGGTTAGCACCGCTCAGCGGGCAGATAGCCTTTCGGGTATTCCTTCAGGCCGGGTAGATAGGTTAAGGCAACGATGTTACGCATATTCATAACGACTAAGCCGCCTTGGGGATGAGGTAGGGCATAGAAAGGCAGATCGTAGATATGGTTAAGTTTCGAGAACAAATCGGGCTGGCTTGCGAGTTCGCCCTCAAGATTCACCAGCAGCCGGTGGCTGCCGGCCATCTCGAAAAGCACGTGGCCTTTATAGTTCTCGCCGGGGTTTGCTCCCGTTAATTGGGTAAAACCGCCGTCGGTCGCCCAATTGCTCAGGGCGGCAGTGTTCTCGGTAAGTCGTCGTTGTGGGGGGCTTCGAGCAGGGAAATGGGCAGGGCAGTGAGAAAAGCGATGCGGCTGATTGCCGCGGACTGCAATACGGTACAGGTACGCTCAGAGTCGAGAATCAGCGTCTTGTTAGCGAACAGGCGCCAGGACTCAAGCTGGTGATGATTTCCTTTTCCAGTGCGGTATCATTCTGCGCGAACTCGATAACCCCGTCGGGGACTGCATGCGCACGTATTTTCATGTCCACACTCCTCACATCGAAATTTACAGGATGTATGCTACCTCAAACTGGAATGTGGTATTTGAATGCCGTATGCCGTACGCCGTATGCCGTATGCCGTATGCCGTATGCCGATTGTTGCACTTCAGACTTGAAACCGCCAAGTTAATTTTAGAGTGAGGAATGCAGACATTGCTATTACGCTTTTTCCGCGTGTTAAGCACGCTGCTGTTCGGGATGCTGGTGCTTGGGAGTGCAGTATGGGGCGGAGGGTTTATTGCCTATGCGGGGCCAGCCAATAGCTTTGCACGTTTTGGCCTGATTGCCGTCCTGGCTCTGTTTGCCATCTTTGCCGTCTTTGCAATTACTCGACGGCGCTGGGAGCGGGTTGCCCCCTACTTTGTCCTGCTCTCCCTTCTCATGGTTTTGTGGTCGCAGCTGGAGCCTAGCAATACGCGCGATTGGCAGGATGAGACGTCCTTGTTGCCCCATGCCAAAATCGAAGGCGATTTTGTGACAGTCTATAATATCCGCAACTTCACCTACCGCAGCGAAACGGACTTCACGCCATCTTATTACAATAAACGTTTCGATCTGCGGAAACTGGAGGCGGTTGATCTGGTGACATCTCACTGGATGGGGCCAGCGATTGCGCATGTGTTTTTAAGCTTTGCCTTTGCCGATGATGAGTACCTGGCGATTTCGATCGAGGTGCGTAAGACCAAGGGTGAAGCCTACTCCAACCTCAAGGGGTTCTTCCGCCAGTACGAGCTCTATTACGTGGTGGCGGATGAGCGGGATGTGATTGGCGTGCGCACCAATTATCGGCAGGATCCTCCGGAAGACGTTTATTTGTACCGCACAAAGACTTCGCCCGAGAACCGGCGCCGCCTGTTTCTGGAGTACATGAACAGAATCAACGCACTGAGCGTGCAACCGGAGTTTTATAATTCGCTTACGACGAACTGCACGACCGCAATATGGATGAATACTCGTGTCAATCCGCAGCAGCTTCCATTTAGTTGGAAAATTATTGCAAGCGGTTACGTTCCAGAATATCTCTTTGAAATGGGCAGGCTGCAAATGGACGATTTGCCATTTGTGGAGATTCAAACGCGCGCGCACATCAATGCCAGGGCACGAGCCGCAGGAACGGATCATGAATTCTCGAAGCGAATCCGGACATTGATGCCGGGTGCAGCCGTAGAGGCCCTGCGTTTTGGTGGCTAAGGAATGATTCTTAAAGGGCTTGGAATGCACGGTCAGTGTATGCGTGGGATGGTGGCTTTCTGGATTGCCGTGGCATCCTTATTCTCGGGAATGACTCCGCTGGCAAAGGCGGATGAGCCGCGTGGTGAAACCGGATCTGCCATGCGTCCGAAAATCTGCCTGGTGCTGTCCGGTGGCGGTGCGCGGGGTGCGGCGCACATTGGCGTGCTCAGGGTACTTGAGGAGTATCGCGTACCGGTTGACTGCATTGCCGGCACCAGTATGGGGGCCCTGGTCGGTGCGGCCTATGCAACAGGACTCACTTCGCCGGAAATGGACCGGATCGTGGCAGGGATGACTACCGGTTTTTTGATCAAAGAAAAGCCGCCGCGGCAGGAACTGAGCATGCGACGCAAGCAGGATGACTACCTGAGCTTTTTCGGTCCTGAGTTCGGTGTGGGCGAGGGCGGCCTCAAGCTTCCCAAGGGTTTGGTTAGCGGTGTCCAGATCGAAACCGTATTGCGGCGCCTATCCAAGGTGCAGGGCTTCTACCGGTTTGATGACTTGCCGATTCCTTTCCGAGCGGTGGCCACGGATCTGGTGACTGGTAAAGCGGTCATTTTCAAGGAAGGCGTGTTGGCGAACGTCATGCGTGCCAGCATGGCTGTGCCTGGTGCGGTGGCGCCTGCTGAATTCGACGGGATGATTCTTGCTGACGGCATGTTGACCAGCAACTTACCTGTGCAGACCGCACGAGAAATGGGGGCGGACATTGTAATTGCCGTTAATGTCGGCACCCCGTTGCTGAAGCGTGAGGAATTGAGCTCCATTTTTGGTGTTGCAGGACAGATGCTGAGCATTCTTACGGAACAAAATGTGCAGGCATCGCTGGCGTCGATGAAGCAGGATGATATTCTGATTTCACCGGAACTCGAAGGGTTTTCAACAGGTGATTTTGATCGCTTGGCAGAAATCTCTCCACTAGGAGAAGCTGCGGCGCGTATGGTTTCCGAGCGGCTGAAAGCACTTTCCATTCCGCAAGAAGAATATGCTGCATTACGCGTCCGCCAGACGCAGGTTATGGCATCCGATACTCGCCCCATTGACGATATACGCTTCAGCGATTTCAAACACATCAACCCGCAAGTGGCGCGACAATCCTTGATTACTGAAGTAGGCAAACCAGCGGACCAGGCAACGCTCGACGCTGATTTGCGCCGTCTCTATGGTACAGGCGATTATGAGCGCGTGGCGTACCGCTTTATCGATGACTCCGATAAGCGGGTCCTGATGGTCGATGCGATCGAGAAGTCTTGGGGGCCAGATTATGTACGTTTCGGTCTCGGACTGTCGTCTGATCTTAATTCTGAGTCGAATTACAACCTGCTGGCCAGCTATCGCAAAACCTGGATCAATTCCTTTGGAGCCGAGTGGCGCACAGTTTTTAAAGCTGGCACCCCCAATGGTTTCCTCAGCGAGTTCTATCAACCACTCAGTGCGGAAGGTCCCTTTTTTGTCGCTCCTTACGTGGGATATGAAAGTCGTAAGACCGACGTTTATCAAGGAGATAACCGCATCGCGACCATTAGTTACCGTACCAGCAAGGTCGGGTTGGATCTGGGGACGCAGTGGAAGGAGTATGGTGAGGCGCGGATCGGTCTGCTAAAAGGCGTCCGCTATCCGAAACTTGATACCGGCCCGACCAGCCTTGCGCCAAGTGCATCTAGCATTGCTCAAGCGGCGTTCAGGGCGAGCTTGCTGCTTGATCAGCTTGATAATACATCGTTCCCTCGAGATGGCTGGTCAGTTAGAGCAGAAATATTTAAATCGCATAGGTCGCTAGGCGCTGACGACAACTATACGAAATGGAGTGCCGATAGCACTATTGTTCGTTCATTCGGTTCACATAGTTTTAATCTTTCGTTTAAGGCCGGGGGACATGTTGGTCAGGGCCCGTTGCCACAGTACGACCTGTTTCAACTGGGTGGGTTTCTGAGCTTGTCTGGCTATACGACGGGCCAGTTGCTCGGAGAGAGACTCGCGTTTAGCCGACTTATGTACTATCGGCAAATATTTGATAGCGGACTGCTTGAAGGGGGCTATGCAGGCGTATCACTTGAAGCAGGAAAGGTTGGTAATCCGCTTGTGAGGGGAAGTCCCACAGGTTTGCTGAAGTCTGCCAGTATTTTTACAGCCATAGATACCCCGCTCGGGGCAGTTTATCTTGGGTATGGGCGCGCGGCGGCCGGTGATTCCAGTTTCTATTTCTACCTTGGCAAGCCCTACTAACGTGTGACGGCATTCAGCATTATGCAGGGCGCTAATTGTGCATGATAAGAAAAGGAGAACAGGGATGGTTCGACGTACTAACAGGATGATGCAAAAGTCAGTGAACGACCCATCAAGCTGCTTGTCATAGAACCATCTCCAAACTCCCGGTACTGCAACGATGCGCGGCCAACTAGACCCCCAGTCCTCGATGTTCCATTATTTCTCGCCGGAATCGCGTGTGCCTGCCGATCATCCGCTGTGACGAGTGAAGCGTTTGGCGGATCGAGCCCTTGGTGTGATTTGCGCGGAATTGGATGCGCTTTACTCGTCGGTCGGCCGTCCGTCGATTCCGCCAGAGCGTCTGCTCAAGGCGCAACTGATTATCGCGCTGTATTCGGTTCGCTCCGACCGGCAGTTCTGCGACCAACTCGACTACAACATCCTGTTCCGCTGGTTCCTCGACATGGATCTCGAGAGTCCGACGCTGGACCAATCGAATTTCAGCCGTCTGCGTGAGCGCCTGGTCGCCACTGACGTAGCCCGACGCTTCTTCGACGAGGTCGTCAAGCCGGCCCAGAAGCAGAATCTGCTGTCCTCGGACCACTTCACGGTAGACGGCACGCTGATCGACGCCTGGGCCTCGTTCAAGAGCTTCAAACGCAAGGACGGCACCCCGCCCAATGACGTTGTCCATGGCACGGGGATGGTCGACTTCAAAGGCGAGAAGCGCTCGAACGCCACGCATCAAAGCACAACGGACCCCGAGCACCGTGCGGCCCGGCAGTTGCTCACGTGAGCGCGACGCAGGCACATTCACCCCGAGACACTGGATGCGGACAAGGGCTATCACGTGAAGGCGTTCGTCGAGCATCTGCGCGAGCTTCAGATCCGTCCGCACATTGCGCGCATCAAGGATCGGAAGACGCCTGGACTGGATGGGCGGACCACCCGGACCGAGGGCTACCGGGTCAGCCAGCGAAAGCGAAAGCGCGTCGAGGAAATATTTGGCTGGTTGAAAACGGTCGGCGGGTTGAGAAAGACCCGCTTCATCGGCCAGGCGAAGACCCAAATGGCGGCCTTTATTCCGGCGCTGCATACAACCTGCTCCGAATCGCGAAATTGAGCGTTACGGAGGTGAAGGCATGAGCACAAGAGCTCAAATGGACCTTCGCGGCCGCCGTTGCGGCCACGACGGCACTTCGAAAGCAGCGACAAAGATATTTCGGAAAACGATGTCACGATGAAATTCGACCTGAACCTCAGTGCTGACGCGGTATCGCCGGTTTTTGCATCATCCTGCTAACTCATGCACCGATTAATAACTCCGGAAGGCTGACCAGAGTGAATTCGAGCACCAAACGACAACACTTTTCGATAGCGTTTGCTGAGCAAGTGGGAGATACTGCGAAAATCAGACAACCGATCCTTGCTGCGCTCCTTGGCTTTCTCCCGCCAGTTGGTTGCGGCGGAGGGTGCGAATGTGCAGGTGCAAGGAACATCGACGGTACCCACTGGAATGGAAATGCAGAATCTGCAGCACGCGTTGAATGAAAGAGCGATTAGCCAGCAGCAGTTTGATGCGGTACGAATAAATCGCTGAGTCGATCCAGATAGTATTGTGCCAATATCGGTATTTAAGGTATCCCTTACAGCTATACGGGTAATTCATTTTTATTTTTTGGAGGGGTTCCTCGATGAAACATTTATTACCTAAAACCGTGTTTGCCGTCACTCTCGGTGCTTTCGGCGCTTCCTCTTGTCTGGCAGAAGAGGTGAATAACGGCACCAACCCGACAGTTCTGTCCTCGTCCGCTGCTGTGCAGTACAAGCACAACAATTTCCGCGATGGGTCATCGACGGGTTTGTTTGAGGCAATCTACTCCCAGCCGCTGGGTGAAAGAAAGAACATGGCCCTTGCGCTCACCGTGCCCTATGCATCGGGTTTAACAGGGTGTTGAAAATCTCGGGTTCACCTTCGGTTTCCAGTCCCCTGGGAAAAATCGACTTTGAAAATCGCCCGCTTTCCCCGTGATCATGCCGATTCAAGCTGACTTTTCCGTCGATTGTGCTACCGCAAATCAGCAGCGCTCCTGTCGCCGCAAAGACATGGTTTTTCGACTACAACGTTTCCCATCCGCAGGGCGCCAGGGCGCCCGCGAATTACGGCGCCAGCAGATTGCCCAATCTCGTCAGGTTATAAGCCGAGAAATTGAGCAACGCATGCGCACGGATTCGATCCAGCCCACGCGCCATCGCATGGCGCAGCGTGCCGATATCCTTCGCCCAGCCAAAGGCCTCTTCGATCATCTTGCGTCGGCGCAGGCTGACCGCGTAACCGGGGGACGACTTCACCTCATTGGGCACGGCGCTGCCCTTGACCTTGGCCGCGACATGCGGGGCAATGCCCAGCGGCTCGAGCGCGGCGATGAACTCGGCGGTGTCGTACCCCCGGTCGGCCGCCAGCGTCGGCTTGTGCGCCGAATTGCCGGGCTTGATGCTGCGCCTGGCCATCACCAACGCCGCCTCACGCTCAGCGGTTCCGGTGGCGGTCGTAGTGTGGACATCGACGATCAGACCGTGACGATTCTCGGCCAACGCATGCGTGGTGTAGCTCAGGTACGCCACGCCGCCGCCCTTGCTGGCGAGCAGGGCCTGCGGGTCGGTGCGCGAGACGTGCGTCTTGTTCGAGCGCTTCTTGCCGCGAAAGTCCACCTCGGGGTTGCGTCCCTGATCCGGTCCGGGCGGCTCGTCGGAGCCGTCCCGGGCCATCATGCTCTTGTGCGAGGCCCACGCCCGCAACAGCGAGCCGTCGACACTGAAATGCTCGTCCGACACCAGCTCGGCCCATTCGGCGATCGCCACCACGCCACCGAAGAACTCGCGCATCACGCTCTCCTTGAGGAGCCGCTCGCGATTGGCGCTGAACGTCGAGTGATCCCAGACCGGCTCGTCCAGCGTCATGCCGACGAACCACCGGAACATCATGTTGAAATCGATATGCTCGACCAGCGCACGCTCCGAGCGAATCGAAAACAGACATTGCAACAGCGACGCCCGCAACAAGCGTTCCGGTGCAATCGACGGGCGGCCACCATCGGCATACAACGCATCGAATTGCGGCGACATCGTGCGCAGAACCATATCGGCCAGCGTTTTGATCCGGCGCAACGGATGATCCCGGTCAATGCGGTCTTCGATATTGACGTAGCTGAACAGGGCGTTCTGTTTATGGTCGATGCCGCGCATGAGAATAATCAGTTTCTTAATGCAGATGTAATTATATCAGCCTCACAACCCGCATGGATGCTGGAAAACCTATTAAATCAACATCCTGTTAAGGGACAGCGACTACGATCTGGGCGATCTGAGTGTAAAATTTACTCACGTCCTCAATGTTGATAAAGAAGGTGGCAGCGCCTATACCGCCGAGGTTTTTGCAGATACGGCTGGCCGCGCGGAACTTGGTGCGGGACATACCTGGTTGAAGGCGAGCGGGTTTTACGCTTTTTTCCTTCCCGCCAGCATATTGGCGCCCTCCCTCGTGCATCAGGTCAGCTTGGACAATCCTGGCAACCGCGCGCGCATCAATAACACGACATTCGATTTGTACTACGTGCCAAAATTGGCCAATCCCAAATACTATGTTACGTATGACCCTGCGCTGGTACATGACTGGGAAAACGAAAAGTCGTACGCCAGTTTGACCATCACCTTTGGACGAATGCTCGGCAAGGCTTTCGGCGGTGACAGTCAGGTGTACATCAAACCGCAGGTGCTTGGTGGCAAAGATCGACCGATCGATTTTACTGTGCAAGTGGGGTACAAAGTCATCGGCTTTTGATTAAACACTAGGTCTCTGGCGATAATCTGACATAAAAAGATTGCAATGACAAAGTCATGCAACTTTAACTCTGGCAACGCCACAGCTTAGGTGTGGTCAGCAGTTGTTGTGACAGCACTGATCGGGATGTCGAGTTCGGTGTTGCCGCAGATGATACAGCCGCGCCAGAGAGACAACTTGAAGAACAGCGTGCACTATTCAAGAGCAGTCGCTCAGGCTCCAATCGCAACAGCGCACACTCAACGAACAGGACCGCACGTTGAAGAATTTGATTGGCTGTCTGGGCAAGATTGAGACGGTGCAAGGTAGAGCTGACACGTATGACTTTGCATCGGAGTCCATATATGCTCCCCAGCAGACAGTTGCACCCGCCGAACGGAAGGTGCGCGACACGGTTGGCGATCTCAAATCAGCGAGCGTTACCGGCAAAAATTTTCGGGTTCTTTCAAGCTGCTGGGGCCCAACTAAGTGTCAATCGCCATCGGCGGCATGATCAATGCAGTGGCAATTCATGACTCGAATGCTGAAACCCTGAGTCCCGCATTTACTGTGGCCCAACTCGGTTTCAACCGACCTAGCCGCGACGATCGTAATGGTTCCATGTCACTAGATGGCTAGCTTTTCTCTTGTACAGCCTGTGTCAACGTTAATGTGTTCTAGTTTGTATCAAACAGCGGCAACTCAGCATATTTTTGTCGCAACGTAACACTGTTTGAAGGAGGGTGAGATATGTATCGAATTCCTAACAGATATCGAGGCTTGGCACTAGTTGCCATGGCGAGTCTTTATTTTGCTGCACCAGCGACGTATGCGCGAAGCGCAGCCGATTGCGCTGCTGAAGCGGACCGAGCCGTGCGTGACAGAGGGTCAACCCTTGGCGGTGCTACGCGTGGAGCCGTCAAAGGCGCACTTTTTGGCGCCATTGTAGGAGGTGGAGACTCAGCAGGCCGGGGTGCCGCATTGGGGGGCATCGTTGGCGGTGTGAAGCGGCACGGCGACAATGATCGAGTGTATCGCCAAGTTTATGACTCTTGCATGAGCAGAGCGCGCTAAATCTATTTACACCTTAAATTTTTAATCCATTGAGGAGTTGATCATGATAAAAACATCCCGTGCCCTGGTTGTCTTCGCTGTTGCGGCATCTGCATTGACGTTT
Organism: Parazoarcus communis; assembly: GCF_003111665.1. Lineage (NCBI taxonomy): Bacteria > Pseudomonadati > Pseudomonadota > Betaproteobacteria > Rhodocyclales > Zoogloeaceae > Parazoarcus > Parazoarcus communis. Next base: position 1,562,995 of record NZ_CP022188.1, on the reverse strand, counting down.
GGTACGACCGCTTTCTCCATGGAGGAGTCGACAACCACTGATCTGAATGCAATCCTTTGTAAGGATCTGATGCGATTGTCCGGAGAGGATCGGGCCATTGCAATCGCTGTCTTGCACGGTTATGTACTGGGCAAGAAGGGCGCAACCACGTATGTTTCAGAGAAGCTTGGTAAGGTGTCGGATGATTTCACAGACTATTGTCTGGATAATCCTACAAGTAAGGCACTTGAGTCTTTCAGCAAGATTGCCAAATAATCGCTGCCCATTAACATCAGAGCCATGTGCCTGTTCCGCCCGGGAATTTGGCAACGCATTGCTATAACTGCGTTGCTTTTTTTATTTGCTCATGGGGCCAGCTTCAATAGTTGGGCAACCTCTGCCGAAGAGTCGGCAGAAGCCACCAAGCGCGCATCCGTTAGCGTTGTATTGGATGGCCGGGAGTTGTTTTCTGTAATTGGGGTGGCTGCATATCCTGCGGAGGTGCGGGCAAAAGCTTTCGTCGAGCGCATCCGTGCGCTGGCTGATGACCCTAGCTTTACGATTGACCAGTTGCGTATTGAAGAAGGCCAGAATGAGACGGTGATTCTGGCAGGCGATAGGCGAGTCATTTATCTGGTTAATGCAGATGCCAAAATGGAGGATATTGAGCGCCCTCTTCTGGCGAAGGCAGTTAAAAGTGCTGTCGCGGAGGCTGTCACTCAGTATCGGAAAGAACGCAGCCAAAACTACCTGCTGAGAAGTCTGGCAATCGCCTTGGGCATGATGACGGCAACAGCATTACTTTTGCTGATATTTCGCCAGATGAAGCGCTGGTTATTGCATATGATCCAGACGCACCAACGTGCGAAGTTAGAGGAATTGGGGTCGAAGGCCTATGGCGTGATTGGCGCTCAGCAGTTCGAGGCGGCGCTAAAGAGTTTGATTAGTTCCCTGTGGTGGCTGTTGGTTATGGTCACGCTTCTGGTGTGCTTTGCTGCTGTCATGGAGATGTTTCCCTGGACACGCCAGATCGCCCGCTGGGAATTCGAACTGTTTCTGAACCCCCTGAAAGAGATGTGGAGAGCGGTTTCGACTGCGTTTCCTGACCTGATCTTTCTGGCGATACTGTATTTCGTCGTTCGTTATCTGCTTCGTTTGCTTTATCTGTTCTTTTTCGGCGTCGCGCGCGGGACGATCAGGCTGTCTGCTTTCGATACGGACTGGGCGATTCCTACCTTCAATCTCTTACGGGTGGGAATTCTCGCTTTTTCGATCGTTATCGCGTACCCCTATATTCCGGGTTCCGGCAGTGAGGCGTTCAAGGGCATTTCACTGTTTATAGGCGTTTTGTTTTCGATCGGTTCGACCAGCATGATCACCAGCATGCTGGCGGGCTATAACCTGATCTATCGTCGCATCTACAAGGTGGGCGACTATGTGAAAATTGGCAGTCACACGGGCTTGGTCAAGGAGGTCGGGCAGATGGTGACCCGCCTACATACCTTCAAGAACGAAGAGGTTGTATTGCCCAACTCGATGATTCTTTCCTCCGAGGTATTGAACTACAGCAGTTCTGCCCGAGCGGGAACTCTGGTTCTGCACTCCACCATCACCATCGGATACGACGCCCCCTGGCGCCAGGTTGAGGCCATGTTGATTGAGGCTGCCAAACGCACGGAAGGGCTGCTAAAAGAACCCAAGCCATTTGTTCTGAAAAAGACGCTAGGGGATTTTTACATCGAGTATGAGATTAATGCATATTGCGGAGATGCTTCCCGCATGCCCCAGCTGTATTCTCAACTGCATGCGCACATTGCGGATGTTTTTAATGAATACGGTGTCCAGATTATGTCGCCGCACTTCGTGTCGCAGCCGGATGTTAATATTTTCGTGCCGCAGGATAAATGGTTTGCGGCGCCGGCTGAGCGACCTAAGGACATAGATCTGCCTGGCACGTGATCAGGTGAATGCCGTGTGAGTCGGGCTTGCCAAATTAGCTTGGATATCTTCGAACATGGCTAATAAAATACTTAAGATGGCTTGCAACCTGCTTTACTCGTTTATATTTAATGTGAATCTGATTTTGCGTTCTTAGGAGTGTCTTATGAAAAGGGATGCAAACTTAAATGCAAGCGAGCCGAGAATTGCATATATTAAATATGCAGGATGGCTGGTCATCTTAACTTCACTCGCTTTTCTCGTTTTGTCCATTTTCTATAGTTTGTTCGCTGGCGTATTTAGTGTTCTGTTTCAGCTAGTAGGGGCCAATGTTCAGACAAGTGTTTTTTTGCCCAAGGAGGGCCTTGGTTTCTGGTTCGGAGTGCTTGTCTTTTTTGGTGGCTTTATCTCAGGTCTAGCTGCGCTCAAGCAACCAAATTCTTCCGGCATAGCGATAATTGCAATTACAATCATTTGCCTATTATTTGGCTCAACAGCTGCTCGAATTTTCGGGATCATACTATTGATTCCAGGCATTATCTGCGTGTTCGCAAAACGGCGCCCGGAATGTTTGGAGCAGCAAGAAAGGACAGCGTAAAGCCAAGTACGTGCAATGCAGATAACGTCGGACGCCTCGAAAACCGGTGGAGAGAATCTTCGTCTGGCTTAGAACGGGCGGCGGAATGCGCAAGCGTCGATTTATCGGGCAGGTAAAGACCCCGATTGCGGCATTCATCTCTGATGCGGCATACAACCACCTGAGATTCGGGAAGTTGAGTGATTCGGAGGTAAGGGCTTAGGCGGAGAAAATGGCATCTTCGGCACACGGCGGTGGCTGCTTTGGTAATTCGAGCTGTATTGCAGATCTAACTCCGGCGAGAAAGTCGCCATGAATATCACTCCATGCCCATAGTATGTGCATGGATCACGCGACAACCATCTTGACTTGCGCCGAGATCACTGAAGCGTCCGGCGAGATTTTTGGTTACCAAGCGCGCTGCTATGCACGTATATCTTCGACCTGCGCAGGGTATCGGCGTGAATTCGGACCTATCTGTTTTATGCAATCTGCCAATTTATGTGGAAGGCATTAGAAAGTGAATTATCAAGGGCTGGGTTTTCACACCGGCGAGTTACGGGGTTGCTTAGATTTTTAGCTTTTCGGAAGTTACCAAGCATCTGGGTTTCTAGATGTCTTGTTGACCAATAATGAGGAAGTCATCATGAAGGTAGCTCGATTTTCTCGGGCGTTGCTGGTTGGATCGAGTTTGCTAGCCCTGTCGGGAGCGGTTCGATCTCAAGGCGTCGGCGATTGTGTTGGAATCGAGAATGGAAACCAACGGCTTGCCTGCTACGATCGTAAAGTGGGTCGTAGTGCTCCGGAAGGAGCTTTGAAATCCGCTATTAAGTCCATGCCGGAATCTGAGCAGCAACGGCCGTTCGGCTCAACCGCCCAGGGCGTAACCTTGCTCGACTCCCGCTGGGAACTCTCCCCAGAGACCAAACACCCGGTGTTCACCTTACAGCCCTATAAGCCTATTTATTTCATGCCAGTCTTTCACAGCACAAAGGTGAACGAGGCACCGTGCAGTGCGGCAGGGGGCCGTAGCTGCGTCACGAACCCGGTTAATCTAGACAGCACCGAGGGCAAATACCAGCTGAGCTTCAAGACTAAGCTTGTCACAGGGCTTTTTGATGGCAAGGGCGATATCTGGGCAGCCTATACCCAGTCGTCACGTTGGCAAGTTTACAATGGTGACATCAGCCGCCCGTTCCGTGAGACGAACTATGAGCCTGAAATCCTGATGACCTACGCGATGGACTACGATTTCTTCGGCTGGAAAGCGTCGATGGTGGGGTTCGGTTTAAACCATCAGTCGAACGGTCGAGCCGACCCCCTCTCTCGTAGCTGGAACCGGATCCCCGCTTTCGTTGCCCTACAGAAAGACGACTGGGTTGTCGCTGTACAAGCGTGGCATCGCATTAAGGAGGAGGCGGGCGAGGATGACAATCCGGATATCGAGGATTACGTTGGTCGTGGCGAGTTGCTAATTAACCGCAGACTGGGAGATCACAATTTTGCCCTTACGTTGCGCCATTCGCTGCGTTTCAGCGAGAAGACGAATCACGGATCGGGTATGTTCGAGTGGACCTTCCCGATTTCAGGCTATCTTAAAGGCTATATGCAGATTTTCAGCGGATACGGTGAAAGCTTGATCGATTACAACTTTCGCAAAAACGCCATTGGTCTCGGTATTAGCTTAGTTGACTGGTAGGCCACTAAAAGTGCGTTGCGTGCCATAGATTATATCCGGGCTCGTAGTGGCCCGGATGGACAGCTGAACGATGCGCCGTTGAACATTATCGACCGGCGAAGTGGCTCGGAACGGACGGCTTCTGGTGGTTGCGCATGCTCCAGCAGGGGGGCGAACTTGGCGTAACGCCGCATTTAACGGATCGATGAACTGATCGCCCAAGCCGAGCAATGGGCCGGTACGCTCGACGATCAGGATGAGGGCGCAAGCACCGGGGACGCAAGCTCGGAGAGCTTACGGACTCCATTGACTTGCAGGTTGGCTTGCCAGATACGCTTGATCTCGGGGATCAACGCCTCATCGCGTTTCCCTCTCTCACCCAGTAGTTCAGTATTACGCTTCTTGGCAGCATGGTGCCCGTAGCCGCACGGGGCGATCTGCAGTTGCATACCGCCAGTCCTAGCTGACGAAGTAGCGGATGCTGGCCGACGCGATTCTTGGTTCGATGGACGCCAAGTTTTCGGCGGCGTACGCGAATACCGGACGCCCCTCGATTGCGCAGGCACCGACAGTCTACGAGGGCAAGTGGTCAATCAAACGTATCCACGCTGCCGCATGATTCAACCCCCGAACACGCCCTTCCCAGTGCTGCCCCGTAGGCCGGGTATCTCGGATATCCAGTCGCAAGAGCACCCCCTTCATCTCTCGCTTTTCCCATTCGAGCGGTTGATAATCGATCGCCACACGCAAGTTGTTTGCGTGATTGACCGCGTGAGTGATGAAATCCGGAGACTCCCTGATAACCTCTGGACACCGGACGACAAGCGTCATTTCGGCGACATCGACTCCCAGGAGTAAAAGGCCCTTCAGGATCATCTCGAAGTCGCGACCCTTCGACCCAAAGTAAAGCTTTCCCGTCCTGGGGCCCGTGCGCTGAATCAATGCCTCTGCAACAGCGCTCATTGCCGAACGATTCTGTGCATTGACGGCTGAGCCGTACGCTTTATTGACAATTTTGAAGTACTCCTCCTGCTGACTCTTGGTGCGCGGAGGACGGGGAACGGGGGTCGTAAGCTTTGCGTGTTGGACTGATTGCTTCGCGTACATGCGGCTGTATGCTTGGGCAGAGGCCTTGATGGCATTGGCTGGGATCAGGTAGATCGCCTCTAACCTTTGGATGGGTGTTCCCGAGAAATATCGACGAAGCAGCGTTATCAACAACGACGGTGTGGGTAGGGTCGGTTTGATCAGGTCATTGAGCCCGGGCAGTACCGGTGGTGTGGGTGTCTGCTCAAATATGGGTGCAAGCGTTTTGGCGCGCACCGCGACATGGTGACGTAGGAATGCCGCCGCGCTATGTGTGAGATCCCGATACTCCCGCTTGTAGGGCATGGAACTCGATAGTCCGCAGAGGCGGCCAAGACCCGGTCCGCCCAACTCGCGCAAGTGATGATCCAGTCTCAGGTCGAGATATCGCCCGCTGATCCAGTCGAGTAAGTGAATGTAGCTTTGACACGTTGTGCTCGGACTCAAGTGACCCATCAATGCCGCCACCTGAAAGAGATGGCGGCGCTCGGGGTAGCGCTCGGAACCTGGAATCGTCGGATAAAAACATGCGTGCAACAGGGCTAGACGTTCACGATCGAGCAGGTGCGAGTCGAGAAACGGCAGTTTGGGTGTCAGTAACTCTGGCGCATCTGTTGAGAGCAATGCAAGCAAGAGCCAGTTGGCAAACGAATGCCGCAAATGATGAAAGCGAAAGCGCACCCCAGTCTTCCCCGTGATGGCGGTAAAGAGTGCTGTTACCGGATCGATCAGCGTGGAATACGGCGTGGGTATCCAAGGGGCATCGGGGCTCGCGAAGAGCAAGCCATCTTGCTCGTCAACCTGGGCTTTCCTTCGTTCATGGAAAGCCATCAATGTTTTCAGCTCATCAGCCGGCAGCAGTGCGCGAAGGGGGATCCTGCGCTTGGATGCATTGGATTTGAGAGATGCAAGCCGCGATGGTCGAATCAGCAGAAAGGGTTCTGGTCCTGGATGGATGTCCTGGACCCTGAGCAACTGAATTTCACGTCGTCGCAGACCTGTGCGGTAACCCAGCGTGCCGGCAAGCAAGACCGTTTCTGCTGCGGGATGAATCTGCTCCGCCTCAAGAGCCTGTGCGAAGCGTCGGAAATCACTTTCCGTGACGAGATTCGCTGATACCCTGACACTTCCAGTGGCCACCCAACCGTCCAGTTCGCGCAGATCAATATCAGGGACTCCCCCCAGAAAAAGGTAGTCGTGGAAGTCCCGAATGCGGCCCCAGAAGTACGCCCGGCGGAACTCAGAGTCGACTCGCCTGGCGGCGAGTTCATACAACGTCTCGAAGTCATCGATCTCAAGATCAAGAAGATCGAGATCCTCCGCTTCAAAGATTAGATGCACTGCCAGGGTTCTGAAATAAGTTTGCGCACTGGATGCCTTGATCTTTCCAGATGAACAGTTAGGGTCCAGTCGCCACATTGCCCAGCCGATCAGCGCATGGGTGATCGGCCACAACCGCCCTTGGTTCTCCTCAATAATCTCCTTCAGACGATCGATTGCCCCTTTCCTGTTGTTGAGCGCCTTGCACACGAGTCGGGCGATACTCATCTGGCTTTTACGTGGCAAGTCAGGATCGAAATTGACACTTAGTTCGATGGTGACTGACTTGCCTAGGTAAGACAGATCGTTTTTCACTGAAGGCTTGTCGGGCGGTTTGTCTTCCGCTGAAGGTTCATCGCCACCTGGAAGACTCGCGCCCAACACTCGTTGGAAAACGAGATCTGGCAGGGAGTGACTTTCCAGGTCGTCTGCAAGATAGGCCGCAACGAAGCCAGGCGTTGAAAGCGCGGTGGCGACGCGCACGGCCCGCAGCAGGTCTCTAAGCTCCCCTTGCCATGGTGGAAGCTCGAGTCTTTTGAACGTCAGCTCAAGACGGGTCCAAAGTGCAGCGCGATCCGTGCCGGTAGGGTTGGCCGGATGAGACAGCTGGCCACTCTCAAGCGCTTTGGTAAGCAAAGTTGCTGTGAGTGCGTCGGGATACCACCGGAGGGGGCGCGCGCGCTCCGATCCGGGCACCGGCAGGTTGAGCGTTGCCCAGAGCACACCATTGATCGCTTGCACGGCATCAGCGCGCAGGCCAAGAAGCGCGTCAAGTCGCCCCAGGGAGAGTATTCCGCCATTCAATAAGGCGGAAATCAGAAACGCTTCGTAGCGTTGTCTTTGGTCAAGCGGGCGGCAGAGTCGATCCAGAAAAGCAGCTTCGATGGGACGAAGGTGCGTGAGGAGTTGGAAGTCTCGCCTCACGAAGGCGGCTCGCTCGGGAGGGAGCTTGACTCGTTGCGACCCCGGACGAATGTTCCAGCGCTTCAGACGGTGACCTTCTGAAAGCAGCGTGTCCCACCAGTTCCCGAGAATCCGGTGGGCGTTCAGCTCGGATGAGATGGCGAGAAGGCTGGATAAATGGCGTTCGAGCATCTCCGGGGTATAACCGGGTTCTGATGTTCCGCTCCAAAGGTGCGGCACGTTTGTAGCCATCCAGGTACAGAAATCACCGAACAGGGATTTTCGTTTCCTCAGATCTCTCGGTGTGGCGTCGCTCGCCCACTCTGGCCAGCCGGTGTTCCGTTCTTGGGCCGATCGAGTCATGTGGCTCAAACGCTGCGCAAGAGCGGACTGGAAAGAACCCGAAAGCCCGATGCGTCACATATTTTGGTAATGGCCGCGCCGGCCAGGCGTTGCCATTGCAGGGGCGGGAGCGAACTGAATCGATCCCAAGGTCCCTCGCCACGCTCGGCATGCCCCAGCGTCGCGTTGATTACCGGACCCGGAACGCCAAGGTGAAGCATCTCTGTTCGGAAGAAATGGCGAAGTGCTCCGATACGTAGTTGCCAGGTGGTGCCGAGTAGGTGTTGAAGATCTGCCGGGAAGGTTGGCGTGAGCTTGCTGTTTTGTTTGCTCAAAAGGAACAGGGTGGGGATGGTGGCGTCGATAAGTTCAATATCCCGGTTCCGATCCGGGCTCGCATGCGAGGACAAGGGGGCAAGCCGCTCGCGGGCATCGAGGTGATCGATGCCTTCCGGGTTGGTGAGGGCAAGATACTGCCGAAGGCGCGTCACGTGATCGCCGTATGCGTTGAGTTGATCGAGGAGCATCGGATGGATCCAGACGATTCGTGATCGTTCGTAGCGCTCGTTATCCTTGTCGCTGATGAAGCACAGGCCCGTCCCAGGGTCGATGTCGAAGCTGGCAGGCAGCAGGCTCGATACGCCGCGCAGCCCCGTTGTTGCGAGCAGGAAAAACGCGCAATAGGCCGTGTAGGCGTTATGTCTTTCGATGAACATCGCCCCGGGTTCCGATGCGAGCGTCGCCACGGCATCGATGGCGGTGAGGACGGTAGTGCGCACGCTCGTGCGTGTTGGTACGTGTAGCGAGCCAACATGCATCAAGCCAAGCGCACGAGCGCTTGTAGGTGATATCGATGCGGTGGAAGGCGGCGGCCGTCCGGCGAGTCGGTAGAGGTGGGAGCAGGCATTTGCATGAAGGCTCTGGAGGCGACTCACAGGGACGCCCGAGTACACACAAGGATTATGCTGATTAGGTGGCATGCCGCGAAAGTAGAATTCGAACACGCGGTCGTACCCGCCGAGTTGGGCCATGAACTTGGCAATCAAACGCCCGACGCGTTCCGGGTTTAGATTCGTTCCGCGCGTTTTGTTGAGGCCTGCGAGCAGCTGTGCAAATTCGGGTTCGTAAGATCGTTGAAATAGCTGCTCCCCCGCAGGCGCAAGCTGGCCCAGTGTGTTTGCAAGTGCAGGCGGTAGCTCAAGGTCGAAGCCTTTGGCTGCGGGCAGGGTTCGCATTGGCGAATCGCCCTCGATACGCGGTGCTACATGCCTCGGAGATTCGACGGGAAGCCAGATACGCGCAGTTGCTCGCATCCAGACCATATTGGACGGAACACGGGACGAGTTGCGTTTCGCTGTGCGCGCATTTCTGACCTCCAGCGCTTTTACAGCTTCCGGCGTTCTTGACAAGAACAGCCGGCATGCTGCCCAGGCGGCCACGAGCGGTCTGTCGGCTTCGCGGATTTCTCGCCAGTCCTCGGAGCACATGTCACCGATCAGAGCCAGCATCAGATCCATCTCGAACCCGGACAGCGTAGCATGGGTGATGGGGAGTTGTTGGTTCGCCAAGGTGATGGCCTGGGCAGTGTAACGTGCAACATTGCGTGCCAGTGTGCGACGGTCGGCTCTGTTGGCTGCAGAGGCTGCCCGTGGCGGAACGGTGAGCAGCATGCCTCGCGTCGGTGCATCCTCCGGAGGAGAGAAGTCTTGGTCACGGTCGCCTTTATGGCTCAAGCCCTCATCGTCGGCGAACTGCGTGACGTCGATATCAGGCATGGCGTCGTCTGATTCAAGCGTGCGCGAGATGGCACGAGTGGCTTCAGACCCGCCGATGGCGCCATGCCGGCCAGCCTTGTGCGTTTTGGCTTTGCCGCCGGTCCAGCCGTGGCCGTGCACCTCCCAAGTGCCAGTCTCAAACCATTGCAGTGCCCGGTGCAAATATCCAAGATTCCTCAGTTCCCCGGTCACCTGTGGTTTAAGTCCCAGTTTGTGCATGTGGGTGTCGAAGTCCGCGAGTAGCGCCTGCGGATGCATCGGCTCAGTGGAGAGTTTGTAGAGAAATGCACGCAACGCTTCGTCCGGCCGATCAGTCAGTTGGCGCAGACTGAGGCCGACCATGTAGGCAGCGGTGGGAGCAGTCTGGATGAGCGCTCGGTCTCGCTCAAGCTTGATCTGAACGGGGAACATTGATGCGAGTAGTGCACCGTACTGTTGCACAATCTCAGTGTCCGCACAGTAGTGCCAGAAGACGCAATAGTGGGGGTGGGACGTGTAGTAACCTTTGAGGGTTTTTTGGCCGCCTCCGGATGCGTCCGGAAAATACTGCAGGACGCAGGATTCGGCATCGATGATCTGCTCAAGCGCTGACACGCTTTGGCTTAGCAGGTCCTTGTGCTGTTTATCAATCACGAACATGAGTGACCGCAATACAGGAGCAAGTCGCCTGGCTACGACCAGAATCCCGACCAGGTCATCTGGGATCCGCATCATGCGGGCGAGTGGCGCAAGTAGGCTCATAATCTCCTCGCGGCTATTCATCGGAGATGCCTCGGTCGCTGGAGGGCTGCTCGATCGGTGACGGCTCTGCGTCCTCGAGAAAGTCAAGCGTAACGCGTTTTTCCGGCGGTGCTGTCCCGGCAGCGAGGGTCGGTACGGTACGTCGGTGCATTGTGGTGCGCGACATGTTGACAAGGCGTCCAATCGCAGCATCATCCGCGACATCCACGTAGCGATCAGCCGTGGCGCGCAAGGTCTGGTCATTCTTCAGGGCCGTGGCGATCATCGCGAGATCGTCGGGGTCGGGTCTGCTGATAAGCTTTACAAGCAGCGTGTCAAATACCTCAAAGTCCTCTGTGTTGGGCAGAGAAGCATCGTGCGCGACACATAGCGCCCAGGTGCGGTAGTCACGGGGATACTGTTCCAACAGGAGTTGCAGGGTCCGTCGGCCGGCGAGTAGTTTGAACCGTTGCTGGTTTGAGGTTTTGCGGTCCGAATCCTCGGAGACAACAAGCGGTTGAAGCAATAACAGCAGAGGAAGTGCCGCAGGCCGCACGGTTGGAATGGTTTGGGGCAAGTGCCGTAATCCAACGCACCAGGGTCGCGTAGGGGACGGAACATCGATCTGACTCAGGCGTAACTTTACAGTCCGAGGTATATGCATGGTCCAGGCTTCCGGGGTGTGGGCGTTGCGCGTTAGCGGTAGTTCGTCGACTAACGTTGCCAAATCGGCGGTATCAGATTGCCCGTCAGTCTTCTCCGCGCACTTGTTGCCAGGCCAGGTACTCCGAACGGCGCAGACGATAACGGGCGACGCTGCCTTCATGCAAATGCGCAATCGCCGCCGTGAGCAGATCTGCGAAGGCTTCCTCGTCGGACGCCTGCGCGTTTTGCGCGGCGAGTCGAGCGATCACCGCTTCGGTTGGCGGTTGCAGGCCCTTGACAACGGCTTGTACGGCTTGAATCAAGGCTTCCCGATATTTGATCTTCAGCGGATCAGGCTCGACCATGGTCTGGGTCATGGCCAGATAGCGCTGACACGAGCGCTCATAGGCCCAGACGAACACGTCCCTCAGAAGCTCGATCTGGTTCAGTTCGTACACGCCCAGCGTTCCTTCAACGTAGGCGCGTTCGGGGACGTCGATGAACGACATCGGACACAGGTTGCCCTTGATTAGCGGGATGTTGGCACCGATTCGCGAAACTCGTTTGTTCACGTCTTCGAATGGCTGCAGGTAGGGCAACTGCACCATGAGAAAGAACGCTTGCTCAAACGGGTCCGGGATGGCGGCGGCCTTGTCCAACAGCACGGTGAAGCAGTCTTCGATCACCTGCGGCATGGCCACGGGATGAAACACCGTGCCGGAAATATCCACCGGCCGCCGGCGCAACCGGCCGCTGGCGCCCGGGTCGCGCATCAAGTCTTGCGAGAGTACAGCGTGGAGGTTCGTGAACGTGAAGACGTCGAAGCCCACCTCGTCGGTGTTCTCGACGAGCATCTCGATGGCCGCCTTGTGATTCAGGATCATCTGCGTCTCAATGGCATCCTTGCCCTGCGCGATCTGACCGAACTCAATCAGGTTCTGGGTATCGAGGCGGCTGTAGGTGTTGCCTTCCAGTTTGGAGGAGGCCCAGGACAGATCCACCAGCAGTCGGCCAAGGATTTCGCGGGCATAGGTGCCCGCAGGACGTTCGCCGACTGGGGTATGTCCCATTTCGTGAAGCTGGCTGCGCAGTGACTCGGGCAGATAGAACGTGGCGCCCGGCCGATAGGCGTCGAGGAACTCCCGCCGATAGCCGACCGGCTTACGATGCATCAGCGGCAATCTGACCCGGTCCCGAATGGCGGCCGCGTCAGGGGAAACCGGCACATACAAGTCTGCCTCAGGTACCTTCCCACTCTTGGCTCGGGCCACTGCATCAGCGCTCGGCTTATAAACCAGCGCGATACTTTCGCCTTCGGTCGTCAGTCGCTGCGCGTCGATAAGCTTTTGCAGGCGACGCTGCAGTGTTCGACGGTTGGGTTTCGAGCCCTGACGACGCTCAAGGTTTGCCTCGATGGCGGATATACCCAACCCCTTCGGGTGATCCGCGACGATGGACTCGATGAGTTCGAGTTCTTCAGTAGGGGTAACCCGCGGCATCAGTCCATCCTCCAACGTGTGTAATGACCTGTAATGGCGCCAAGGCGCGACATTGTTGCGTCGCGCTAAGTGTCGCTGATCAAGCGAATAGTGTCACGAGGCAATCGGAAGTTCTGCTTGGGTGCCATTCTCGGGTGGCGTATGTGGCGCCTGAGGGGTGCTGGGCTTGCTCTGGTGAGGCGATCTAGCAAATATCCCCAGCGACCCGCCCCGCTCATGTTCCATAATGGAACATGCAAGATTATACCCATTGACTTTGTTTAGCTGTTCAAGGATTATCGCAGCAATGGAAAGCAAGGGTCATCCTCAGCCGACCGGCGAAGTAGCACAGTTAGCCGTGAATGCGTTGTTAAGCGTTATAAAACAAGACAATGCAATTTAGCTCAGCCCTCTTCAGGCATCCCATAAGCCCTGACTTCGTAAGAAATTCATCCCCTAAGCAGGTTTAGCGGCTCATGTGCCCCTCTAATCGGCGAAGTCTCCGAAGGCAGGGGTCGGACGTTCGAATCGTCTCGGGCGCGCCATATTTTTCAATGGGTTAGGTCATATCGGCCTGACCCATTTTGTTTTGGTGCCCACGCTGCGCCCAAATCGTGACGATGCCGTGACCAGTCACATTCTGACCTCACCCGCTATTTCTGATCGTAGCCCTTCCGTTCCGTGACTGCTGAGCTCGGCAAACTATTGAAAATACTCGCTACAGCATGCGGGCATCTCTGACAACGAACGTATCGCAGCGCTTTCACCCAGGCAACTCCCTCGGTCCCAACTGACGTTGAGACAATATCTCCGACACAAGACCGGCGCCTGAGTCTCGGAGACAATCGGCCCCACGCGAGCGGAGCAAACTCGGAAGGATCGGCGCGCAAAGGAAACCCGGAACAGCGCCGCTGGACTGCGCTGGAAGGCAGCCCCGGCACTGCAGCCTCGTCAGAGCCCCTGGCTGATATTCAACGCGCGCGACTGGATAATTTCTGACGCGGGGCGACACGTGGCCCCCCCTCGCGGAAGTATTCCTTGATTGCCGCGGTGAAGCGCATGCGGCCATGGCGTGTGCGCTCGAGCAGACCTACCCGCCGCTCGACTTCGATGCCGGGCAAGGGGATGACGCTGAGGTCCTGGTCGCGCTCCCAATGCACGTTGGTCAGCTGCGGCACGATGGAAACGCCAAAGCCCTGGCGCACGATCTCGACAATGGCCTCTACGGAGTTGAGCTCCATCTCGTCGCACGCCTTCACCTTGCACTGGCTGAGTACGTCCTTGACCAGATCGCCGGTCCAGGTATGGCGGTCGAAGCGGATGAAGGGGGCACGGCGCAGGATGTCCAGTGGCGTGTCCGGCAGCGTGAAATGGGGCTGGCGCGGCACGATCAGCACCATCGGCTCGGTGTAGAGGGGCGTCCAGATGAGGCTGGTGGGCAGCGATCGGGGCGACTGGGTGACGACCGCGGCATCGATCTCGCCGTGCTCCACCTTGTACGCAAAGTCGCTCGACATGCCGGCGAACAGGCGCACTTTCAGCTGCGGATGCTCGCGCTTGACGCTCCACAGGGCGTCGGCGAAGGCGCCCATCAGGGCCGACACCAGGGCTCCCATGACGACCGTGCCCGACAGTTCGTCGCTGTCGCCCCCGGCGACCAGCGCTTCGTAGCGCAGCACGAGTTCCTCGATCTCCGGAATGATGTTGCGCCCCGCCACGTTGAGCACGACGGATCGCGGCCCGCGGTCGAACAGCACCTGATCGAGCTCCTCTTCCAGGCCACGGATCTGCAGGCCAACAGCAGCGGCCGTCAGGCCGATCTCCTTGCCGGCGGCGGCAAACGTGCCGTGGCGGGCCACAGCGAGAAAGGTCTTGAAAGTGCGAATGGAAGGCATCGTACAATAATAAAGCGATTCTTTACCTAAGGAAAACAAAGACTAGCTTTTGTTTTCATAGACAGGATTCCACAATGCACACGTTGGCACAAAGCGCACAGAGATGAACCGGCAATGCACAGAGCGATAAGCGTGTGAGAAGAAATACCGATACTCTCAAGGTCACCGCCTGGCGCGCCCTGGAAGCGGGCGGCTTCATGCCTGGACCAAGCAGCAGACGTTGTCACGACAGCTCGCCTCAAGCCTCGTCCGCAGATTGCCTCATTCCAATGGTCAGCCTCGATGTCAGCCCGCAGCGCTGCGCAGCCTGACCATTTACCTAACTTGTTCCGGAGACAATGAAGATGGCCCAGATTCGATACCTCAACACGATGGAGCTTGAAGCCGGCGCACTGCGGCACCTTGCGACCGGCTGTGCAAGCATCGGCATGAAGCGTCCACTGCTTGTGACCGATGCAGGCGTTCGCGCCGCGGGACTGGTCGACCGCGCGCTTGATGAGCTCAGAGGCGTCGAGCATGTGGCCGTTTTCGACGCTACACCGTCCAACCCGACGGAGGCCGCCGTGCGCGAGGCGCTGGCGGTTGCGCGAGAGCACAAATGTGATGGCCTGATTGCGCTGGGTGGGGGCTCGTCGATCGATTGCGCCAAGGGCACCGCCATCGCAGCAACGCACGAGGGTCCTCTCTCGCGCTACGCCACAATCGAGGGCGGCTCGCCCCTGATCACCGATCGTGTCTGGCCGGTCATCGCGATACCCACCACTGCAGGCACCGGCAGCGAAGTGGCGCGAGGCGCCATCGTGATCGTCGAGGACGGACGCAAACTGGGCTTTCATTCGTGGCACCTGATGCCCAAACTGGCGATTCTCGATCCGGACCTCACGCTCGGCCTGCCGCCGTCCCTGACCGCGGCCACCGGCATGGATGCCATCGCGCATTGCATGGAGGCCTTCATGGCGCCCGCATTCAATCCGCCAGCCGACGGCATCGCCCTCGATGGGCTGGAGCGAGGCTGGGCAAACATTGCGACCGCGACCCTTGATGGCGGAAACGTCGAGGCAAGGCTGCAGATGATGAGCGCGTCGATGCAGGGCGGGCTGGCATTTCAAAAAGGCCTGGGCTGCGTCCATTCGCTCAGCCACAGTCTTGGCGGCGTGAACCCCGGATTGCACCACGGCACCCTCAACGCCATGTTCCTTCCTGCCGTGATCCAGTTCAACGCGCAGGCTGAATCGGTGGTGCGGGAGCGTCGTCTTGAGCGCATGGCGGCAGCCATGGGGCTGGGGCAGATGCAATCGGCCGAGCATGCCGCACACGCACTTGGCGAGACCATCAAGGCCATGAACCGGCAACTCGGCCTGCCCAGCGGGCTCGCGGCCATGGGGGTCGAGATCGGTTGCTTCAACCGCGTGATCGACGGCGCACTGGCCGATCACTGTCACAAGCTGAACCCCCGCCTCGCATCAGCGGACGACTACCGGCACATGCTCCACGCATCCATGTAACGCAAATTCCGGCGGAACTTCGCCGATCACCGCAGCGCACGAATCAGTCGCGCAACCAAGAACTGGATCGCTGCGGTAGCCCTGAAGCAAAAAAATGACTATAAGCCCAGCACTTCATGGGGCTCTTATGTCCACCCGCCACCTAGAGGAGACACTCAAATGGCAAAAGACACACCGATCGATCGCCGTGGATTCTTTCGCATTGCCGGCCGATATGGATTGACGTCCACCGTTATCGCCGCCTCCAGCTTCGCAGGGCCGCTCACACTCAGTGGTCTGGCAAGGGCCGCATCGCAAACGGCCGACGCACGCAACGCCAGCACCCCGCTGTATACACTCAAGTTTGGCGCAGCCGGGTTCAACGAAGAGAACCTGAAGATCCAGGAATCGGGTCAGCTGTGGTTCGCGCGAGAACTCGAACAGCGCAGCAACGGCGCGCTCAAGATCGACTTCATCGGCAGCAACGCCATCTGCAACCAGCTCGACTGCGTGAAGAAAACCCAGCAGGGCATCATCGACCTGTTCTCTGCCAGCACGCAGAACTCGGCTGGCGCCGCACCGTATTACAACGTGCTCGACTTCGCGTACATGTTCCCGTCGCGCGCCGCACAGCACTACTTCCTCTATCACCCGAAGAGCGAAAAGCTGTTCCGCGAGCCGATGCGCAAGCGTCACAACATCCAGGTCCTGTTCAGCCACTGCGAACTGCGCGGCATCATGCTGGGCAAGAAATTCGCCGACGCGCCGCTGATCACCAGCGTGGAGCAGCTCGCCGGCACCAAGAACCGCGTCACCGGCACCCAGCTCGGGCGCATCGCGATGCAGCTGATGAACCTCAACCCGGTGCCGATCTCCTGGGAAGAGACCCTCGACGGCCTCAAGCAAGGCCTGATCGATGGCGCAGAAACCTGGATGGGCGCAGCCGCCTACGCCAACATGGCGCCCGTGCTGTCGCAGGCGGTGGATCTGAAATTCTTCTGCGGTACGGACCACACCGCGATGAACAACAAGACCTTCGAGAAGCTGCCATCGAACCTGCAGGACGTGGTGATGGAAACATCGTTCGCCGCCCAGCAATACACCCAGCGTGAGCAGGAAAAGGCACTGATCGAAGTCGTCGGCGCCGAGGCCAATCCCGGCCCGGACACCGTGTTCGGCAAGAACAAGGTGCGTGTGGCCACGCTCTCCGACGCGGAAATTCTCAAGGCCGAAAAGATGTGCTCGCCCGAGTACAACCCGAAGCCGTGGGAAGAGTGGCGCGAGCGTCTGTCCAAGATGTCGGGTGGCCAGGATGTGTACAAGGAAATCTTCGACATCGCGCGCGAGATCCCGAAGAACACCGCAGTAGCCGACGTCCAGGCCCGCCGCTGGTGGCAGACCGCCTGACTGGCGCAAGCCCGCAGATAACAGACTGCCGACCCCGCCCAGTGCGGGGTCGGCGTTCACCGTCGTGTTTCTGGAGCCACTCCAATGTCCTACCTGATGGCGCTACTTCGGTGGCTTGACCGCAACACCGAACGCACACTCATCCTGATCGCATACTCCAGCATGGCCCTGATCATCGTGTATGCGGTCTTCGAACGCTATGTCTTCAGTACCCAGATTCCATGGAGCACCTCGATCCCCATTTACCTTTTCCTGTGGGTGGCGTGGGTCGGCTGTGCGTACAACGTCAAGAAGCGCACGCACCTGGTGTTCAACGACTTTCGCCTGCGCATGCCTTACGGCATGCAGTTCGCCATGATGTGGCTCGACACCATCCTGTGGATCGGCTTCGGCTCCATCGTTGCCTGGTTCACCATCGAACAGACTCAGCTCGCCTATGACAACTTCTCCATCGTGCAGGGCACGGACAACGTCATGCAATGGTGGTTCTATCTCGCGACGCCGGTTGGCTGGATCCTGCTGATGTTTCGCGCCTTGCAGAATCTGTACGAAGACATCGGACGCTTCCGCCGGCGTGAACCCTTCATGGTTGATATTCAGACCATCGGCGGCGACTGAGGAATCATCATGGACAACTCATTACTCATTACCCTGGTCACGCTGGGCGTCGTCGGTCTCTTCCTCGTCGGCGTGCCGATCTTCCTGGTCATCGCCTTGTGGGTCACGGGCGTTTCGCTCGTCATCGATTTCACCCTCGCCAATATTGGCGTCACCCTGTTCGAGGGTCTGAACTTCTTCGGCCTGCTGTCGCTACCGCTCTTCATCCTGACGGGCGACCTGATTGCCTCGGCGGGCATTGCAACCCGGCTGGCCAACTTCGCTCACGCATGCCTGAGCTGGATGCGCGGCGGCCTCGGGCTGGCCACAATCGGCTCCTGCGGCCTGTTTGCCGCCATCTCCGGCTCGAACTCGGCAACCACCGCGACCATCGGCGGCATCATGCATCCGCTCCTGGTGAAGGACGGCTACGACACCCGCTTCGCCGCCGCCACGGCCGCTGCCGGGGGTACCGTCGGCATCATCATCCCGCCCTCGATCATTTTCATCGTGTACGGGTTCCTGATGAACCTGTCGATCTCCGACCTGTTTCTTGCCGGCATCATGCCGGGCATGCTGATGGTCATCGCGATGCAGGTGGTGTGCTGGTGGATGTGCAGGAAGAATGGCTGGGGTTCGGTCACGCCGCTCGACATGAAGCGCGTGTTCCGCACGGCACGGCAGGCTTACCTCGGCTTCTTTGCCATCTTCATCGTCATCTTCGGCATCTACTCGGGCATCTTCTCGCCGACCGAAGCCGCAGCGATCACGGTCGGCTTCTGCCTGGTCGCGGGCCTGCTGATTACCCGCGAGATCAAGTGGAAAGCCCTGCCTGACATTCTGCTGCGCTCGGGTCAGCTCACCGGCATGCTGGCGCCGATGATCGCCGTGTCCATCGTCATGCAGCAGGTGTTCGGCCTGCTGGGTGTGGCCGACACCGTGGCGGCCTTCATCGCCTGGTTCGGAAGCGGCGATACGGTGGTGCTGCTGGTGTGCATGGCAATCGTCATGGCCGCAGGCTGCATTCTCGAAAGCCTCCCGGTAACGGTGATCTTCGCCCCCATCCTGGCGCCCATCGCCGTCGCGACGGGTGTCGATCCGGTGCATTTTTCGGTGATCTTCCTCGTCGGCGCCGCCATCGGCTTCATCACCCCGCCATTTGGCCTCAACCTGTTCGTCGCCAGCGGCGTCACCGGTATCCCCTACTCCAAGCTGGTGCGCTTCGCGGTGATGTACATGGTCGGTCTGGTCATCGCGTGGCTGCTCATCGCCTTCGTGCCCTGGCTGTCGCTCGGTCTGAGCGTCAACTGATGCTTCCCGCACCATCAACTGCGGCGGCTGAGGCCGCCGTAGCTGATGGTGCCTTCAACGCATGAAATTTCCATTCACAACATCTCGCCGGCCGCGACCGGCGCACAGGAGACACGCATGACGCTGGCCCTCGAGAATCCGCAGCTGCAACGCAGCGCCCATTACATTGACGGAAAGTGGTTGTCCGACTGCGACCGTGTGCTCGACGTCACCAATCCGGCCGACGGGAGCCTGGTCGCGCAAGTGCCCGACGGGCGGGCCACGGATGCGCGCGCCGCGGCGGATGCTGCGCATGCGGCCTTTGCCACGTGGTGCGAGGTACCGGCGAAGGAACGTGCGCAATGCCTGAAGCGCTGGAACGATCTCGTCGTCGCTCACAAGACCGACCTCGGCCGCATTCTGTCGCGTGAGCAGGGCAAGCCGCTGGCCGAGGCAATCGCCGAAGTCATGTACGCGGCCAGCTACATCGAGTGGTTTGCCGAAGAAGCCACGCGCGCCAACGGCGATGTCATTCCCGCTCCGGTCCCGGGGCGGCGCATGCTGGCGCTGCGGGAACCGGTCGGCGTCGTCGCCGCGGTGGCCCCGTGGAACTTTCCGGCGGCGATGATCGCGCGCAAGATCGCGCCGGCGCTGGCCGCGGGCTGCACTGTGGTGTGCAAGCCGGCGGAGGACGCACCCCTGAGCGCGCTGGCCCTGGTCGGGCTCGCTGCAGAAGCAGGCTTCCCGGCGGGTGTGCTGAACATCGTCACCGCGTCGCGCGATCGCACCCCCGAGGTCGTGGACGCCTGGCTCGACGATCCGCGTGTGCGCAAGATCAGCTTCACGGGCTCCACCGCCGTCGGCAAGCATCTGGCGCGCCGCTCGGCCGATACGCTCAAGAAGGTCTCGCTCGAGCTCGGCGGCAACGCCCCCTTCATCGTCTTCGAGGATGCGGATCTGGATGCGGCAGTCCAGGGCCTGATGGTTTCCAAGTTCCGCAATGGCGGTCAGACCTGCGTCTCCCCGAACCGGGTCTTCGTCCATGCGTCGGTGCACGACGCGTTCATGAGCCGGCTTCGCGCGCGCATCGAGGCCTTGAAGGTCGGCCCGGCTGCGCAGGCAGATTCCCAGATCGGCCCGATGATCAATGAACGTGCAGTGGCCAAGATCGAGGCCCATGTGGCCGACGCCCTGGCCAAGGGCGCACGCCTGGTGAGCGGCGGACGTCGCCTCACGGAACTTGGGCCGCAGTTCTACGCCCCCACGCTGCTCACCGACGCGGACGCAACGATGGCCTGCGCATGCGAAGAGACCTTCGGCCCGGTGGTGGCGGTGACACGATTCAGCGACGAAGCAGACGTGATCGCACTCGCCAACGACACCTCCTACGGCCTCGCGGCCTACTTCTACACCAACGACGCGAAGCGGATCTGGCGCGTGACCAAGGCGCTGGAGACGGGCATCGTCGGCGTCAACGAGGGTGGGGTGGCCTCAGAGGCCGGACCCTTCGGTGGCGTCAAGGAGTCCGGTTATGGCCGCGAGGGCTCGGTGCATGGTCTTGCCGACTACCAGCACATCAAGTACGTCTGCGAGGGCGGACTGGGCTGATCAAACGCTCACGCCCATTGCCGGGTCGGCAATGGGCGTGGCTCAGGTCAGACAGAACAGAAGTGGCAAGACAGAACGCGATGCGCGCACGAACAAGGCTTGAGACAGGGCGTGTGCGTCACATCCCGGCGGCACGGACAATCAGGTTCAGTCCGCCAACCACAAGGACGACATAGACTGCATGCACGACCCTGCGGGCGGGCAGCCGCCGGTACAGCAAGGTCCCGGCGTAGAGGCCGAACAAGGCGCACGGGATGAGCATTGCAGCCAGCCACAACACTTCACTGTGGTACAGGTCCGACACTGAAAAAATGCCCAGACGCACCAGGCCGCTCAGCAGTATGGCGATCGCGATGGTGGCACGAAGAGTGTCCTTGTCGCGCAGCCGACGCGCCAGATACATCACATAGACCGGCCCGCCGGTGCCGAACACGGCGCTGAACATGCCGCCGACCAGGCCGCTTGGTGCGGCCCAGGCGGCGGAAGCCAGCTGCTCGCCTGGCTTCGACAGCAGTGTCCAGCACACGTAGGCAAGCACGAAGCCGCCCAGCCCAAACAGAAGGATCTGTTCGGGCACGGTCACAAGCACGATGCTTCCAACCGCCATGCCGCACAGCAGGAACGGCAGCATGCGCAGAATCTCGGGCCTGCTCACCGCCCGGTGGTTTCGAGTCCCGAACAGCAGTGCCACACACGGCTCGAGCAAGGCCATGAGCGGCACCACGAAGTGCAGCGGGAAGAACTGCGCGAGAAAGGGCACCGCCACAATCGATGACCCGAACCCCGTGAGTCCGAAGACTGCGAAGGCCGAAGTGATGATGAGGGCAGCGAAGAGAATCGTGTCATAGGGGATCGTCATCGCGACACCACGCCGTGCGTGCTGCGCGGTGACGATCCCCGGCCAGCCGGATCAGACCTCAAGCAAGGACTCCCCCGGTCGAACGCGGGAGAACTGGACGGCTTCCCGCGCCAGCACGATTTCGTCACCGACCAGGCGCGCGACGGTATACGACGACGCTTCGAGATCGCTGGTCGAAGGAAAATCCTCCCTGAAATGCGCACCGCGCGAGTCCTCGCGGGCGAGTGCCGCCTTTGCGATGACCTTGCTGACGGAAACCAGACTCTTGAGATTGAGCCAGTCATGCCAGGTCAGATTGAAGCTGCGATCCTCGGTGCCCACGCCCGCGCTGGACAGCTCGACGTCCAGTTCGGCAAGTTTCGCCTGTGCGCGAGTAAGCCCTGCAGCGTCGCGCAGAATGCCGACGTCGGTCCACATGCATTCGTAGAGCGCTTCACGAATGGCCTCGAGATCACCTGAGGGCTGCTTGAGCGGCGCCTCATGTGCGGCGATGCTGCGCATGATCGCCGCCTCGTCCGGAGCGCGCTCCGCAGGGTTGTCCTTGACCCAGCGGGCCATGCTGTCGCCGGCGATGCCGCCGAATACCGTCGAGTTGGCAACACCATTGCCGCCGAGGCGATTGGCCCCATGCACGCCGCCGGTATCCTCCCCAGCCGCAAACAGCCCGGTCAGATGTGTCGTACAGTCAGGACGGAAAACCAGGCCACCCATCATGTAGTGCGCGGTCGGCACCACCTCGACGAGATCGCCGGCAAGATCGAAGCCGCAGTCTGCACAGCGATCGACCATGCCCTTGAACTGCTTGCGCACCTTCTCCGGGCCAAGGTGGCTCATCTGGATGTATGCCCCGCCGTTCGGCGTTTTGCGGCCCGCGCGCATCTCCGAGAAGATCGAGCGCGAAACGATGTCGCGCGTCGCCCGCTCTTCGCGTGGGTCATAGTTCACCATGAAGCGCTCCTTGTTGCCGTTGAGCAACCAGCCGCCGGCGCCGCGCAAGCCCTCTTCGAGGACGGTCCCCGTCATCCGGGTGTGGGTGCCGGCGAGCAGTCCCGTCGGATGGAACTGCACCATTTCCATGTCCCGCAGCGGCAGCCCTGCGCGCAGCGCCATTGCCAGGCCGTCGCAGCTCTTGTCGCCAGACGGCGTGTGGAAGCGATACATGGTTGGCCCGCCGCCGGTTGCAAGCAGCACCGCTTTCGCCTGAACGAACACGAACTCGCCGCTGCGCATGTCGATCATCAGCACCCCGGCAAGTGACTTGCCATCGGCCGTCTTGATCAGATCGACTGCCCGGTGCTCTTCGAGCCGGTTGATCCCGCGTGACCAGACCTGCTCGGCCAGGCGGTTGATGATCTCGATACCGGTCAGGTCGCCCTTGTGCACCGTGCGGTCGAAGGTCTGACCTGCGAACGCCTTCTGATGCACCGTGCCGTCGGGGTTGCGGTCGAAGAAGCAGCCAAGTTCGTTCTCGAGTTCGTGGATGCGCTCGACCGACTTCGTGACCAGGGTCCAGGCCAGATCCTGATTGGAGAGCCACTTGCTGCCCTCGATCGTGTCCATGAAGTGACGCTCGACGGAGTCGCCCGTCGCCAGCGCGACGTTGTAGCCGCCCTGCACCATGCGCGTGCAGCCGCATTTGCCAAGCAAGCCCTTGACTGCGACGGTAATCGACAGCTCCGGCGCCTGCTGATGCGCGTGCAAGGCGGCAAACAGCCCGGCACCGCCGGAGCCGAGAATCAGGATGTCGGTGGAAACTCGCTTGATGCTCATGACGACTGGACTCCAAGGCTGGCCAGCGCGCTGGCACGGTTGCGCTCGACGTCACTGCGAACGACGTTGTAGAGGCTGTTGCCGTGGCTGTCCATCGCCACCAGCAGCGGCCCGAAATTCCGGATGCGGAATTTCCACAGCGATTCCGGATTCAGATCATCGAGGTCTACATCCTCGATCTGCTCGATCCAGGTCGTCTCCAGCGCGGCCGTGCCGCCGACGATCGCGAGATAGACGCCGCCGAGTTCCTCAAATGCAGCAAGCGAGCCTTCGCGCATGCCGCCCTTGCCGACGATCATGCGCACGCCGTATTGCGTCATCAGCGGGCGGGTAAAGCGCTCCATGCGATCGGAGGTCGTCGTGCCGATACACACCGGCGCGTAGCCCGCCGGGTATTCCGTGCTCGGTTCGACCTTGCGCACGTTCGGTGCGGTATGGATGACGGCATGGCCGGACAGGTCGAATCGCGTGCTGCGACCGTGATCGAACAGGTGGATCTGCGTTGCATCGCGGATGCCGAAAAGGGTTGTGTGCAGGGTAACGGTGTCGTTGACGCGAAGCTTGCGGATCTGCGCCTCGCTCACCGGCGTTTCGAGTTCGTAGTGGGCCATGGTCAGAATCCGTAAGTGACGCCTGCCGGCGAGAGGGTGGCCTTTGCGCGGCGCGCCGAATGGCACTGCATGTTTACCGCGATCGGGTTCATCGTGATGTGCGTATGCGCGAGCTCGATATGCACGGCAAACGCCGTCGAGTCGCCGCCGAGCCCCTGCGGGCCGACGCCGAGGCGGTTGATTGCCGCCGACAGCTCGGCCTCCAGCTTCGCGCCTTCGGGGTCTGCGCAGACAGTGCCAAGCTGGCGCGTCGAGGCCCGCTTGGCGAGCGCGACGCACAGATCCGAGGTGCCACCGAGGCCAACGCCGACAATGGTCGGCGGGCAGGTCTTGCCGCCCGCATTGATCACGCAGTCGATGACGAAGGTCTTGATCGCATCGATGCCCTCGGCGGGGATGGCCATCTTCAGGAAGGAGTTGTTCTCCGAACCACTGCCCTTTGGCACCATCTTGATGGTCAGCTCATCCGGCGTGTCCGAGTAGTCGATGTGAATCACCGGCACCTCGATGCCGCACGAGGAGTGATTGTTCTTTCGCGTCAGCGGATGCACGACTGAGGAGCGCAGCGGGTGCTCGCGGGTTGCACGTTCGCAGCCCCGGCGAATGGCCTGCATCAACGCATGACCGCTGACCTCGACGCCGTCGCCGATCGTCACGTTGTAGATCGGCACGCCGGTGTCCTGGCACAGCATGTTGTTGGTGTTCTCGGCGACCTCGATATTGGTCATGATGGTCGCGAGTACGCTCTTGGCCGTCGCACCGGTTTCAGTCGCGGCGAGCTGGGTGAATCCGTCCTTGATATCGGGAGGCAGCAGCTTCAGTGCCCGGATGTAGAGCTCTTTCGAGACCTCTTCAACGGTGTTCAAATCAACTTTCATAGCGTGTCTTCTCCTGTCTTCTTATCCTGGGTCTAGCGAATCAACGCCAGCCCGAAAGCCATACCCGTTGCGAGGCTGAAACCCACTGCGCCGGTGATCCAGTTCTTGCGCAGACCCGACCACGGCCTGAGTTCGATCAGCAGCAGCCGCACGCCGCACATCATGTGCAGGGACAGGAGCACGACCAGCCCCCACTCCGCGAACTTGAACAGGGGCTGATCGGCGAACTGCAGGAAACCATCCAGCGCTGCCGTCCCTTTGATCGCCTGTCCGAGCGCCCAGAAATGCACGGGCAGGAACAGCGCCAGCGCCAGTCCCGACACGCGGTGCATCAGGAAAGCCCAGTACGCGGCATGGTTGCGCGCGCGTGAATCATTCGTTCGCTTCATGATGCGATCACTCCCCATACGGCGCGCAGGCCGAGGATCAGGATTCCCCAGGTGAATAGCTGCGCGATCAACACCGACTTGAACCCTCGAACACCAAACCACTCTTCAGCAATGTTGGTCACACCGACCGGCACATGGGCGGCGCAGCCAAGGACGAACACCGCGTAGAAGGCCCCGAACAGCCAGCTGCCCTGGGTTCGCTCCAGAATCTCGGCGCCGCTCAGACCGCCTCTCACCGCGTAAATCATGATCGCCAGATGCGCCACCACACAGCACGCGAGCACCATCGCGCTGATGCGCTGGACATACCACTGGCGTCTTTTTGTCTCGGCCTGACTCATCACTTACCTCCGGCACTGGACGTCATCAGCAGGCGCTTCAGGCCTGCGATGCTTGCGGTCGGGGCCAGCTGCTTCGGGCAGCGCTCGGTGCATGTGCCCTGCGTATGGCAGGAGTGACAACCCGCATCACCCGCAACGACGCTCAGGCGCTGCGCCGACTGCACGTCACGCTGGTCATTGACGAGGGTCCATGCGCGATTCAGCGCCGCAGGGCCCAGATAGTCAGGGCGCCAGCTCACCACATCGCAGGAGCCGTAACAGACACCACAGCCAATGCACTCGATGCCGGCATCAGCGGCCTTTCTGGCTTTCGAGTCGGGCTGGACCTTTTCGAAATCGTCGTTGCGCGTCCGGCTACCCTTGAACTGCCCCATGCCGCGCGCCCACTTGTCGAAAAAGTCGCGCATGTCGGTCACCAGATCCTTGACGACCGGCAGGTTCGACAAGGGCGCGAGTTCGAGCTTGCCGTTGTCGGCGACCTGCGACACATGGGTGCGGCAGGTCCACATTGCCTTTCCATTGACCGTCATCGCGCACGAGCCACACATCCCCACGCGGCACGCGAAGCGGTACGACAGGGTGTGATCCACATTGCGTTGAATGTGGGTAATCACGTCAAGCACAGTCTGATTGTCGCGGCGCGGCACTTCATAGGTAACGAAGTCGCCCTCCTCCTTACCCCGCCACACGCTTACCGCAAGAGTTTTCGTCATTTTTTCCCACCTCGCCAAGCATTCAGATTCAGATTCGCGATGTCCGCAGCAGTCAGCTGAAGGATCACCAGCGAATTCGGCAGCGATCAGCCATGTGGCGATTCTGGGCATGGGCATGAAAAATAAAAAGCTAATCTTAATTTGCACGAGCTAAATAAACTCTTTATCTAAAAGGCGCATTGCCTGCGAGCACCGGCCGATGGCTTTGGTCACCGGTCACTGACGATGTGAGGTGCGACGGACGTGCTTATGGATGCGCAGGAGTCGCGGTGGCGTGACATGGAAGCGTTTCGGGTCGAAACGGTCCGGCAGATCGCAGAACGCGACCGTCGGATTGCCGAGGCCCCGTGCGGCTCGGGGTGAACACGAACCGCCGTTGCAGGGGGACCAGAACGGTACTCGGAGCCCCCCGGCACAGGGGACTCCGAGCGCAAATCAATTGAACGAGATCCGCCGACTCAGGCCGAGTAGCGGTGCGTGACGCGGCAACGGGTGCACCGCTACCGCAGCCTTGCGCTTACCAGTAACCCAGCACTTTCCACCACAGGCCGCCGATGACGGCCCAGATGGTGAGATTGACCACGCTCACCACAAAGCCCACCTGCCACCATTCCTTGAGCGTGACATAGCCTGAGGCGAAGATGATGGGTGCAGTGCCTGTGCCGTAGTGCGTCAGCGACATCATCAGCGAGGACGCACCGGCCATCAGGAGCGCCAGATACATCGGCGGCGCACCAAGTGCGATGCCTGCAGTGAAGAAGGCGCCGAACATGGCCGTGATATGTGCGGTGGTGCTCGCAAAGAAGTAGTGCGCGTAGAAATACACACCCACCAGCAACAGGGTCGCACCGACCCAGCCGACGCCCGTGCTTTCGATCCCGCCCTGGATCTGCTCCGAGAACCACTGGATGAGGCCGAGCTTGCCGAGGAAGCTCGCCATCATGACCAGTGCAGCAAACCACACGATGGTGTCCCAGGCGCCTTTCTCCGTAAGGACGTCGTTCCAGGTGAGCACATTGGTCACGAGCAGGATCGACAGTCCAAGAAACGCTACCGTCGTTGCATCGAGCGCGTATTCCTTGCCGAAGATCATCGCCGGAATGCCCGCCCACAGCACCAGCAACAGCGCGAACACGCTGATCATGATCATTTCGCTGCGATTCAGCGGCCCCATCTCCGCGAGTTTCTCCCTCGCGAACTTCGGCGCCTCTGGCGTTTCCTTGAGCTCGGGCGGGCACATGTAATACACGACCAGCGGCATCAGGATCAGCGCGATGATGCCGGGCACCAGCGCCGCCAGAGCCCATTGGCCCCAGGTGATGCTGATCCCGGCACCGGTGGCGTCCGAGATCAGCTTGACCACAAGCGGATTCGGTGCGGTTGCGGTGATGAACATCGCGGATGTGATGGGGTTGGTGTTGTAGTTCACGAGCGCGAGAAAGCGCCCCATCTTCTTCTCGGTGCCCTGCTCCGGATCGGAGCCAAACCCTGCTGCGATCGGCCGCATGATCGGATGGATGATGCCCCCGCCGCGGGCCGTGTTGCTGGGCGTCACCGGGGCGATCAAGGTCTCCGACGCGGCGAGTGCATAGCCGATACCGAGGGTCTTCTTGCCAAAGATGGAGATGAACCAGTACGCGATACGCGACCCCAGTCCCGACTTGGAGAGACCGCGGGAGATCATGATAGCGATACCGATCAGCCAGATCAGGCTGTTGGAAAATCCGCTCAGCGCATCCTTGAGCGCATCACCTGGCTTCGGGCTGGTGACGCCGGTGATCGCCACAAGCATGATTGCAACGATCGCGATCGCGCCGATCGGCATCGCCTTGCCGATAATCGCCGCGATGGTGCCCACGAAGAGCGCCAATAAATGCCACGCCTTGGGATCGACCCCCTCGGGTACGGGTATCACAAACCAGATGATCAGGGTCAGCGCGACGGAAATCAGCGCGGATGAGAATTTGACGCCAGCAGGCTCGGCCATGTGTTCCTCCCTTTCTGTTCGGAGTGTTCTTTTTCAGAAAGGCAAGCAGCACACCGGAGCAACCGACTGCGCCGCCTGACTCGCTAACCACCACTCTACGCACTCCCGGGCCACTTGGCCAATGGATCCATGCGTGCGCCTGTCGCGCAATGCCGCGCGCAGCCGCGGTTTGAGGCCCCCAGTCCGCTATCTGGGTGAAGCCTCCACGCTCAGCGCATCAGCCGGATAAAGCCGCAGCATCTCCCGGGCTTCCTGCTCGGATCTGGCACGCAGCCAGTTACCCCACAGATCGTCCGGCAGGATCACCACCGAGCGCTTCTCATCCTCAGGCTTGTGAAAGCGCTGCATGACCGGGTCGTTGTCTGCATTGATGGTGAGCATCGACATTGACCAGGCTGGCAGCTCGCCCGCGTCCTCTCGGTGCGCCCAGATTCCGGCAATGCCCATGGGTTTTCCGTCCGCCCTGGCAATCCGCCAACGGACGGCCGTGCCGGATTCGTAGCACGGTTCGTAGATCTCAGTCGCCGGGATGATGCACAGTTGCCCACGCCGCCACGCATCCCTGAAAGAGGGCTTTTCGCCAACGGTTTCGGCCCGCGCGTTGTAGGTGGAGCGGGCGATCCTGGCGTCCTTCGCCCACCCCGGCACCAGGCCAAAGCATGCCGGCACCCACTCCCGCGGGGCGAAGTTGCTCACGATCGGCACGATCGAGCCAGGGTAGGCCTCGCCATAGGGGAAGTCTGGCGGCGGCAGCGGAAAGGCGGACAGCGCGTCCCTGCTGGCGGGTCTGTAGTTGGCGCACATGGGCCAATGTTATGCCCACCGTGGTTCACCGTGCCAGCACTTGCCGCAGGCCCCGTAGCGCAGAGCAACATCCACCTCATTTATTCACACATAAGAATATCTAATTCATAGACAGCAAATTGAACGTTTGTCGCGTGTCACCGGTTACCCAAGAATGCAGGCCAAGGCAGAACTCATCAGCGGGATGCGTTCGGTGCAGCCGGCATCAGCCGCGCTCAGAACGCAAGCGTCGTTCTTGCCTCCGGCGATGCAGCCGCATGGGAACAACGCGTTTCCTGAGCCAGGAAGCCGTCGATATTTCAACGCGGAGCGCGCGCAACAACGCGATCTGCACTGACAAGGTGAACAAGCCGTATGCGTACCCCCAGACCCTACGATCCGACCTACGATCCCCTGTATGCCAAGTCACCTGGCACGGCGACCGACTACTCACCGACCTACTGGCGTTTTCACGCAGGCGAACCGCCCGCAGACGATGGCCCGGTCTCCGGCGACATTGAAGCCGATGTCGTGCTCATCGGCGGCGGCTTCACCGGCCTGGCAACCGCCCTGTTTCTGGCACGGGAGCATGGCATCAAGGCCGTTGTTCTCGAGGCGAACCAGATCGGCTGGGGCTGCACGAGTCGCAATGGCGGCCAGGGACATCTGGCCTGGGGGCGACTGAGCCGAAGCCAGTGGGTGCAGAAGTGGGGGGCAGATGTGGCGCGCCGCCTGCACAACAACAGCCTTGAAGGTTATGAGGTGTTCCGGGCGATGACCGAGGATGCGGAGATCGACTGCGAGCCGCATGGCGAGGGCAACCTGCTGATCGCACACAGTCCGAAGGCGATGGCGGGGCTCGAAGCCGAGTCGCGCCTGTGCAACGAAATTCTTGGCTACAGGACGCGCCTGCTGACACGCGACACGGTCCTCAACGAATACATCGGCGATCAGGAGTGCCAGGGCGCGATGCTTGAACCGGTCGGCATCGCGGTGCAACCGCTGAAGCTGGCCTATGGCTATGCGCGGGTCGCACGCCGGCTCGGCGCCCGGATCCACACCGGCAGCCCGGTTCAGAACTGGACCACGGTCGATCGCGTACATCATCTGCGCACGCCGGGCGGCACGGTACGGGCGAAGGCGGTTGGCATCTGTACCGCCGGCTACACCAGCCCGAACCTGCACAAGCTGACCGCCTACAAGGTGATGCCGATCATGGCCAACTCGGTCGTGACGCGCGAACTGACCGATGACGAGATCGCCGCCTGCGGTTTTCGCTCCACCCTGCTCACAACCGACACGCGCAAGCTGCGCTACTACTACCGCTATCTGCCCGAGAAGCGCTTGCAGATCGGCACGCGCAGCGCCATCACCGGCGGTGATGCAGACAACCCGAAGCATCTGCGCGTGGTCCAGGAGGCCATTGCGCGCAAGTTTCCGGCGCTGGAGGGTATCGAAACGCCCTTCTTCTGGCACGGCTGGATGGATATCTCGCACGACATGATGCCGCGCATCGTTCAGCCCGATCCCAAACAGCAGGTGTTCTATTCACAAGGCTATTCAGGCAACGGCGTGTCCTTCTCCGCCTATGCCTCGAAGCAGCTTGCGAACCTGATTGCAGGAAAAAGCCTGGCTGACAGCGACCTGCCGATCTTCAGCTCTCCGCTGCCGAGCCACCCGCTCCGGCCGCTTCGGCGACTTGGGCAGCACGCGCTTTATACCTACTTCTCCTTGCGCGACAAGTTTGCCTGAGCGCGCAGGGATGGCGGGTGTGTTTTGAAACCCGCCACCCGTTCGGACTAATTGGGAGATGACCACCGACATCCAGTTGTGACACCGCAAAACATGCTCCGCGAACAATAAGGCGCCAGCCGAAAAGGCGCCCCCGAGATCTCGCGGAAGTACGTCCTCAAGAGGAGACAACGATGAAAACCATAATTAGACAGAGTCCGCCCAGCAGCAGTTTGACGACGCGGCTATTCGGCGAATATGACCACACCCTGTTCTGGCCGGTACTGACGGTCTACGTCGCGATCATGGCCTGTGCGCTGCTCATGCCCGAGAGCACGGGCACATGGCTGGTGAGCATCCGGAACTTCCTGATCTTCAACTTCGGCTGGAGCTTTCTGCTTGGCGTTGGCATCACGCTGTTCTTCTGCCTGTATCTTGCCATCAGCCCCTATGGCGACCTGAAGCTGGGCAAGGACGATGCCGTGCCCGAGTTTTCGTTCGGTTCGTGGGTGTCGATGCTGTTCTGTTGCGGTCTGGGGATCGGATTCGTGTTCTTCAGCGTCGCCGAGCCCCTGACCCATCTGCACGAATCCTCTCACGTCATCGACATGGGCGCTGCCGGGCAAGCTGCTGGCATTGCCAAGGCGGTGCAGATCACACTGCTCGACTGGGGCATGCATGGCTGGGCCTTGTACGCCGTGGCGGCCTGGGCGATTGCCTTTCCCGCCTATCGCCTCGGCAAACCGCTCACCGTCGCGACAGGCCTGTACGGCATCCTTGGTGACCGTTGCAACAGCAGCATCTGGGGCCGTCTCGCCAACGGGCTTGGCATTCTGGGGACGATCGGCGGTAACGCCACCATGATCGGCCTCGGCGTTGCATCCATCAGCTACGGCATTTCCACCTTGTTCGAGATCGAACTGGGCAACTTCGGAAAGGTCATGGTCATGATGGGCGTCATCGTGGCCTATGTCGCATCGGCTGCAACCGGCGTCGAGAAGGGCATCAAGATGCTGAGCGTCGCCAACATGGTGATTGCAGGCCTGATCGTACTGGCGCTGCTCCTGTTCGGAAACGCGCCCATTCACTACCTGCTCAACCTCACCACGCAGCAGTTCGGTGACTACTTCGGCTCCATGCTGACGATGTCGTTCTGGAGCGATGCCGGCAACGTCCAGCAGCGCGAATGGCTTGGCTGGTGGGTGATTTTCTACTGGCTCTGGTACGTGTCCTACATTCCGTTCTGCGGCGGCTTCATCGCGCGCATCTCGAAAGGCCGCACGCTGCGGGAGTTCGTCTTCGGCACCACCTTTGTACCCATGGTACTGGCCATCATCTGGTTCAGCGTGTGGGGGGGCTCGGCTGGCTACACCGAGGTAAACGGCATTGCGCCCCTATGGGAAGGCGTTCAGAAGAACCCTGAGGCCGGTGTGTACATGCTGCTCAACAGCATGCCTCACGGCTGGTGGCTGAGCCTTGCGGTGCTGTTCTGCACCATCGTGTTTGCCGTAACAACTTCCGACTCGGCGTCATTCTTCGTGGCCATGCAGGTCTCCAACGGTGAAGAGAACCCGCGGGTGTCGATGCGTCTGCTGTGGGGCGTGGTGATCGGGCTGACCGGGATCGTATTCCAGCTCTCCGGTGGCTTCACCGCAATCAAGTCACTGGCGATTGTGGTCGGCGCGCCATTCTTCGTGGTTGGCATCGCCTACATCGTCTCGGTGAATCGAATGCTCCGCATGGCCAAGGCGGGGCAGATGGAGCCGCACCCCGGCCCGGAACAACAGCCTGCCGCCCCGCACCGGGGACCGGCGCAAGGCCATCTGGTGCCAAGCGTTGGCGCCGCGTCCTGACGGCCTGCAAGCCCTTCACTCCACACGCAATGCGCCCACAGGGCGCAACACGAAAACAACTTTATTCCAGGAGCAATGCTGATGACAGAAGCAGAATTGAACGATCTGTTCGACGCCTTCAACCGGCACGACATCGACGTGATCATGCCCTACTTTCACGACGACATCGTCTTTGACACCGTCTCAGGCCCGGAAGCCTACGGCACCCGGATTGTCGGCAAGGAGGCCGTCAAGGCCCAGTTCGAAGCCACCTGGGGTGCGATGCCCGATGTCCAGTGGCTCAACGGGAAGCACTACTTCGCGCAGGAACGCATCGTGTCGGAATCGACCTTCATCGCCACTCAGGCCGATGGCCGCAGACACCACGCCGACAGCGTGGACCTGTTCACGCTGAGTGACGGCAAGATCATTCGCAAGCAGGCCTTCCGCAAGAACCGGCCGCTGCTCGATCCCGCCTGACGCGGCTGCCGCGCCCGTTGCACGCAATGCGAAAACGCCCCGCTCGCCTGCATGGAGTCATCTCCCATGCAGGCGAGGGGCAAACGAACCAATCCAGCCCCATAAACGGACACGCCATGTCACACAAGTTCGAAGGCGGATGCGCTCACATCCGCACCCATTCAGATCACGCACCGATCGACAACCACATCTGCCATGGCGCCGCCACCCAGCGCGTTACCGGCCAGGCGTCGGCACAAGTCGCCTATTTCAACCATGACGAACTCGTCGTCGAGAACATCGATCTGGTCGAGCGTCAGCCTTTCGACAGCGAGGACCCATCGAACCCGCTGGTGTTCGCAACATGCCGGACGTGCAACGCACCGATCATGATCGGTGACAAGCTGGGCCGCATCCGCGGGGTCATTCCCGCACTGATGGGCTACGACGCATCGTTTCCTTCGGCGACCTATCACGCCAACAGGGGTCCGGCAGCAAGCGGGACGGCGCCGGATGACGGCCTGCCCGTCCACGCAGGCCTGCGCCCCGACTTTGTCTGGCCGCCCGAAATGTAAGGCGAACGGGCGACCGCGGCCGCCCACGAAATGCAGCATCTGACCTGATCCGCCGTATGCACCCGCATGCGGCGGTTTCCATTGCAGCGGGGCATCAACCCGATATGCAGGAAGGCTCCAGGTCGAGCCAGGCACAGAACTCGGTTGCCGCGGCCGACAGCGGTTTGTCGCTCCGCCACGTGAGGTAGTAGCCAGCATCACAGCTGATCGGTGCGTCGAAAGGGCACACCAGGAACGGCTCAAGCCTTGAGCCACTCACAAAATCGTCGTAGAGCAGACAGGCGCCGATCCCCTCGATGGCCATACTGGCCGCAATGGCATAGCTGTCGACATGGATTCGTGCCGGGTGCTCGGCGGTTTCCGGGCAATAGATACGTTTCCAGTCGAGCCACCCATTCGGCGTGCCGAGCACATCGATCAGCGCGGTCTGCTCGAAGCCGTCCGCGCTGCGAAGCTTGTTTGCAAGCGATATCGAGCAATACGGGCGCAAGATCCGGGGCAACAGACTACGCGTCTCAAACCCCGGCCAGCTGCCAGTTCCGTAACGAATCTCCAGTTCCGTGTTGGCCGCCTCGTACTCGAGGTCCCAGTTCGTCTGCAGCATGCGCACCGAAAGCTGCGGGCGGTGAGCGATGAAGCGGCCAATCCGTGGCGCGAGCCAGAGCTCGCCGAAGGTATTGTTGACGTGCAGCTCCAGCACACCATCCGCCGAGGAGCTGAAAATACTGCTCATGCCCGCGTTGAGCCGCTGCAGACCTTCCCTGACGACGTCAAGAAGCGCACGCCCCTCGGTGGTCAGCTGCAGCGAGCGCGTCTTGCGCAAGAACAGCTCCTTGCCAAGCTTGTGCTCAAGCAGCTTGATCTGCTGACTCACGGCGGACTGGCTCAGGTTCAGCTCTTCGGCCGCGAGCGAAAAACTCAGGAGCCGCCCGGACGCCTCAAAGGTACGAAGCCAGTTGAGCTGAAGGTTGCCGATATTCATGGGCCAGCGCTCCGTCTAGCAGGTTGTCTTGTTACTGCCGCTTTGGTTCTGCACTTCACGAACATCAAGCAGAAGCAACAATAAAATGGAACTTTTTGTTCCGAAATTTACTTTATGGTATTCATGGAGCAGTGTCAAACCTTCGTCACGTCCGATGCTGCTCACGGTCCGCGCGTCCCCGTGGATCCGGGCGCCCGCAGCGCTATGAATTGACTGATAAGATCCCAATACAAGGCTCTTTGCGCATCCAATCCCCGCACCCTGCAAATGGACGTCCCTCCGCACGACAGGCAGTGCTTCCGCTGCACGCACTACTTCATCACCCACGATACGGCCCTGCCTTATGGGTGCCACGCCCTGCATTTCAAGAGCCGGACTCAGCCGTGGCGCGAGGTGCTGGCTGCGTCCGGCACGCCATGCCAGTACTATTCGCCGAAGCCGTGCACAACGCGTGGCACGAAAGCATGACCTCGACCCAACACGACCACCACCGTGGCTGAACCAAGGCTGCGGCAGGTGGTCACTCAGCTGATCCCAAGCATGATCCACATCACCAGGAAACGACGATGACCCGCACTCGCCTTCTCGCACTCTGCGGTAGCGCCCGCCAGGACTCCTTCAATCGTCGCGCCCTCGCGGTGGCCATCAAGGGGGCGAAGAATGCCGGTGCCGATGTCACCTTCGTCGAACCGCGCAACTTCGTCATGCCCCTCTACGACGGCGATCTCGAAGCCAGCGAGGGTTTGCCCGAGGCGGCGGCACGCCTGCAGCGACTGTTCGCCGAACACGACGGCGTCATCGTCGCCACCCCCGAATACAACGGCTTCTTCACCCCGCTGCTGAAAAACACCCTCGACTGGGTGTCGCGTCCGCTGCCTGACGGTAGCGGCAAGCCTGGCACCATTCACCTGCGCGGCAAGCCTGCCGGCCTGATCACCGCCTCGCCCGGCGCACTGGGCGGCATCCGCGCGATGCAGCATGCGCGGCTGTATCTGTCGAACCTGGGCCTGGTCGTCGTCCCCGAGCAGGCCGCCGTTCCTGCTGCCAACAAAGTGCTCGGCGCCGATGGCAGCATCGCGGACGACCGCACCCGTGACATGCTCGAAGGCGTCGGTGCCGCCGTGTGCAATCTGGCCAACGCAATTGGCCGCAACGCTGGCTGATCCCGCCAAGCGGCCACGGCCGCGTATCACCGCC